>CAZLLV010000039.1:0-3900 GCA_964560325.1 uncultured Thermoanaerobaculia bacterium | reverse complement strand
CGCGGGCGGGTAGCATCCCGCCCAGGTCGAGGAGCGACTTCAGGACGACGAACACCACGAGGAAGCCGAGCGGCGCCTCCAAGAGGGCCATCGCGCCGGCGCCGAAGATGATCGTCAGGTGGGTGACGATCATCCGGCCCTGGGCGCGGTTGACCAGGCGCTCCACCCAGGAGAAGGGCCGCTCGGCGATCCCCGGGAGGTCGAAGAGCAGGCTGGCGAGGAGGAAGACGGCGATGGCGGTCATCCCGTCGGCCAGGGCGTCGGCCGAGACGAGGGCGGCGGGACCGAACTCCTGCGGGAAGACGAGGAACACGAAGACGGCGACGAAGATCCCGTGCGCGGCCGTGAAGGGGACCATCACACCGAGGAAGCCCGTGAGGAAGGTGGTCTTGCCGGAGCGGGTCGAGGTCCGGCCCCCGCGGGTCGTGGTGACGGAGTACGCGGTGTTCCAGTGGCCGGCCTTCCGCGTCGCGGCACGGTGGCGGAGGATGAGGATCGCCACCACCAGCGTGACCAGGATGGTCTCCAGCCAGTAGAGCAGCAGCAGCGTGCCCAGCGACCAGCCGGCGCCGAAGTAGCCGGTCGCCGGGACGCCGCCGAGGCCCAGGGCGCGGACCACGCGGCCGGCGCCCGGCAGACGGCGGAGGGAGGTGGAGAGGCTGGCGTTCACGAGGCCCCCTGTCGGCATGACGGTGGCGGCACGCTATCACCCTGACCGGCCTGGCCTTCGGGGCCTTCTTCGCGGCGGCGCCGGACTGCGGCTTTCGTACGCGATAGCGTACGCTTCTCCCATGAAAACGGTCACCGCCACCGAGGCTCGGAAGACCCTCTACCGCCTCCTGGACGAGGTCGCCGTGACCAGCGAGCCCGTCCAGATCACCGGCCGCCGAGCCGACGCCGTCCTGATCTCGAGCGCCGACTGGCGCTCCATCGAGGAGACCCTGTACCTGCTTTCGATTCCGGGCATGCGCGACTCGATCCGCGAGGGGATGGAGGTCCCCGTCGAAGACTGCGTCGACGAGCTGGACTGGTGAGCGGCTGGCCATCAACGTGCAGCACCGACTCGTGTACCAGGTGCTGGACGACACCCCGACGGTCAAGGTGCTCCGCATGTGGACTCACTACGAGTGAGGCCCGGGCCGCACGAGATGGCCGCCGTCATGGAGTCGGTCATGAAGTCGGGCGACCGGATCCCCAGCGGCTACGGCGGCACGCCCTTGACGTGCTCGTCGAACCAGCGGAGCTGCTCCCAGAGCACGTGCTCGGTGGTCTCGCGCGCTCGGTAGCCGTGGTCCTCGAACGGCAGCAGCACGAGCCTCGCCGTCCCGCCGGATCCGCGTACCGCCTCGAAGAAGACCTCGGACTGGAAGGTCAGCGTGCCCGGGTTGGAATCGTCGTCGCCGTGAATGATCAGAATCGGCTGGTCGACCCGGTCGGCGAAGAAGGTGGGCGAGAGCTCGATGTAGGCGTTTCGGGCCTCGTACAGCGACCGGCGCTCCGCCTGGAACCCGAAGGGCTGGTTCGTCTTGTTGTAGGAGCCGCTGCGGGCGATGCCGGCCCGGAACAGGTCCGTGTGGGCGAGGAGGTTCGCGACCATCAAGCCGCCGTGGCTGTGGCCGATGACGCCGATCCGCCGGGGGTCGGCGACGCCCAGCTCGACGGCCTTGGCGACGGCGGCCTCGGCGTCGGCGACGAGCTGAGGCACGAAGGTGTCGTAGGTCGTCTCGGGATCGCCGATCATCGGCATCGCGGTCTGGTCGAGCACGGCGTAGCCGCGGAGCAGAAAGTAAAGGTGAGACGCTCCCCAGAAGTGGCTGAAGCGCTGCTCGGAGCCTCGGACCTGGCCCGCCGTGGCGGCGCCGGAGTACTCCAGCGGGTAGGCGTAGACCACCGTCGGGAGCGGCGTTCCCTCCTCGTAGCCGGGAGGCAGGTGGAGCGTGAAGCTGAGCGGGACCCCGTCCTCGCGCTCGTAGCGCACGATGCGCTTCTCGATCCGCCGCAGCTGCGGGGCAGGGTCCTCGAAGCGGGTGATCGGCTGGCGGGTGACGGTGCGCACCGTCTCCCCGTCCTCGGCCGGGACGGGCTTGCCGAGCGTGGCCACGTAGTAGTTCGGGACGTCGACCGGGGACTCGGACTGGATCACGAGGCGTTCGTCGTCGATGACCGCCACGGGGACCTCGTAGCGGTCGGGCGCGGAGCGGAACAGGCGCTCAGCCTCGGGACTGCCGAGGCGGCGCAGGTCGAGGAACGGCCGGTCGCCCTCGTCGGTGGCGCCGCTGCCGCGAAAGTAGACCGCATCGCCCCTTTGGTGCATGACCATCTGCCCGTTGCCGAGCGGTCGCATCAGCGGGGACCCGGGATCGCCGTAGCGGTCGTCCTCGTCGAGATCGAACCACCGGCGCGCCTTCCCCTCGTCGACGTCCAGGAGCCACACGTAGCGCCAGCGGCGGATCCGCTCCCGCTCGGTGAGCATGAGCGAGCCCCCTTCGGCGGCCCAGGCGGTGCGCCATGGCTCGATGCGATGCTCGGCACGGAACATCTCCTCGGCCTCGCCGGAGAACGGCTCCGTCAGTCGCATCAGGCGGTCGCGGTGCGCAACCTCGGCCACCGGATCGCCGCCGTCCAGCGCCTCGACCCACCACAGCTCGTGCGGGGCGGTGGCACGCCAGGAGACGGCGCGCGGCCCCTCCGGCTCGCCGTGCACCGGTACCTCGTCGGCCAGGGGGAGGGAGGCGACCGTCGCCACCCGCTCGCCGGCCGCGCTCCACACCTCGATCTGGTGGCCGAACCGCCACCAGGCCACCTCGTGCGACCACGGCTCGACCAGGCGCTCGACGAGCAGGTAGCTGCCGTCGGGTGAGAGCTCCGCCGTCCGGTACGGCGCGGGATCCCCGAGGGTCGTGACCTCCTTCCGCTCTGGATCGACGATCGCCAGCTCGGAGGTGGTGAAGTGCTCGAAGAGGGTATCGTCGTGCGCCGTCTGGAGCAGGTTCCGGGCCTCGTAGGTCGAGCGTGCCGACCCTCCCTCGCCCTCGACGATCTTGGGACCGGCCGGAACGGCGGGCGGCCCGGGCGCCGGACCGCGGCCGGCGGGGACGCGGCGGATCAGGAGCCGCTTCTGGTCGGGCAGCCAGCGCACCGGGGTGCCGAGCAGCGGATTGAGGGCGACGTTCTCGATCTTGCCGGCCCGCCCGTCCACGGAGCCGACCCACAGCCCGAGGTGGTCGCCGTGCCCGACGGTCAGCGCGAACCGACGGCCGTCCGCGGTCCAGCTCACGTCGTGGACTTCGGCGTCCGCCGGCAGACCGAGCGGAGTCGTCTCGCCGGTGTCCACCCGGACCAGCCGCGGGGAGGTGCCACCGTGGCGGCCGTGGAAGCCGTTGAGGGCGGGATCGACCCGGATGCCGGCGAGCTTGTGCATGGGCGCCGCCAGCTCCGCCAGGGGCGGATAGAGCACGGGGTCGGCGAGGAGCAGGTGCCCCTCGCCGGGCGCGATCCAGGACCTGGGAAGCTGGGGTGCGTGCAGCACCGCGAGGATGTCTTCGGGCGGCGACTGCCAGCCGGTCACCGGCTGCTGCTCGCCGCCAGCAGCCGCGGCGACGCCCGCCGAGAAAGCGATCACGAGCGCGATTCGGGTCCACCAGCGGCGCATCGCTGTCCTCCTTGTGGGGTCTTGAGGGATGGGAGCTTGCTCGAGCCGGATCAGGCTACCACCGTAGCGGACGTACGCGGCCTGGCTGGCGGAGGAGCAGGTGCTCCCCGCCGAGCCGAGCCGTCTACTTCCTCGCCTTCCTTCCGGCGGCGTATTCGGCGCCGAGGCCGCTCCGCAGCGCGCGGCCGAAGTCCTCGTCGATCCACTTGACCACCTTGTCGTCGATCTCGGACATGCGCGTGCCGCTG
>CAZLLV010000038.1:0-3370 GCA_964560325.1 uncultured Thermoanaerobaculia bacterium | reverse complement strand
CGGCGCTCGCCGGCCTCGAAACGAACAGGCCCGAGACGGTCGTCTCGGGCCTGGAATCCCTCGGTATCTCCCGCGTCACGCGGCCGGGAGAGCTGCAGCACCCCGACACGGCGTGGCACAACGGCGGGACGAACCCGCTGGAGATGCTGCTCAGCTCCGGCCGTTCAAGGCGTTCTTGATCGCCAGCTCGGGGATGCGCCAATCGCCCCCGATGATGCGGCCGACCTCGCGCCCCTTCACGTACACGATGCCGGTCGGCACGCCGGTGACGCCCTTGCGATCCATCTCCTCGTCGCCGCTGTAGCTGTCCGGCAGGCCGTAGTAGTCGAACTCGATGTTCGAGCTGTCGAGGGTGCGGTCGAGCTTGATGATCCGCGGCACCATCTGCTTGCAGACCCCGCACTTCGAGTTGAAGAAGACCTGCACCCGGATCGGATCCGTGCGCTTCTCGAGCTCGGCGACCAGGCTGCCGTTCGGCTCGTAGCTCGCGGCGGCGCGCTCGTAGGCGGGCTCGTACTCGAGCAGCGACTGGGCGGTCTGGCGGCCGGTCAGCGACTCGCGGGCGAGCAGCTGCACCGACTTGCCGCCGAAGGAGAACGAGACACCGTTCTCCAGCACCTCGAAGGCGGAGACCGGCTGGATCGGAGCGTCGGCCAGCACGTCGATCGAGCCGTCCGAGCGCTTGGCGAGGCTCATCAGAGCGACCGACTCGACCTGGCGCGAGCGCATGTTGACGAGCACCGGCCCGTCGAGCTTCGAGCTCATCACGAGGATGGCGCGGGCGCGCTCCGACTGGTAGATCTCGGCCGACGGTACCGCCTGCCCACCCACCTCGAGCGAGTAGGAGCCGACCGGCTCGAAGTCCGAGAACATCGGGTCCGGCACCTGGGCCCCTGCGGGGGCGAGGCCGGCGAGCAGGACGGCGAGGACGAAGACGGCCGCCGCGAGGCGGGCAGGGTGGAAGTCGATACGGTTCATGGGAGCTCTCCCGAAAGTTTTGCGTGTCAGCCGCCGAGGGCGGCGATCTGGTCGTTCATCGTGGGGGCCCACCGCTCGAAAGGCGGCAGCCCGTCCCAGGTCTCGACCACCTCGCCGTCGCGCACCAGGAAGGAGCGCGGCAGGCGGCGGTAGAGGGGGATCATCAGGTCCGGGGGCGCCTGGTGCGGCTCGAAGCCGGGCCCCCAACTCCAGTAGAAAGTCTGCCCTTCGATCGGGCCGGTGGTGGTGAACACCTCCACCCCGGGCGCCTCGGGCGCGTCGAGCAGGCGGGCGTCGAGGTAGCGGTTGATCGTCTCGACCCGCTCGCCGAACGCCTCGTCGAGCTCGGTCAGGATCACCAGGTGCTCCCCCTTCGCGATGCCGGGCGCGAGCGTGTCGAGGCAGATCTGCTGCGTGCCTTCGCCGGTGCAGACCTGCGTCACGTCGACACCCGGGCTGAGGCGCGTGGCGTAGTCGTCGAGCGGCAGCTCGGGCGCCTTCCAGGTGAAGGCGACCACCGCGAGCGTCACCACGACGGCGGCCGCGATCCGCAGCGCCGGCAGGCGCTCGGTCCGGGGACGCGCGAGGAAGGCGAGAGC
This sequence comes from uncultured Thermoanaerobaculia bacterium, assembly GCA_964560325.1. Taxonomy (GTDB): domain Bacteria; phylum Acidobacteriota; class Thermoanaerobaculia; order Multivoradales; family DATKCC01; genus CAZLLV01. Next base: position 1,793 of record CAZLLV010000038.1, on the reverse strand, counting down.
GAGCCCGGGCACGAGCAGAGCCAGGTCCTGCCAGAACGCCTCGGCCGGCGTGCGCTGGACCAGATTCCCGAAGCAGCCGCACGAGGCGCCGCCGTGCTCGATCCCGCGCAGGGCGTAGTAGTAGTCCTGACCCGTCAGGAAGAGGAAGAAGGCGACCAGCAGGGCGGTCGGGACCAGCACCCAGAGCCGCCGGACGTTCAGGATCAGGAGCGTGCCGAGACCGGCCTCGAGCGCCAGGGCGAGGAACGCGACCGCGGTCGCGCCGACGCCGAAGGTCAGGCCGCGCTCGGCGATCTCCTGGACGAAAGCCGCCGGGTGGATCGCCTTCGCCCAGGTGGCGAAGAGGAGCACCGCGCCCAGAAAGACCGCACCGGCCGTCGCCAGCCAGGCGAGCCAGGCGCGCGCGGCGGACGACGAGGCGGGGGCCTCGGAGCTGGAGGTGGCGATGGCTTCGGCCATGTCGTGTGTCAGAGCGTCGTGGGTCAGGCTCGGTCAGAGGGTGGCGCGCGGAAAACAACCGAGGGCGGCAAAGCCGAATTCCTCGGTTCAGTACAGGTCCAACAGCAGGATGCGCGCATCCAGCGGGCCGTTTTTGACCGGCACCCGCCGCTCGGTGCGCAGCCCGAGCCGCTTGGTCGGGTCGGGGCCCTTTCCGGGCATGCCGGCCAGGATCGCCGCCCGGTAGCCGCCGTAGCGCTGCTTGAGCAGGTCGCCGAGGCGCGGCCAGAGGTCGTCGTCTCGCGCGATCCGCTCGCCGTACGGCGGGTTGACCAGGAAGAGCCCGCCGGTGCCGGCCGAGCCGTCCGGGGGCGCGAAGTCGAACGCGTCGCCCACCGTGAGGGTGGCGCGGCCGGCGAGCCCGGCGCGCTCGAGGTTCGCCTCGGCGGCGCGCACGGCCTCCGGCGCGCGGTCGTTGCCGAAGAGCCGCACGTCGGGGGCGAGCGCCGGGATCGGCTCCCGCCGGACCGCCTCCCAGGCCGCGCGGTCGAAGCCGGGCAGGCGCTCGAGCCCCCACGCCTCGCGCAGGCGCCCCGGCGCGAGGCCGAGGGCGATCGCCCCCGCCTCGGCGAGGAGCGTGCCGGAGCCGCACATCGGGTCGACCACCGCTCCCCTCCCGTCCCAGCCGCTCGCCAGCACGCAGGCCGCGGCGATCTGCTCGCGCACCGGCGCCGCGCCCGGCGCCACGCGGTAGCCGCGCCGGTCGAGCGAGTCGCCCGAGAGGTCGAGGAGGAGCGTCGCCCGGTCCTCGTGCAGGAAGAGCCGGAGCTGGAGGTCGGGGTCGCCCTTCTCGACCGTCGCGCGCTTCCCGAAGCGGCGGCGCTGGGCGTCGACGATGCCGTCCTTGACGCGGAGCGCCACCCAGCGGGCGTCGCGCAGCGCCGAGCGCGACGAGGTGGCGCGCACCGCGAAGCTCCGCTCCGGGCGGAAGAGGGCGTCGGTGCGCAGGCCGCCCCACTCGCGGTGGCCGGCCACCAGCTCGCTCGCGCCGCGCGCCAGCGCGTCGGCGTCGGCGGCGTGCCAGGTCGCGAGCTCGAGGAGCACCCGGTTGGCGGCGCGCAGGCGCCAGTTGGCGCGGTAGGCGTCTTTCCAGGTGCCGGCGAAGGAGACGGCGGCGCGCCGGGGCCGCACGTCGCGGGCGCCGATCGCGGCGAGCTCGGCCTCGACCAGCTCCTCGAGCCCGAGGCCACAGGTGGCGACGAGCGACAGATCACCTCGAACCGACCGATCCCGTCTAGCCATGGAGCGCGACCCCTTTCTCTCGAGTCCAGCCGAGGTGCTCGCGCAGCTCGTCG
>CAZLLV010000037.1:0-9729 GCA_964560325.1 uncultured Thermoanaerobaculia bacterium | reverse complement strand
CGGCGTTCGAGACCGAGGGTGGCGTCGAACACCTTCTCGCCGCCGCGATGGTTCTCCATGTGGAAGACCAGCCGGCGGCCGGGCGCTACGAAGCGCCATTCGTACTCCATCTCGATCGGAAAGAAGGGGGAGACGTGGAAGCGCTTGGCGAGGCGCGTCCGCCACCCGGCCCCCCGGCGCTCGCAGCGGCGCAGGTCGACGGCGTAGACATGGCGCTCGTCCCACGGGGTGTTGGTGACCTCGGCGAGCACCGCTTCGAGCGGCGGCTCCCGGTCGCCCGTGCCCGCCTCGGACCGGCCGAAGCAGTAGTAGAAGCTCACCGGGTTCATCCGGTAGCCGAGGGTGCGCGGGTTGGTCAGCAGGCGCACGGGTCCCTCGATCGGCCGGCCGATCCGCTCCGACGCCTCGCGGCGCACCGCCTCGGCCCAGGGCAGCTCCGCGGAGCCGTCTCCCGGGGGGCTCCCGACCGAGTAGTCGGCGCGCCGCAGCCGGGCGAGCGCCGGCCGGCGGACGGAGGCGAGCCGGCTCCCGGCGAAGATCCGGTCGAGCTCGTCGAGGTCGGCGTAGAGCATGAAGACCGGATACGAGAGCCGGTGAGCCTGGGGCGCCGAGCGCCGGTGGCGGAGCCGGCCGGTGTAGAGGGCGCTCGCGAGCGGAGCCGCGGGTGAGCTCACGCCGCCACCTCTCCGGCCGCCGGCGCGGCGAGCGCGGCGAGCGCCGCCCGTTCGCCGCTCCAGGCCCCGTCCTCGTGGAAGCCCCAGCGCCAGTAGGCGCCGGCGTAGTGGACGCCGCCGGTGCCGTCGATCTCCTCCCAGCGCGCCTGGGCGGCGACCGCCGCGGTGTCGAGCTGCGGGTGGGCGAGCGACGTGCGGAAAGCGACGGCGGCCGGATCGATGCGCTGGCTCCGGTTGAGGGTCACGCACCAGTCGGAGGGTGTGGCGAGCGGCTGGAGCCGGTTCATCCAGTACGTGACGCCGACGCCGGAGGACCCCTCGCCGTCGAGGCGGACGTTCCAGGTGGCCCAGGCGCGGCGCCTGCGGGGGAGGAGCGAGGTGTCGCGGTGGAGCACCACGTCGTTCTCGCGGTAGCGGATGGCTCCCAGCACCTCGCGCTCGGCGGGCGTCGGCGCGTCGAGGAGCCGAAGCGCCCGGTCGCTGTGGGTCGCGACGACCACCCGGTCGTAGTCGCGGTGGCCGCCGCCGAGCTCGAGGCGTACGTGTCCGTTCCGCCGCACGATCCGGCGCACCGGCGTGCCGAGGTGGACGCGGCCCCGCAGGCCGCCGACCAGCGCCTCGACGTAGCGCGCCGAGCCGCCCACCACCGTCCGCCAGCGCGGCCGGTCGACGAGCTTCAGCAGGCCGTGCTGACGAAAGAAAGCGAGGAGCGTCCGGGCGGGGAAGGAGCGTACCTCCCCCGGCGGCGCCGACCAGATCGCGCCACCCATCGGGAGGAGGTAGAGCTCGACGAACGAGCGCGGCAGGCGGGCTCGCCGGCAGAAGGCCTCGACCGTCTCTCCCACCCCGGGAGCCGGGAGCCCGGACGGGGGCTCGAGAGCGCGCGAGCCGGCGCGCCAGAAGCGCGCCTGTCCCGCCACGATCGCCCAGAAGCGCGGGTCGATCCAGTTCGCCCGCCGGGCGAAGAGGCCGCCCAGATCCTCGGCGCCGTACTCGAAGCCGCCGTCCGCGCACGACACCGAGAAGCTCATCGAGGTGGGAGCCGTGTCGACGCCGAGCTCGTCCAGGAGCGAGGAGAAGATCGGGTAGTTCCGCCGGTTGTAGACGATGAAGCCGACGTCGATCCGGTGCTCGGCCCCGCCGTCCTCCACGGTCACCGTCCAGGCGTGGCCTCCGGCGCGCGGGGCGGCCTCGAACAGGTCGACCTCCGCCCGCCGGTCGAGCGCGCGGGCCGCGGTCAGGCCGGCGATGCCGGCACCGACGATCGCGACCCTCATCGGGGTCGCTCCGGACGGAGTGCAGGAGCGTTGCAGGTGCGGTTCCGGCTCATGTCGGTCGTCTCGGGATTCTCGGCCGTAGAGTACGAAGCGGTGCCGGGGTCGGATGACGTCGATCCCGGGTCGAGCGAGAGAGAATGCGCCGCGGGGCCGGCCTGCGAGTCTCGGGGTCTCACCGACCGGGCCGCCGCGGCGCGCGGCAGGAATTGTATGAGATGGGATACATCATGTCAACTATAGTAGACTACATCGATGACGACCGCGAAAGCCGGTGACGACGATTTCGAAGAACGGCTGAGAGAGCGCTACCTGGACGCGCTGCTGCGGGGAGACCGGGGCGCGGCGGGTGTCGCCGTCGGCGACGGGCTGGCGGCGGGGCTCGATACGCCGACCCTCTTCCTGCGCGTGCTCGTGCCCCCGCTGCGCACGGTGGGGGAGCGGTGGCACCGGGGGCAGCTCTCGGTGGCCGAGGAGCACCGGGCGACCGAGATCACGCTCGAGGAGATGGAGCGGGTCCGTCGCGCCCGGCCGCCGCGGCGCAAGCTCGGTCTCGACGCGGTCGTCTCCGTCGTGGAGGGGGAGGCCCACGTCCTGCCGGCGCGGGTGGTGGCGGCGCTCCTCGAGTGGCGCGGCTGGGTCGTCGACTACCTGGGCGGGAGCATGCCGGCGAGCGATCTCCGGAGCTACGTGGAGCAGCGCTCACCCGACCTCGTGGCCCTCTCGGTCACCCTACCCGCGCAGGTGCCGGCGGCGCGCGACACGGTGGCCCTCCTGCGTGCGCTCGATCCCCGGCCGCTGCTCCTGGTCGGCGGCGCGGCGTCCCGCGGGCCGGAAGAGGATCTCGCCGACCTCGAAGCCGACGTGGTCGACGACGGCGCGCTCCGGGGGATCGCGCGCATCGAAACGCTCCTCGGCGCGCGCGAGCAGCCGGTCGACGCGGCGAGCTACCTGGCGTCGGTCGGGGAGCGGATCCGCGAGCACCGCCACCGGCTCGGCCTGACGCAGGAAGCGGTCGCGGAGCGCGCGTCGCTCACCCGGCCCTACCTCTCGGCGGTCGAGCGCGGGCGCCAGAACATCACCCTCGAAGCGCTCCTGCGGCTCGCGTCGGCCCTCGAAGTCTCGGTCGCCGAGCTGTTGCGGGAAGCGGGCTGATCGAGCCTCCGAGGCCGGAGGGCCCCGAATCTGGCTACGCGTTCAGCGGCTTCGGGATCAGCTCGCCGGGGAAGTGGGAGCAGCACGACATGACGTGGGTGATGGCGGCGTCGTCGTACTCGTCGCCGGCGCGGTAGGCGTCGAAGAAACGGTGGAGGGAGTGGACGTGGGCGAGGCCGGCGCCGACCGCCTGGAGGCCGAGGGAGACGCCGTAGTTGGTGAAGGCGAACTTGGTCTCCGGCTTGCCGACCTGGCGGCAGAAGTAGCCGGGCGGGTCGATCCAGAGCGTCTGGAGCATCTCCAGGCAGCGGTGGCGCTGGAGGGCGGCCCAGCGGCGGCGGGGGAAGAAGTGGCTGAGCCAGAGCATCATGCCGATCCCCAGGTCCTGCGTGACGTGGAGCTTGCGCAGGCCGACGTCGATCAGCGCCTTCATGTCGCGGATCTCGTTCGCCAGCTCGTCCTCGCCGAGCAGCCGGTAGACGACGTAGCCGTGGAACGGGTCGAGGGCGCCGACGCCGAAGCCGGGCATCGGCGCCGACAGGTCGTCTTTCATCTTCCAGTAGACGCCGAAGCCGGGGCGGATGAAGTGCGGGTGGGTCTCGCGGACCAGCTCGAGCGCGCGCGCCTGGTACGCGGGATCGATCTTGCCGAGGCGGTGGAGGGCGTAGAGCCACATCGAGAGGTAGTGGAAGTACTGCCCCTCCCGGTCGGGCGCCTCGCCGATCCGCAGTCCGCCGGCCTCCTGGCCGAGAACGCGGTCGACCTCGGAGGCCAGCCGCCTCGCCTCGTCGAGGTAGCGCTCGGTGCCGGTTTCGCGGTAGAGGGAGATGAGGAGCACGAGCCCGAAGGCGTCGGTCCAGAGGTAGCGCGGACCGTTCGGCCAGATCTCCAGCTCCCGCATCCACGAGAGCTTCTGCTCGACGTAGTCGAGATCCCGCAGCACGGATGTCGGTTTCTGCTGGGCCGCCGCGCTCTGCATCATGACCTCATCTCCGGCAAGACGTCCCGCCGATCATAGCGCGTGACCGAATGCCGTGTCTGGACGGTCCCTGGTCTCTCGTCGATTGCAACTTCTGCCATGGTCCAGCCGGTCCCCCTTCCATCCGTTGCAAGATCTGGTCGTAGACGTGACGTTCGTGTACGGAGAGAATGCAAGAGGCAGGCCGGCTCGCTCCTGCGCTCCGCCCCGAGGGCTGCTAAGATCCGGCGCCATGGACGGGGGATGGCCGCACCGCGTGCTGATCGCGAAGCCGGGGCTCGACGGGCACGACCGGGGCGCCAAGGTGGTGGCCCGAGCGCTCCGAGACGCCGGCTTCGAGGTGATCTACACCGGCCTGCGCCAGACCCCCGAGCAGATCGCCGCCGCGGCGGTCCAGGAGGACGCCGAGGCGGTCGGGCTCTCGATCCTGTCGGGAGCGCACAACCGCCTGCTCCCCGAGGTCGTCCGGCAGTTGGCGGAGCGGGGAGCCGAGGACGTGCTGGTGTTCGCCGGCGGCATCATCCCGGAGGCCGACATCTCGCGGCTCGAGGAGGCGGGCATCGACGCCGTCTTCCCGCCCGGCACTCCGACCGGCGAGATCGTGGCGTACCTTCGAGAACGACTTGCACCCCATCCCCTGCATCCGTCACCGAGCGCGAGGTAGAGATGACCCGAACCATCCTTTTGGCCGACGACAGCGTCACCATCCAGAAGGTCATCGAGCTGACCTTCATGGACGAAGACTACGAGGTGGTGGCCGTCGGCAACGGCGACGACGCCCTGGAGAAGCTCGACCAGACGACCCCCGACTTCGTGATCGCCGACGTGCACATGCCGGGGGCGAGCGGCTACGACGTGGCGAAGCACTCGAAGAGCCTGCGGCCCGAGGTGCCGGTCCTGCTCCTGGTCAGCACCTTCGAGCCGTTCGACGAGGAGGCGGCGGAGAAGAGCGGCTGCGACGCCTTCCTCAAGAAGCCGTTCGATTCGCAGGAGCTCCAGCGCCTGGTGGAGGAGCTGTCGGCCGAGGCGGCGGGGGAGCCCGCGGGCGCTTCGGCCGGTGGCGCTTCGAGCGCCGGCCGGGCCGGGGACGAGGCCGGCGAGTCGATCGCGGACTGGGGCCACGCCCGCACGCAGGAGCCCGAGCCGCTTCCGGCGCCCGAGATGGCGGCCGAGCCGTTCGCGATCGGCCTCGACGATCTCGACGAGGACGACCGGCCGTCGACCCAGGTGCCGCCGCCGTCGGCGGTCGGGAGCACCGCCGGCGAGCCCTCGGCGTGGGATCGACCGGAGACGGCGGGCGCGACGCAGGCCGAGGCCGACGTCTTCGAGATGGAGCCGGAAGACTTCGACGAGGCCGCCGAGCACGCCGGGCCTGCCGGTGAGCCGGAGATGCCGGCTCCGGCCGTCCCCGCCTCTGCGGACAGCCCGCTGTCGGACGAGGACGTCGAGCGGGTCGCCCGCCGGGTCGTCGAGCTGCTGGGCGACCGGTCGGTCCGCGAGGTCGCCTGGGAGGTCGTGCCCGACCTCGCCGAGGTGGTCATCCGCGACCGCCTCCGCGAGCTCGAGACGCAGGTGGAGTCGGCCGACTGAGGCCGAAGTCCTCCGCGCACACTCCCGAGCCGGCCGCACGCCGGCACCGAGGCGGCCGAGAGACACGGCCGCCGTTGCGGCCGTGACGGCCCCGGCTTCCATCCGCAACCGACAGCGAGACCGCGATGCCCCCCGAGCAGACCCCGACGAGCCCGACCATGGAGAAGCAGTTCGATCCGGAGCGCTTCGAAACGCGCTGGAGCGAGCACTGGCGCGACGGCGGCTACTTCACGGTCGCGGCGCCGAGCGACCGGAAGACCTTCTGCATCATGATCCCGCCGCCCAACGTGACGGGAAAGCTCCACATCGGGCACGCGCTCCAGACCGCGCTCCAGGACCTGCTCACCCGCTGGAAGCGGATGCAGGGCTACGAGGCGCTCTGGCTCCCCGGCACCGATCACGCCGGCATCGCCACGCAGCTCATGGTCGAGCGCATGGTCGAGGCCGAGGGCACCAGCCGCGAGGAGCTGGGCCGGGAGCGCTTCGAGGAGCGCATGTGGCAGTGGAAGGAGCAGTACCAGGGCAACATCCGCAGCCAGCTCGAGCGGCTGGGGGCGAGCTGCGACTGGACCCGCGAGCGCTTCACTCTCGACGAGGGCCTGAACCGGGCCGTGCGCGAGGCCTTCGTCCGCCTCCACGAGGAGGGCCTGATCTACCGCGGCGAGTACATGGTCAACTGGTCGCCGGTGCTCGACACCGCGATCTCCGACCTCGAGGTCGAGATGCGGCAGGTCCAGGGGCACCTCTACCACGTCGCCTACCCGATCGCGGACGCCGAGGGCATGCCGTCCGGCGAGCGCGTGGTGGTCGCGACCACCCGGCCGGAAACGATGCTCGGCGACACCGGTATCGCCTTCGCTCCCGGCGACGAGCGCTACGCGCACCTCGAAGGGCGCTTCGCCGTGCTGCCGCTGGTCGGCCGGCACATCCCGTTCGTGGCCGACGAGGGCGTCGAGCCGGAGTTCGGTACCGGCCTCGTCAAGGTGACGCCGTTCCACGACCCGCTCGACTTCGAGATCTCGCGCCGCCACGGCCTCCCCGCGATCCAGGTGATCGACCGGCGCGGCCGGATGACCGAGGCGGCGGGGGAGGAGCTCGCCGGCCTCGACCGCTTCGAGGCGCGCCGGAAGGTGATCGATCGGCTGCGCAGCGGCGGCTCGCTGGTCAAGGTCGAAGACCACCAGCACAACGTCGGCCACAGCGAGCGGAGCGACGAGCCGGTCGAGCCGCTCCTCTCGACGCAGTGGTTCTGCGACGTCTCGGGGATGGCGAAGCGGGCGCTCGAGGCCGTGCGCTCGGGTGAGCTCGAGCTGATCCCCCCCACCTACGGCAAGACCTGGGAGCACTGGCTCGAAAACATCCGCCCCTGGTGCGTGTCGCGCCAGCTCTGGTGGGGGCACCGGGTGCCCGCCTGGTACACGCCCGACGGCGAGGTGGTGGTGGCGCGCGACCGGGCGGAGGCGGTGGCGAAGGCGGGGACCGACGAGCTGCGGCAGGACGAGGACGTGCTCGACACCTGGTTCTCGGCCGGCCTCTGGCCGTTCTCGACCCTCGGCTGGCCGGAGGAGAGCGCGGACCTTCGGACGTTCTACCCGACCGACGTGCTGATCACCGGCCACGACATCCTCTTCTTCTGGGTCGCGCGCATGGTGATGATGGGCTACCACTTCACCGACGAATCGCCGTTCCGGTACTGCCACCTGACCGGTCTCGTGCGCGACGCCGAGAACCAGAAGATGTCGAAGACGAAGGGCAACGTCGTCGACCCGATGGACATGGTCGAGGAGTACGGCGCCGACGCCCTGCGCTTCACGCTGACGATCCTCGACTCGCCGGGGCGCGACATCCCGCTCGACCTCGACCGGATGGCCGGCTACCGCGCCTTCGGCAACAAGATCTGGAACGCCACCCGCTTCGCCCTCACCCGGCTCGACGGGAGCGACGCGCGGGTGCGGCCGGAGCTCGGGGCGGGCGAGGTCGGGGAGCTCGCGGCGCCGGAGCGCTGGATCCTCTCCCGCTTCTCGCGCACCGCGGCGGAGGTGAACGAGCGCTTCGCCGCCTTCCGTTTCGACGAGGCGTGCAACCGCCTGTACCACTTCTTCTGGGGCGAGCTCTGCGACTGGTACATCGAGCTCGCGAAGCCGGCGCTCCTGGGTGCGCAGGGGGAGGACGAGCGCCCGCGGGTGGGCGACGTGCTGCTCACGGTGCTCGACCGGTCGCTGCGCCTCCTCCACCCGGTGATGCCCTTCCTCACCGAGGACCTCTGGCAGCGCCTGCCGGGCCACGAGGAGGTCCACCCGGAGACGATCGCGCTCGCCTCGTACCCGGAAGCGGAGCCGGCGTGGGAGGACGACGGGGTCGAAGCACGGGTGGCGGCGCTGGTCGAAGCGGTGACGCGGGTGCGGGCGCTCGCCGCCGAGCTCGGCGTGCGGCCGGGCCAGGGCCTCGACGTGCACGTCTCCGCCGACGACCCGGAGCTCCACGCCTTCCTGGCCGAGCAGCGTCCGGTGCTCCTCTCGCTCTGCCCGACCGGAGGCGAAGGCACCGTCACGGTGGGCGACGTGCCCGACGGGGCGACCCGCGACCTGGTGGCCGGCGTCCACGTCGGCCTGGTGCCGGAAACGGTCGAGCTGGGGGAGGAGGAGCGCGCGCGGCGGGAGGCCGACCTCGCGGCCCTCGACGAGCAGATCGACCGCGCCCGCGGGCGGCTCTCGAACGAGGCGTTCCTGGCCAAGGCGCCGCCCCAGGTGGTCGAGGGGAATCGGGAGAAGCTCCGCGAGCTCGAAGAGCGGCGGGAGCGGCTGGTGGCGGGCCTGGAGAGGCCGTGACGGCCGAGCCTCCCGCTCGTTTCGGGCGGTTCCTCGAAGCGCTCGGCGGCGTGCCCCCCGGGCCGCCGAACCGGGTCGTCGCCCAGCGGATCGACTCGACCAACCGGCTGGCGCGGCGGATCGTGGCCACCTACCTGGCGGACGAGGTCCGCCCGCCCGAGCTGCTGGTCCTGGCGCTCGAGCAGACCGCCGGGCGCGGGCGCCGGGGCCGCACCTGGACGAGCCCGCCCGGCGCCGGGGTCTACGCGACGCGCGTCCTGCCGCTGCCGGAGCCGGCGGCGGACGATTCCCCGCCGTACTCCGCGGCGCTCGCGAGCCTACCGCTCTTGGTCGGCGTCGGCCTCGCCCGGGCGATCGGCGCCATCCTCGCGGACGCGGGCTCGCCGAACCGGTGTGGGCTCGAATGGCCGAACGACGTACTGATCGATGGGCGCAAGGTGGGCGGCATCCTGGCCGAGTCGCTGGCGCTCGGCTCCGGTCCGCCCGTCGCGCTCCTCGGCTTCGGCGTCAACCACGCCCGGCCGCGCGTCGGCCCCGAGCTGCCCGATGGCGCCACCGCCGTCGCCGACCACGCCGCGGAGCCGCCGTCGCTCGGCGGCCTGGCGCGGGCGCTCGTCGCCGGAGTCGAGGCCGAGCTCGCGCACCTGGGCGATCTCGCCTACGCCGTCCCCGCCTATCGCGAGCTCTCGGTCCACCGGGAGGGGGAGCGGCTGCGCTGCCGGACCGGCGACGAGACGGTCGAGGGGGAGTTCGCCGGCTTCGACGAGCGCGGGCACCTGCGGCTCGTGTGCGACGGCGAGACGGTCCTGCTCGCGGCCGGAGAGATCGTCGAGGACCGGACGCATGACGAGTGACGACCCCTCGGCCTTCGAGTACTTCCAGCGCATCGAGTCCTGCTTCCTGCTGCACCGGGGCTCCCCGCTCCTGCTCTCGCCGTCCGATTACCGGGTCGCGCGCCGATGGCACGAGGAGGGGGTGCCGCTCGACCTGGTGCTCCGGACGCTCGACGAGTACTTCGAGCGCCGGCGCGAACGGGCGCAGCAGGCCGTGGGGGAGGAGGTGCCGAAGGTCTGGGGGCTGCGGCAGGTGCGCCCGGCGGTCGACGCGGCCTGGAAGCGGCTGCGGGCGCTGACCGCGCCGGGGGACCGGCAGGCGCCCGACGCGGTCGAGGCGATCGACGTGGCGGCGCGCGTGGCGAACCTGAAGGCGGCCCTCGAAGCGGCGCTCGG
>CAZLLV010000036.1:0-2696 GCA_964560325.1 uncultured Thermoanaerobaculia bacterium | reverse complement strand
ACGACGGCTCGAGGAACCCGGCGTAGCGCAGCGCGGAGCTCTGCGCGTTGAGGCTCAGCGGATCGTTCGGGTAGGCCTCGAGCTCGCGCAGGATCCGCTCGTACGCCTCCTCGACCCGGCCGGTCTCGATCAGCAGGGTGATCCGCATCATGCGCGGGGTGCGTAGCGCCGGCGCCACCTCCTCCGCGCGGGCGAACGCCGCGAACGCCGCGTCGTACAGCTCGGCCGACTCGCCGCACGCCCAGACCCGGTTGTAGTGGGCGGTGCCCAGCGCCTCCCACGCGAGGCCGAACTCGGGATCGATCTCGAGCGCGCGCTCGAGCAGCGCGATCGCCGGAGCGCTGCCGGCGCAGTAGTCGTCCGTCAACCGCTGATAGGCGACCACGTAGAGGCGCCAGGCCTCCGCCTCGCGGGTGCCCCCGGGCTCGGGATCGGTCAGGACGTAGGGCGAGCCGACCAGCCGCACCGTCCGCTGCGCCATGGCGTCGCGGGTCTCGATCAGGGCCGCGAAGTCGGTCGTGTCGCGGAGCAGCGGCAGCGCGAAGCGGCCGAGCGGCGTCGAGCGCGCCGGCAGCCGCGGCGGGATCTCGAACGCGACCAGCTCGACCACCGCCCGCTCGCCGTCGTCCGCGGGCTCGATCGTGCCGCTGATCACGTGCGTCGCTCCGACCTCGAGCGCGGCCTCGCGGAGCGAGTCGGCGGCGGTGGCCTGCTCGAGCGCGGTCATGAGCGGACGGACCTGAATGCCCGGGATGCCGGAGAGGCGGGTGTGGAGGAGGTCGGTCAGCGACAGCGCCAGGAGCGAGAGATCCCGCTCGGTCGCCCCCTCGTCGCCCGGAGCGGCGGCAACCGTCAGCGGCAGCAGCGCCAGTGTCGGGCGAGCTTCGGTGGATGCTGCGGTCGCGGCGAAGGCGGACTGCTCGGGCGCGGCGTCACGGTCGCGTGAGCCGAGCAGAAACGCGCCCGCGGCGAGGATAGCGACCACGGCGGCGCCGCCGACCAGCGCGCCGTGGCGATCGCGGCGCTCGGCCGAAGGCGGCGGGACCTCTCCCGGCGCGGGTCCGGCGGCGGCGGGCTTCGGCTCGTCGGGCGCCTCCACCACCTCGACCGTCTCGTCGAAACGCAGTCCCCGCCCGTGCACGGTCCGGAGATAGCTCTGCGACCGCGACGAGGAATCGAGCGCCTTGCGGGCTTGATAGACACAGCGGGATAGCGCCGCGTCGGTCACCGCCCGTCCTTCCCACAGCTCGGCGACCAGCTCCTCCTTGGTCACCAGCCGGTCGCGCCGCTCGAGCAGGTAGACGAGCAGCTCGAGCACCCGCGGCTCCACCGCCACCGGCCGCCCGTCGCGCAGCAGACGCAGCCGGGCGGAGTCGACCTCGAGCTCGCCGAACAGGTAACGCATCGGCCACGGTTCGGCTCCCGCGCCTAACGCCCGTTACAGAATGCCGCGCGAGGGCACGCCGCACCGCGGCGCAGCTGGAGGGCGGTACGCATAGGAATATGGAAATATCGACCTGGCGGACGCTATCACGACGGGCGGTGCGAGGAAGCTGCCAGCCGGTGCACGGCCGGTCAGGTCGGTCCGTACCAGGTCCCCCGCCCGGCTCCGTGCCGGCGCAGGTGGCCCCTCTCCGTCAAGGACCGGAGGTGATCCTTGAGGGTGTTGCGGTTGGCGCCGGTGGCCCGCAAAGCCTCCGCGACGCTGATCCGTCCCCGCTCACGGACCAGCTCCAGGAGTCGTACCGAGAGCTCCGGCAGGCTCCCGAGCACCACCCGCTCACGCTCCAGCTTGGCCGCGAGCCGCTGCTTGTGCCGCTGCAACGTCTGGAGGAAGTACGAAATCCACGGCTCCCACTCTGGTTTGTCGGTGCCGAGACTCTGCTGCGTCGCCCGCAGCGCCCGGTAATAGGAGTCCTTGGTCTCCTCGACGACGCTCTCGATGGACCCGAAGGGGACGTAGGCATACGCGGCGCGCAGAAGCAACAGCGTCGTCAGGATCCGTGACAGCCGACCGTTGCCATCCTGAAACGGGTGGATCGCCAGGAACACGACGACGAAGACCGCGACCACCAGAAGCGGGTGCAGGTCCTCGGTCTCCTCACGCTCGAGCGTCCACCCCACCAGGTCGGCCATGCGGCCGGGCGTCTCGAACGGCGAGGCGGTGGCGAACACGATCCCGAGCCGCTCGCCGTCCGGGCTGAACGCCTCGACGTGGTTTGGAAGCGTCTTGTACTCCCCCCGGTGACGCTCGTCCTTCTCGGTGAACTGCAAGAGGTCCCGGTGGAGCTGCCGGATGTGGTTTTCGGTCGGCGGAATCTCCGCCCAGTGCTCGAACACGGTCTCGATGACCGCGGCGTAGCCTGCGACCTCCTGCTCGTCCCGGGTCGCCAGCGACCTGGCATCGACTCGTGCCAGCAGCCGCTCGACCTCGCGATCCGAGAGCCGAGCCCCCTCGATCCGGGTCGACGACCCCACGCTCTCGATCGTCGCCACCCGGCGCAGGCTCGACAGACGATCCGGCGCGATCCGCCCGACCGCCTGCCAGGCGCCCTTGAACTCGTCGAGCTCCGAGATGAGGGCGAGGGTCGCTGGGGTTATGCGGAGGGAGGTGACCTGCTGGGCGACCTCCGATTGGCCATCCATTTCCATCCGATTAGGATGGCATGGAGGAGCTCTCTTTGTCCATCCGGCCT
>CAZLLV010000035.1:0-14499 GCA_964560325.1 uncultured Thermoanaerobaculia bacterium | reverse complement strand
GCTGCACCTACAAGTACCTGAACGGCGGCCCGGGCTCGCCCGCCTTCGTCTACGTCGCCAAGCGCCACCAGCGGGCGCTCCGCTCGCCCCTCCAGGGCTGGCTCGGCCACGCGGCGCCGTTCGCCTTCGAGCCCGAGTACCGCCCGGCCCCCGACGTGCGCCGCTTCCAGGCCGGCACCCCGGCGATCCTCTCGATGGCGGCGCTCGACGCGGCGCTCGACGTGTTCGAGAGGGTCGACATGGAGCGGGTGCGGGAGAAGTCGTTGGCGCTCGGGCAGCTCTTCCTCGAGCGGGTCGAGTCCGAGTGCGCGGGCCTGGGCCTCGAGATCGCCTGCCCGCGCGAGCCGTCACGCCGCGGCAGCCAGGTCTCGCTCCGCCACCCGGAGGGCTACGCGATCGTCCAGGCGCTCATCGCCCGCGGCGTGATCGGCGACTTCCGCACCCCCGACATCCTCCGCTTCGGCCTCGCCCCCCTCTACCTCCGCTACGCCGACGTCCGCGCCGCCGTCGGGCACCTGAAGGAGGTCCTGGAGACGAAGGAGTACGAGGAGGAGAGGTTCCGGACCCGCGCGGCCGTGACCTGAAAACTACAACCACGTTTCATGGACGTGGACCCAGCGCACGCCGTGCGGCGCGTCCGCCCGGTCCTGGAACACCGCGGTCGAAAGCCGGCCCTTGCTCTTCCCGCCCTCGTCGTGCCACTCCTCGTAGGTCACGACACCGAGCCCCCGGCCGCCGACCCGGAAGTGGCACTTCTCCGTGCGGATGCGGAAGTCCGCGGGCTTCGAACCGTAGGCGCCGCGGACGGTCGCCAGGATCTCGCTCCGGCCGAGCATCTTCCCCGCCGGCGTCACGAGGTGAAACTCCTCCGCCAGCACCTCGCTCACGCGCGAGAACGCCTCGCCGTTCGGGTCCTCGATCTTCCCCAGGTACCAGTCCTGGAAGAACCGGTGGAGCGCGAAGACCTCGTCCTCGCATCGCACCCGGAGGGCGTCGGCGGAGCCTGCGGCGTCGTTCATCGTCGGGAGTCCTCTCGGTGGTCCTCGAAAGAGTGCGCCTGCGCGCCCGCACGTTTCGCTTGCGAGCCGAAGAGCCGCGATCTTACGACGCCTCGCAGCCCGCGTAACGCCAGGGCGCCGGGGATCCCCCCCACCACGAGCGCCAGGAGCCAGAAGAGCGCGCGCGGCGGCGCGACGGCGATGCGATCAACGAGCGCGGGGCTCCGGTAACCGGGGGCGGCGAGCACCGCCTCCGGCTGCCGGCGGAAGCGCTCCACCACCACCGACTCGGTGTTCGCGCGCTGCGCCTCCGGCCAGCGGGTGCCCGGCCGGTGGTCGAGGAGCGGCGCGTACCAGCGCTCGAGGATCCGGTTCTCGCGCCAGGCGAGGACGAGGGCGCCACGCTCGACGGCCCGATCGCGCTCGCCGACATGGAAGCCCGCCTCGGTCCAGTAGGGGTCTTCGATCGCGAGCGGCCGGGCGACGGGGACGCCCTCCGAAGCCCATCGCCGGTCCCGCTCTTCCGCCGCCCGCGCCAGCTCCTCGGCCGAGAACCACGAACGGAAGACCCCGGCCCGCGGGTCGCGGATCTCGTGTCCCAGGTGAGCCGTGTCGAAGAACGCCGCGCCGGCGAAGACGAAGACGCTGCCGAGGCCGAGCGCGAGGCGGACGCTCTCCGGAGCCGGCCGGGCGAGCCGTCCCCGCTCCGAGGAGAGCGCGACGCCGATCAGGAAGCCGATGCCGCCGGCCCAGAGGTTGAGGAGCACGTCGCGCCCGTCGCCCACGCGCACCGGCGTGAGCCACTGCACCCACTCGTCGGCGAGCCCGGCGAGACCGACGGCGAGAAGCGTCAGGACCGGCAGCAGGGCGTTGCGGTGCCGGGCGCGGAAGGCGCGCTCGAAGAGGGCGCCCAGGAGCCCGAACTGCACCAGGTGCACCCGCTCGACGACGTCGACCGCGGCCTCGCCGATGCCCCAGGTCGCGACCTGCCACGCGATCATTGCGGCGGCGACGGCGAGGAGCGTGTAGCGGAGCGCCCGGTGTTCACGGATGCGCACGACCGCCGCGCCGAAGGCAGCCAGCCCGGCGAGCGCCAGCGCCACCGCCAGCCAGCCGAGGTAGCGGCGCCCGAAGCTCTCCTGCAAGGCGTCCTGGACCTCGGCTACGAACGGCGCCATCGCCACGAAGAGGGCGGCGCAGAGGAGCGGCGGCAGGAAGCGGACGTACCGGGAACGCGTCGTCATCGGATCTACCACCGTTTCGGGTAGAGGCTGCGCAAGGTCGGGGGCGCCTCCGCCTCCTCCCCCTCCCTCAGCCAGCCGACGCCGAAGCAGACCTTCCGATCCTCCGCCGCGGCGACTACGTGGCGCGCCAGGGCGTAGCCCGTGCCGGTGACCTCCGCGAGGGCCTCCCGGCCGATCTCCTGGTCCTCGCGCGCCATGTAGCGCCGCAGAGCCGGCTCGTCGAGGTCGAGCGCGTTGCGCTCCGCGCGGGCCCCGAACGCCATCGCCGCGGCGGTCGTGAGCTTCGGGTTGCGCATCGCGGTATGGAGGAAGGAGAGGCCGACGGCGCTCGGCTCCGGGTGGGCCGGCGGCCGGAGGTCGTCCGGCACGAGCGACAGAACGCCCCGGCCGCCGCGGATCAGGCGGGTTCCCTCGAACAGACCCCCCGGCAAGCCGAAACGGTCGATCACCGGAGCGAGGTGGGGGCCGGCGTCGGCGAAGTCGAGCCGGGCGACCGCTCCGGCATCGGACTCCGCCGCCGCCCCCCGCTTCTCCAGCACCGCGACGAAGAAGCCCCCGGTGTCGTTCGCGTGCGGCCAGGCGCGCATCGCCCGCGCGAGCTCCGGCCGGTAGCGGCGCCCGTCCCACTCGACGATCCCGGGCGCCGACCGGAAGCCGTCGACCCGCGCCTCGGCCAGCTCGACCGCGCCGCCCATCTCGCCGAGCACCGTGTCGACCACCCCTTCGTTCTCCTCCGGCGCGTAGCTGCACGTCGAGTAGACGATCCGCCCGCCGGGCCTGCACAGGCGCACGGCGGTGCGCAGGATCGCCGCCTGCACCCGCGCCGCCTCGATCCACGCCTCCTCGCCGCCCCAGGAGAAGACCTCCGGGTTCTTGCGCGAAGTCCCCTCGCAGGTGCACGGCACGTCGGCGAGCACCCGGTCGAAGAGGCCGGCGTCGCCCGGGTAGTTGGCGGCGTCGTAGGAGGTGAGGACGGCGTTCGTGACGCCCATCCGCTCGAGGTTCCTGCCGAGCGGCGCGAGGCGGCGCCACTCCTTGTCGTTCGCCACCAAGGTCCCGCGGCCGGCCATCCGCGCGCCGATCTGCGACGCCTTCGAGCCCGGCGCCGCGCACAGGTCGAGCACCCGCTCGCCCGGCCGGGGATCGAGGAGCGTGACCGGCAGGAGCGAGACCTCTTCCTGCACGTGGACCAGCCCGGCGCGGTTGGCGAGCAGGCCGCCGGGCGCGCCCCCCTCCTCCGCCGGCACGCGAAACGCACCGGGGCACCAGCCGACCGGCGCCGGGTGGAGCCCCTCGGCCTCGAGCCACGCCCGCGCCTCCTCCGGCGCCGCACGCGCCGGGTTCGCCCAGACGGTGAGCGGCAGCGGCGACCGGACGCAGGCGGCGAACGCCTCCCAGTCGTCCACCAGGGGACGGTAGCGCTCCGGGCGGAACGGCATTCAGTCGCTCTCGGGCGAGGACGGCGGATCGAGGGGCGAGCGGTCGAGCACCGCGTCGGGCACGTGGGCCGCGGCCTCGTGGAAGAGCTCGGGGCCCGCCTCCGGGTCTCGCGAGCGCTCGGAGAGGTGGCGCCGCCAGGCGCGCGCGCCCGGCTGGCCGGCGAAGAGGCCGTGGACGTGGCGGGCGAGGCGGGAGACCGGCTCGCCCCGCTCGCGGAGCGCCCCGGCGTACGCGGCGAGGCCGTCGACCACCTGGCGCCGGGTGGCGGGCGCCGACGCGTCCCCGAACAGCTCCCGGTCGGCGAGCGCGAGGGTGAACGGGTCGTCGTAGGCGGCGCGCCCGAGCATCACCGCGTCGACCGACGCGAGGTGCTGGCGAACCGCCGGCAGGCCCGCGATGCCGCCGTTGATCTCGATCGGCAGCTCGGGCCGCTCGCGCTTCAGGCGGTACACGTCGTCGTAGCGCAGCGGCGGCACGTTCCGGTTCTCCTTCGGCGACAGGCCGGAGAGCCAGGCCTTCCGCGCGTGGGCGGTGAAACGGTCGCAGCCGGCCGCCGCCACCCGGTCGACGAAATCGAGCATGTCCTCGTAGCGGTCGCGCTCGTCGAAGCCGATCCGGTGCTTGACCGTCACCGGCAGCGCCACCGCCTCGCGCATCGCCGCCACCCCGTCGGCCACCCGCTCCGGCGCCCCCATCAGGCAGACCCCGAAGCTCCCCCGCTGCACCCGGTCGCTCGGGCAGCCGACGTTCAGGTTCACCTCGTCGTAGCCCCACTCCTCCGCCAGCCGCGCGCAGGCGGCGAGCTCGGCCGGATCGTCGCCGCCGAGCTGGAGCGCGAGCGGGCGCTCCTCCGGGTCGAACCCGAGGAAGCGTTCGGGGTCGTCGCCGTGCAGGATGGCGCCGGTGGTCACCATCTCGGTGTAGAGGAGTGCCCGCCGCGTGATCCGGCGCAGGAACCACCGGAAGTGCCGGTCGGTCCGGTCCATCATCGGCGCCACCGAGAGCGGGAGCGTGACGCCACGGCGCGGGCCGGCGGGGCGGACGGGGGCTGGGGCGGCGGTCGGCATGGGGGCTCGTCCTCACAACGCTCGGCGGCCGGGTGCCTCTTCCGGCCGTGCGGTAGGGTATCCGGCCATGTCCGGCCGCCGCCACCCCGTCCTCCCCCTCCTCCCCCTCCTCGTCATCCTCGTCTGCGCCCTCGCCTCCGCCGGCTGCAACACCGTCGGCCCGCCCTCGGTGCGGCGGGCGCCGTTCGAGTACAACCAGGCGCTGGTCGGCGCGGCCAACGAGCAGCTCCTGCTCAACCTGGTGCGCCTCAAGTACCGGGACACGCCCTACTTCCTGCAGCCGACCAGCCTGTCGACCCAGTACCACCTGGAAGGGTCCGTGGGCACGTCGATCGACCTGTCGACCGACGGCGACGCCTCCGGCTCCTCCGCCACCGGCTTCACGGTGAGCGAGACGCCGACGGTGACCTGGACGCCGCTCCAGGGCGACCAGTTCGTGACCGAGCTGCTGTCGCCGATCACGATCGACGCGCTGATGCTCCTGCCGCAGGCCGGGTGGAGCTTCGAGCGGGTGCTGCGGCTCAGCGTCCAGCGGATCGCGGAGGTCCCGAATGCGCCCGGCGCCTCCGGACCGACGCCCGGCTACGCGCCGGTCTTCGAGGAGTTCCAGGACCTCGCCTGCGCGCTCCGCAAGCTCCAGGTCGAGGGACGGCTGGGCGTGGAAGTGGACGAAGTGGCGGGCGCTGGCGAGGAGACGCACCCCAAGCTCGAGTTCCGCCTCACCGCCCGTGAGCGGGGCTGGCGCGAGCTGCCGGTGACCGGGGTCTGCGCCGTCGACCGGGTCGGCGACCCCGAGGCGCTGCTGCGGGAGCACGGTATCGAGCTCGCGGGCGACGGCATGGTCCTGCGCAACGCCTATCTCCAGAACGGCGAGGGGCTCGCGGTCGAGACCCGCTCGCTCCTGGGCGCGATGTACTACCTCTCGCACGGCATCGAGTCGCCGCGCGAGCACGGGCCGGAGAGGCGGAGGCTGGTGACCGAGGCGGGGGGCTGCGGGCCGGAAGCCGCCGACTCGCCCTGGGGCGAGCTGACCCGGAGCCTCTTCCGGGTCGAGTGCGCGCCCCGCCGGCCGCCGCGCGGCGAAGCCTTCGTCGAGGTTCTCTACGAGGGGACCTGGTTCTACGTCCGCAACGACGACCTCGACTCGAAGAGCACCTTCGGCCTCCTGATGCAGCACCCTCGACCTGGGCGGTTGAGGCTCACGCACCGGGCGGCGGCTTCCCCACCTCCCAGTCGTCGTTCCAGCGCTGCTCCAGGGTGGCCGCGATCTCGCCGCCGAAGAGGATCGCGAGGGCGGTGATCCAGAGCCAGAGGAGGAGCACGATGATGCCGCCGACGAAGCCGTAGGTCTGGCCGTAGCGGCCGAAGTGGCTGACGTAGACCTGGAAGCCCCAGGTGGCGAGCAGCCAGAGGCCGGTGCCGACCGCGGCGCCGACCAGCGTCGGCCGGGCCGAGCCCTTCATCGAGCGGTCGGGCAGGAGGTAGTAGACGAGCCACATCATCAGGATCAGGAGCACGACCGACACCGGCCAGCGCAGGAAGTCCCAGGCCGCGTCGAGCCCGAAGTAGCCGAGGAGCTCGGGGCTCGCCAGCATCGCGACGGTGCCGCCGACCAGGAGCACCGAGCCGACGACGAACGCAGCGAGCGCGATCAGCCGTCGCTTCCACCAGGCGCGCGTCTCTTCGAGGTCGTACATCCGGTTCAGGCCGTCGGCCAGGATGGCGAAGATGTTCGAGGCCGACCAGAGGGTGAAGAAGACGCTGAACGACAGCACGCCGGGCCGGCTCTCGCCGGTGATCTCGCGCACGAACTCTTCGAGGTAGGTCGCGGCATCGCCCGGCAGCGCCATGCGGAGCCGGCTCATGATCCACTCGAAGGCCGAGTCGCCGCCGAAGATCCCGGTGAGCGCGAACATCGCGAGGATCAGCGGGAAGAGCGACAGGAAGAAGTAGTAGGCCGCCTTCGCCGCCTCGCCCGTGATCCGGTCGTGCATCGCCTCGCTCACGACCTGGCGCACGATCTCCCAGAGACTCTTCATGGTCGCCGTCGGCCGATGCACGGCCAGTGCCGGGAACGGCCCGCTTGCGGTAGGCTCTCGACCCGGCGATGCCCTTCCCCCTGCCCTCCGCGCCGGCCCTGGCGCGCCTCGACGCGAAGCTCCGCCCGCTCGCCGTCCGTCTGCCCGAGTCCCTCGCCGTGCGCCTCTATTCCGCCGGCCGCCGGCGCTTCCTCGATGCGCTCGTCGCCGAGCGGCCGGAGCCGTACGAGCCGCCGCGCGAGCTCTCCCGCACGCTCTGGGGCCTGCGCTTCCGCTCGCCGCTCGGCAACGCGGCCGGGATGTTCAAGAACGGCCGGGGCTACGAGCTCTCGTGGCGCCAGGGGGCCGGCTACTACCTGGCCGGTACCACCACCGCCGCCGCCCGCATCGGCAACCGGGGCGGCGGCGTGGCGCAGCCGTTCGCCCCCTACCCCCGCTCCGGCGCCGCCTCGAACTGGCTCGGCCTGCCGAACGAAGGCGACGAGGCGGTGGCGGCGCGGATCGCCGAGGTGGTGCGGAGCGCGCGCCGGGAGGGGTGCCCGATCGGGGTGAGCACCGCCGCCGCCCCGGGCGTGCCGGAGGACGAGGCCCTCGCCCGGCTGGTCGACGGCCTGCGCCGGTTCGAGAGCGCCGGGGTCGATTTCCTGGAGATCAACGAGAGCTGCCCCAACACCGGCGATGGCGCGGGTGGCGGGGCCGCCGGCGCGGTGCCGGAGGATCTCGGGTGCCGGCTGGAGCGGGTGGCCGAGGAGTTCCTGGCGATGCGCGAGCGGCCGCTGCCGGTGATCGTCAAGTTTTCGGTCGACACCGCGGTCGAGCAGGTGCCGGAGCTGGTCGACGCGCTGGTCGGCCTCGGGTTCGACGGGGTCGACTTCGGCAACACCTCGACCGATCACGCCGGGCTGCGCCCCGCGATCGACCCCGCCGAGCGGCGGCTCTACGACCACTTCGCCGGCCGCTTCGGCGGCGGCGTCTCGGGGCGGCCGTTGCGCGATCGCTCGCTCGCCCTGGCGCGCGCGGCGGCGGCGCGGGCACGGGAGGTGGCCGCCGCCCCCGGCGCCGGGCGGAGCTTCCACGTGGTGCGCACCGGGGGGGTCGAGACGGGAGCGGACCTGGCGGCGACCGAGTCGGCGGGAGTGGAGCTCGCCGGCTGGTTCACGGGCTACTTCGAAGGCTTCGCGCGCCACGGGCACGAGGTCTATCGGAAGGTCTACGAAGCGGCGCTCTCGGCCTGAGCAGGACGGCGGCATGCGATGCCGCCCTACGGATCACACCACCGTCTCCGCCAGTCGTAGGGCGGCAGCGCATGCCTCCCTGGCCGGATCGCCCACCTTACGACTCGCAGGACGAGGGTCGGGTGGGGGCACCCTTCCTCCCCGCGCGGGGAGGAAGGGGAGGGGGTGGAGGGGCGATCCGGGCCAGGAGCGCGAGCTGGCCGAGGGCGACGGCGACGGCCGCCTCGGTGGTGAGGGTCCAGGGGCCGAGGGCGACGGCCCGGAAGCCGAGGTCCCGGAAGCTTCCGAGCTCCTTCTCGATCCACCCGCCCTCCGGGCCGATCGCGAGGAGCGTGCCGCGCGCACCCGGCCCCTCCGCCTCTTCGATCGGCACATCCGCGCCGGGATGGCCGAGCAGGCGGAGGCGGCCGTCCGGCTCTCCGCGGGAGGTCCGATCGAGGGTCTCGAGAAACGGCATCAAAAGCCGGTGGACGGCGACCTCGGGCAGGCGCGGCGTACCGCCCTGCTCGGCGCCCAGGACCAGCTCGCGGCGGATCGCCTCCGGAGCCACGACCGGCGAGTCGAAGAAGCTCTTCTCCACCCGCCACGCGTTGACCAGGTCGAGCCGGCCGACGCCCATCGCGGCGGCGAGGCGGAGGATGCGCCGGAGACCCTTCGGCCGGGGCAGCGCCAGGACCAGGTCGACGCGCTCGACCAGGTCGACCCGGGGGAGCGGCTCGGCGGCGTCTTCGGAGGACGGATCGAAGCGGACCTCGACCGACTCCCCCGCCACCGCCAGCACCTCCGCCGTGCCCAGCGCCCCGCCGATCACCCCGGCGCGCAAGACCCGGCCCGGCTCGGCCCCGAGCACCTCGCGCAGGTGGCGCGCCCGGCGGCCCGACAACCGGGCGCGACCGGCCGGCGACAGCTCGCCCGGCTCGATCAGGAGGAGGTTCACGCCGCGGAGCGGGAGGTCTACCGCCGCTCGCGCCCTTCGAGCGCATCGAGCGCCGGAAGGAACGCCTTGCGGGCGCCCTCGAGGTCTTCGAGCTGGACGCCCATGCCGGCGAGACGGTTCGGCTTTCCGCCCTCGGACGCCGGCTCGATCCGCTGCACCACGCGCGCCGGCAGCCGCACCGGGTGCATGCCGGGCACCGGCAGCTCGACCTCGACCGTGATCCGCCGGTCGAGCGCCGCCGGGTGGCGGGTGGGCACGAAGAGGCCGCCGTGGACGAAGTCGGTGCGGGCGACCTGGAGGAACTGCTCGGGCGATCCGAAGCGCAGGCGGTAGACGCCGTCGCCGGCTTCGGTGGCGTCGAGCTCGCCGGACCGAGCGCTCGCGTTCGCTCCGGCCTCGTCGGCGCCGCCCCCGAGGAGCCGGCCGATCACCTCACGGACGGAGAAGAAGCGCACGCCCATGCCGGAGAGCCCGATCATGCGGAGCTCGGGGGCGAGGCGCTTGGAGTGCGCGACGACTCCCTCGATCGCGAAGTCGTCGGGGACCTCGCCGATCTCGAGCCGCACGCGGGTCTGGCTGGAGAGCGGCCTGCCGGTCGCGACGTAGGCGCCGCCGGTCGAGATGTTGGTGACGTAACCGCGGCGCGGCTCGTCGTCGTCGTCACGATCCCAGAAGCGGACGGGGAACCGGCGCGGTCTACGCTCTTCTCGCCGACGGTCCATGATTCATTCGATCATAACCTGATTGCTGACCTGGTTGCTGATCAGTCGCTCCTCGGCGACTCCGATCAGCCTTCCGAGACCCTGGCGCCGGGTCGCCGAGACCGGCACGCCGTCGTAGCGCTCGGCGAGCGCCTCGGCCCGCCCCTCCGGCAGCAGGTCGGCCTTGTTCATCACCACCAGGCGCGGGATCTCTCCCAGGTCGAGCTCGACGAGCAGCTCCTCGACCGCCCGGTACTTCCCCTCCAGGTGCTCGTCGGCCGCGTCGACCACGTGGAGGAGCAGGTCGGCGTCCGCCAGCTCTTCGAGCGTCGCGCGGAACGCGGTCACCAGGTCCTTCGGCAGGTCGGCGATGAAGCCGACGGTATCGGTGACGATCACCTCGCCCTCGCGCGGGAAGCGGAGCCGGCGCGAGGTCGGGTCGAGGGTCATGAAGAGCTGGTCGGCGGCCTCGATCTCGCTGTCGGTGAGCGCGTTGAGCAGCGTGCTCTTGCCGGCGTTCGTGTAGCCGACGATCGACAGGATCGGGATCGGCTCGTCGCGCCGCCGCCGCCGCCGTACGTCGCGGCTCTTCGAGAGCTGGTCGATCTGCTTCTCGAGCTTGCGGATGCGGTCGTTGATCCGCCGGCGCCCGATCTCGAGCACCGTCTCGCCCGGGCCCCGGCCGCCGATGCCGCCGGTCAGGCGCGACAGGCCCTCGTCCTGCGCGGTCAGCCGCGGCAGCGAGTACTTGAGCTGCGCCAGCTCGACCTGGAGCTTGCCGTCGCGGCTCCGGGCCCGCTGGGCGAAGATGTCGAGGATGAGCTGCGTGCGGTCGATCGCCTTCAGGCCCGTCACGTCCTCGAACGAGCGCGCCTGGCCGGGCTTCAGGTCGATGTCGAAGATCGCCACCCCGGCGCGCCGGCGCATCGCTTCGAGCACGATCTCCTGGAGCTTGCCGGGCCCGATCGCGGTCTTCGGGTGGACCTTGAAGCGCTTCTGCCGGACGATGCCGGCGACCTTCACCCCCGCCGCCCGCACCAGCTCGACCGTCTCCTCGAAGTGCTCGTCCTCGGGCACCAGGCCGATCACCAGCGCCCGCTCCTGCCCGGTGCCGGCGCCGGCGCGGGCGACGCGCGAGAACTCCGCCTCGAGCGCCCGGATCGTCTCCTGGAAGTCGAGATCGAGCGAGAAGACGTCGCGCGCCTCGACGCGGATGAACGGGTCGGCCTCCTGGCCGTTCGTGCCGCCGACCTGGTCGACCTGCCCCGGCTCCTCGTCCGAGACCGCCGCCGGGTTCAGGTACGCGACCTCGACGCGGCCGGCGTCGCCGTCCTCGGCCGCCTCGACCATCGCCACCAGGTCGAGCCGCAGGAGCGCCAGGTCGTTCAGATCGTCGCGCGTGAGCGGCTCGCCGCGCAGGTGGGTGTGGACCAGCCGCAGCCCGCGGAAGCGGCCGGTGCCGCCGCGCAGGCGGCCGATGTCGGGCAGCATGAGCTGGTGCGCGTCGCCCACCACCACGCTCTCGACCTCCCCCTTGCGCGACAGGAGGACCCCGACCTGGCGCCCCAGGTCGCGCGAGATGCCGGCCAGGTGCCGGGCGAGCTCCGGAGTAACCACGTCGCGCGGCGGCACGCGCCGGCGGTAGGTCCGCTCCAGCGCCCGCCGCTGCGAGGTCTTGATGCCGCTGGTGTTGCCTTCGATCTTCGAGATGGGGCGCTCTCCTGTCAGGCGACTCGTTCCTGGTCGAGAACGCCGCAGAAGAGCGTTTCCTTCCCCACTCGATCAGACGCAGAACGACTCGTTGATGCCGCAGCAGCAGGGCGGCACGAGCACCAGCGACTGGCTCACGTTCAGCACGCCCGCGTCGGAGACGGCGGCCCGGCCGAAGACGATCGTCCGGTGGCGGCGCTCATCGGCGTGCTCGAGCGCCAGCCGCTCCTCGAGCGCCTCGCGCACCGCGGAGTTGCCCCGCAGGTCGGACGAGTCGAGGAGGATCAGCCGATCGAGTTCGCCGGAGTCGTCCATCTCCGCCCGGAACCAGAAGTCGTGCGCCCCGTCGCGCGACGGCCAGTCGACCTCGCGGTCGACCGGGACCACGTCCGGCGTCGGCATGAACCGCTTGTTCTTCGGGTGCGCCACCGACTCGACGACGAGCACCGTCGAGGAACGTGGGTCCGCCGGACGATAGCGGTCGATGGCAGCCTCCACGTGGTCCAGGAATCGGTCGGACGAGGCGAACTCGACCCGGAACTCGCCGGTGTCCGACGAGAGCACCGCCCACTCCTCGCCGAGGAACGTCCCCTCGGGCCGCTCGAGGACGCGGGAGAGACCCACGCCCGGGCGCGGCACGATCGCGGCCTTGGCACGTGGCGACGCGATCTCCGCGGTCTCGAGCGTGAAGGTCGTCGTCCCACCGGAAGCGACCAGGCAGCCGGCTCCTCCACCCCCTCCGCCACCACCACCACCGCCGGTGGAGCCGCATTCCGGCACGGTCGGCCCGTCCACGTCCGAGTCGATCCAGAACTTGAATCCCGAGTACGTCGTTCCAAACTGCGTCCCGTTCGTCCAGGCTCCCTCGCAGGTGGTGAATCCGACTGAGTAATCGATCACCGCTGACAGCTCGGGCCTGTCGCCGATGTGGTCGTCCGACCAGACCTCACTGTTGTTCTCGAGCACGTTGATGCGGAGGATCATTTTCCGCGAGTGCGCGCCGCAGTCGACGTGAGTGATCTGGCCGCTGTGTTCGCTGGAGATCGCTCCGTCGTATGCAATCACCGTCGCTTGTGCTATCCCGTTGAAGGTGCACGCGGCCGCCGCCCCGCCGACGACGAGCCCGGCGAGCGCGAAGACGAGCATGAACGGCAAAGGAGGCGCGGCGCAGGCCCGGGTCTTCTTCATCGGCCACCTCCGTTCGAGCCAGCGGCGAGAAGCACCGGCAGCGCGACGCCGTACTCCCGCTCGAAGCTCTCCTCGAACGCAGAGGCTTGACGCTCGAAATCTTCGTAGGTGGGTGCGCGACTGCCCCAGAAGAAGGAAGAGCTCTCTTCGGTCACGACCTCGACGACGAAGCGATCTGTGTCCTGCCCGTTTGACCTCAGTCGAGCCAGCCAGGCCCCGAGCACGCCGCCGGTGAACGAGGATCGCTCCATCACGTAGCGCTCGCCCGACGCCTCGATCTTCTCCGGCTCGTCGGCGTGCTCCCGGAGAACCCGGTTGTGGCGCTCGCGGTGGCGCTCGTCGAAGTCGCCGTACAGGGCTAACAGATGGTCCAAATCGGCATCCGTCACTTCGATCCCGCGTGCCTTGAAATAGATCTTCGCCCGCTGGGGATCGTCCTCCGTCCGCTTGACCATGAAGACGGCGCTGTTCGTGAGGCCGAGAGCTGGCGGCAGGTCATCGCTCGACAGGCGCTTCACGACCGGCGCCCATTCCGGCTCGTCGGCGGCGACTTGGCTCTCCTGGGCGAGAGCGGGCGTCGAGACGGCAACGATGCCGATCGACGCGGCGATCACCAACGGTTTCCATTGCATCTTCAGCACTTCCTTTCTCTGTCTCGCTTCACGATCGACCGCCCGCGATGTCGATACGAAGCGGCCGTCTGAGTACCGAGGGGAACCCTGACCGAACAGTTGATTACGACAAGAATACAGAGAATTAACGAATTCGTCAGGACCATACCGGATCGAGGGCAGAGGGTCAAACGACCCTTCGGCCATCGGCTCGGTCCACCAGCGGCGAAGGGCGGGTGACGATGGAGCTCTGAACGTGGATCGGGTGAGGACGCCCTAAGCGATCCGGTGCCCGCCCATGGCCTCGACGTTGACGCGGGCGATGTGTTCGCGCACGTGCTCGAGGTCGGGGACGCGGTCGTCGGGAGCCTCGGCGCGCAGGTCGTCGAGGTGCCGACGGTAGATGTCGAGGCGGCCGAGGGCCGATTCGACGCGCGCTTCGAGCTCGGGCCGGGCGAGGCGTTCGACGATCCCGGGCGCGGCCTGCGGCGTGTGGCAGATCGGGAGCACGTCGCAACCGGCGACGAGGGTCGCCTCCGCCCGTTCCGGGAGGCTCCCCCACGGGTCGAGCGCCTTCATCTCGAGATCGTCCGAGAAGGCGAGGCCGTCGAAGTCGAGCCGCGTGCGCAGCACCTCTCCCAGGATCGGTGGGGAGAGGGTCGCCGGCCGGCGCTCCGGGTCGAGCGCCGGGTAGACGGCGTGCGCCACCATCACCGCCCGGGCGAGCGGTCCGATCTCGGCGAACGGCTCCAGGTCCTCGGCCAGCTCGTCGAGCCCGCTCTCGACCAGCCCGGGCTCGAAGTGGGTGTCGCCGCGCGACGGGCCGAGGCCGGGGAAGTGCTTGAGGCACCCGCCGACGCCCGCCTCGTGCAGCCCTTCGAGGAACGACCGCGCGCGGGCGATCACCGATTCGGTGTCGTGGCCGAGGTAGCGGCTGTCGAGGGCGTTGCCCGAGAACCCGTGGTCGAGGTCGACGACCGGCGCGAAGTCGACGGCGAAGCCGAAGCAGCGGAGCGACTCCCCCACCGCGCGGCCGGCGTGGCGGGAGATCCCGACCGGCGCCTGCGCGAGCGCCTCGCCGGGCGGGGCGGCGCCCACGATGCCGGCCAGCCGGTCGACGTCGCCGCCTTCGGAGTCGCAGTAGAGGAGGGCGCCGGGCGCCGCGGCGCGGAGGTCCGCGATCAGCGCGTGGAGCTGCGACGCCTCCTCGACGTTGCGCCGGAAGAGGATCACGCCGCCGGGGCGGACCCGGCGCAGGATCTCCTTCTCTTCGGCGGTGAGGCGGGTCCCCGAGACCCCCAGGATCAGCAGCTCTCCGATTCGTTCCTT
>CAZLLV010000034.1:0-10715 GCA_964560325.1 uncultured Thermoanaerobaculia bacterium | reverse complement strand
CGGCGGCCGTTCGACCTCGAATCGGGTCGACTCCTGGCGCCGCTCCTGGTCCGCCTCGCGGGCACGGCCGACGGTCCCCGCCACCTCCTGGTGCTGACCCAGCACCACCTGGTGACCGACGGCTGGTCCCAGGGCGTGCTGGTGCGCGACCTGATCCGCTTCTACGAAGCCCGCGCCTCCGGAGCGCGGCCCGATTCCGACCCCTCCGCACCCGGCCGGCCGCTGCTCCAGCAGGGCGACATCGCGGCGTGGCAGGTCCGGCGCCTCTCGGCCGGCGACCTCGCCCCGGCGATCGAGCACTGGCGCGAGCGCCTCGCCGGGCTGCGCCCCCTCGAGCTGCCGACCGACCGGCCGCGCTCCGGCGATCGCTCCCACCGCGGCACCGGCGTGCCGTTCTCGCTGTCGCCCGAGCTGGCCGACCGGCTGCGGGCGGTCGGCCGCGATCACGGCGCGACGCCGTTCATGGTCCTGCTCGCGGGCTTCCAGGC
Source organism: uncultured Thermoanaerobaculia bacterium (assembly GCA_964560325.1). Taxonomy (GTDB): domain Bacteria; phylum Acidobacteriota; class Thermoanaerobaculia; order Multivoradales; family DATKCC01; genus CAZLLV01. The sequence continues at coordinate 10,227 of CAZLLV010000034.1, read as the reverse complement.
GCTGCTCGGGCGCTGGGCCGGCGACGACGACGTGGCGGTCGGCACGCCGGTCGCGAACCGTGATCGCGCCGGGCTCGAGGACGCCGTCGCCTTCCTGGTCGACACCCTGGTGCTGCGCACCGGGTTCGAAGGCGGGCCGGGCTTCGGCGAGGTGGTCTCCCGGGTGCGCGCGACGGTGCTCGACGCCTTCGCTCACCGCGACGTGCCGTTCGAGCGGGTGGTCGAAGCGGTGCGGCCCGAGCGCGCGCTCGGCCGCACGCCGCTCTTCGAGGCGTTCTTCGCCTTCCAGGATCTGCCCGCGCCCGAGCCCCGCCTGGGAGCGGCGCGGATCGAGCTCGAGCCGGTCACCACCGGCACCACGCAGTTCCCGCTCACCCTCATCGTGCGACCCGGCGAAGCGGATGGCCGGACGCGAGCGGGCACCGGCGCGGGCGTGAGCGGGCGAGTGGAGGTCGATCTCGACCTGTTCGACCGTACGACCGCCCTGCGCTTCGCGCACCACCTCGAGCACCTGCTGTCCTCGGCCGCCGCCGGCCCGGAGCGGCCCCTCGCCTCCCTCGACCTCCTCGCCCCCGGCGAACGCCACCAGCTCGTGGTCGAGCACGGGCGCCCGAGGGCGAGCTTCCCGGACGCCGAGCCGCTCTACGACCGCTTCCGCCGGTTCGCCGCCGGGCACCCCGACGCCGTGGCGGTGGTCGAGGGACCGCGCACCGTCTCGTACGGCGAGCTCGCCCGGCGGGCGGAGGCGGTGGGGGCGTACCTGCGGGCCCGCGGTGCCGGGCCGGAGGCGGTGGTGGGCATCCTCGGCGGGCGCTCCGCCGACACGGTGACCGCGATGCTCGGCAGCCACGCCGCCGGGGCCGCCTACCTGCCGCTCGACCCGACGCACCCTCCGGCCCGGATCGTCTCGTCGCTGGCCGACGCGGGAGCGCACTGGCTGCTGACCGCCGCCGAACCGCTGCCCGACGGCGTCGTGCCGGCGTCGACGATCCGAGAGGCGGTGGCGCTGGGCGCCGGCCGCGACCGGGCCGAGCCCGTCTTCGATCCGGCGCCGCTCCCGGCGGGCCGCCTGGCGTACGTCATCTACACCTCCGGCTCCACCGGCAAGCCGAAGGGGGTGATGATCGACCAGCAGGGGCTCGCGCGCCTCTTCGACGCGACCAGCGAGATGCTCCGGCCCGAGCCGTCGGACGCGGTGAGCTGGTTCCACTCGCCGGCCTTCGATTTCTCGGTCTGGGAGACCTGGAGCGCCCTCGCGCACGGCGCCCGCCTGGTGCCGGTGCCGCGGCGCACGAGTCTCGTGGGCGACGAGCTGCTCGCCTTCCTCGAACGCGAGCGCGTGACGATGCTGGGCAAGACGCCGTCCGCCTTCCAGGTGATCGACGAGCTCGATCGGGCGTCGCCGGAGCCTCGCCTCCCCGACGTGCGCGTCCTCTACATGGGCGGCGAGGCGCTGGTGCCGTCGCGGCTCGCTTCCTGGATCGAGCGCCACGGGGACGAGCGGCCGCGGCTGCTGAACCTCTACGGCCCGACCGAGACGGTGGTGCGGTGCATGGAGCGCCGGGTCGGACGGCGGGACCTGCCGCGCGGCACGGCGAGCCCGATCGGCGCCGGCGTCTCCGACGGCGCCCTCTACCTGGTCGACGCCCACGCCCGGCCGGCGCCGGTCGGGGTGGCGGGGGAGATCTGGTCGGGCGGTGCGGCGGTGGCGCGCGGCTATCTCGGGCGCCCCGGCCTGACCGCCGATCGGTTCGTGCCCGACCCCTTCGCCGAAGCTCCACTCGCCGCACGCGAGCAGGGCGCGCGCGCCTACCGCACCGGCGACCGGGCGCGCCGCGGACCGGACGGCGACGTCGAGTTCCTCGGCCGGCTCGACGCCCAGGTCAAGATCCGCGGCCACCGGGTGGAGCCGGGCGAGGTCGAGGCGGCGCTGGTCGAGCAGCCCGCGGTCGCCGCCGGGGCGGTTCTGGCGCGCAGCGCCCCCGGAGGCGGGCAGCGATTGGTCGCCTACGTCGTCCCCCGCGAGCGCACCGAGGGGCCGATCGGCGAGCCGGAGCTGCGCAGCGCCCTCGGGGAGCGGCTGCCGGCCTACATGGTGCCCGACCGCTTCGTCTTCCTGGACGAGATGCCGCGCACCTCGTCCGACAAGATCGACCGCTCGGCGCTGCCCGAGCCGTCGTCCGAGCGCCCGGAGCTCGACGCCGAGTACCAGCCGCCGCGCAGCGAGCTGGAGGACCGGATCGCCGCCGTCTGGAGCGATCTGCTCGGCCTCGAACGGGTCGGCATCTACGACAACTTCTTCGACCTCGGCGGCCACTCGCTGCTCCTCGGCCGCGCCCACCGCCAGCTCTCCGAGAGCCTGGGCCGCGAGATCCCGCTGGTCGAGCTCTTCCGCCACACGACGATCGCCGGGCTCGCCGAGTACCTGGAGCAGGCGGCGGCGCCGGCGGAGGAGAAGCAGGCGGCGCGCCGGGCGGAGCGCGAGGAGCGGGCCGACCGGGCGGCCGACCGCCGGCAGCGCCTCGCCGGACGGCGGCGGGCGCGCGGGGCGGCGGCGACCGTACGCGACGGGGAAGAGAGATAGAACCCGTGACAGGCGTACCGGAGAAAGAGGTTCGAGGGATCGAGGGTGAGGGGGGCGGTCGGTTGGACCCGTCCGCCCACGTCGCGATCGTCGCGATGAGCGGCCGCTTCCCGGGCGCCGCCAGCGTCGAGGAGCTCTGGCCGATCCTCGAGCGGGGCGAGGAGCGGATCGTCGACCTCGCCGAGGACGACCTGCGCGCGGCCGGCATCGACGAGGCCTCCTTCCGCGATCCACGCTACGTGGCGCGTACCGGCCGGCTCGCCGGCATCGAGTCGTTCGACGCCACGCTCTTCGGCTACAGCCCCGGCGAGGCGGCGCGCATCGACCCGCAGCAGCGCCTCTTCCTGGAGCATGCGTGGGAGGCGTTCGAGGCCGCCGGTTACGACGTGCGCCGGATCGAAGGCCCGGTCGGCGTCTTCGCCGGCACCAGCTCGAACGGCTACTTCCTGTACCACTTCTTCTCGCCCCACGAGCTGCTCAACACCCCGGGCGCGGACACCGGCTGGCTCGCCTCCGAGAAGGACTTCCTCGCCACCCGCGTCTCCTACGAGCTCGGCCTGCGCGGCCCCGGCCTCACCGTCCAGACCGCCTGCTCGACCTCGCTGGTGGCGGTCCACCTCGCCTGCCAGAGCCTGCTCGCCGGGGAGTGCGACATGGCGCTCGCCGGCGGCGTGTCGGTCCGGGTGCCCCACACGATCGGCTACTTCCACCAGCCGGAGGGCATCCTGTCGCCCGACGGCCACTGCCGTGCCTACGACGCCGAAGCCGGGGGCACGGTGGTCGGCAGCGGCGTCGGTGCCGTGGTGCTCAAGCGCTACGAGGACGCGGTCGCCGACGGCGACCCGATCCGCGCCGTCATCCTCGCCTCGGCGATCAACAACGACGGCGGCGATCGGATCGGCTTCACCGCCCCCGGCGTCGAAGGGCAGGCGGCGGTGATCGGCGACGCGCTCGCGCTCGCCGGCATCGACCCGGCGACCGTCGGCTACGTCGAGGGCCACGGCTCCGGCACCCGGCTCGGCGACCCGATCGAGGTGACGGCGCTCAACCAGGCGTACGCGGTGGCGGCCGGCGACGAGCTTCCTCCGAAGAGCTGTGCCCTCGGCTCGATCAAGACCAACATCGGCCACCTCGACGCCGCGGCCGGCATCGCCGGGCTGATCAAGACCGTCCTCGCCCTCGAGCACGCACGGATCCCGCCGACCGTCCACTTCCGGACTCCGAACCCCCGGATCGACTTCGACGCCGGGCCGTTCTACGTCCCCGCCGAGGCGGCCGACTGGCCGCGCCGCGACGGCCGTCCGCGGCGGGCCGCCGTCAGCTCGTTCGGCCTCGGCGGCACCAACGCCCACGTCGTGCTCCAGGAGGCGCCGGAACGAGCGGCGCCGGCGGGGGCGGCCGCCGAGCCGGCGCGCCCGGAGCAGCTCCTGGTCGTCTCCGCCGCCACCCCGAGCGCCGCCGACACCGCCGCCTCGCGCCTCGCCGACTGGCTCGAGGCCCACCCGGAGGCACCGCTCGCCGACGCCGCCTACACCCTGCAGACCGGACGCACCGTCTTGCGCCACCGGCGGGTGGTGGTCGCCGCCGGCGCGCAGCACGCGGCGGCCCGGCTACGCGGCGAGAGCGAGGGGCTTCTCGCCGCCGTCGAGGAGCGGCGCGGCCGGCCGGTCGCGTTCCTCCTCCCCGGGCTGGGCGAGGACTACCCCGGCATGGGCCGGCACCTCTACGAGCGCGAGCCGGCCTTCCGCGAGGCGATCGACCGGGCGGCGGCGGCGGTGCGCCGCGAGACCGGCGCCGACCTGCTCGCCGTGGTGCGGGCGAAGCGGCCGGAGGCGGCCGGCGGGGAAGGGCTCGACCTGCGCGCTCTGCTGGGCCGGGGCGGAGCGCTGGGTCGCGGCGGTGCGGGCGGCGGCGGGGGAGAGGACGCGCTGCCGGTCGCGGTCGCCCAGCCCGCGCTCTTCGCGGTCGAGCACGCGCTGGCGGAGCTCTGGCGCTCGTGGGGTGTCGCGCCGGAGGCGCTCCTCGGCTACAGCCTGGGCGAGTACGTCGCCGCCTGCCTGGCCGGGGTGATGCCGTTCGAGCAGGCGCTCTGGCTGGTCGCGCGGCGCGCCGAGCTGGTGGCGAGCCTGCCACCCGGAGCGATGCTCGCGGTGCCGTTCGGCGAGGAGGAGACGGCGCGCCGGATCGATTCGCTCGGCGAAGGCGACGGCGTGCTCGGGATCGGCGCGGTCAACGGCCCGGCGCTCACCGTGGTGGCCGGAGCGCCCGAGCGGGTCGAAACCCTCCGCGAGACGCTCGCCGCCGAGGGGGTCGCCTGCCGCCGGCTCGCGACCGGCCACGCCTTCCACACGGCCGCCATGGAGCCGGTCGCGGAGAGGGTGGGGAAACTCTTCGAAGAGATCGACCTCGCGCCGCCCGAGGTGCCGTACGTGTCGAACGCCACCGGCACCTGGGTACGCGACGAAGAGGCGACCGACCCCGGCCACTGGGTGCGCCACTTCGTGGGGCCGGTGCGCTTCGCCGACGGCCTCGCCGCGCTCGCCCGCGACCCGGCACGGGTCTTCCTCGAGGTCGGTCCGGGGAGCACGCTCGGAAGCCTCGCGGTCCAGTCGGATCGCCCGGACGCGGATCGCCCGGACGGGGAGCCGGCGGACGCCGGATCGGGCCGCACGCGGGTCGTGGTGCCGAGCCTGCCCGGGCGTCACGAGCGCCGGGACGAGGTCGAGCACCTGCTCACCGCCGCCGGCAAGCTCTGGCTGGCGGGCGCCGAGCTCGACTGGTCGGGCCTCCACGGCGGGCCGCGCCGCCGGATCGTCCTGCCGACCTACCCGTTCGAGCGCAAGCGCTACTGGGTGGAGACCGTCCGGGGCGGAGCCGCCGCCGGCCCCGCCGCCCGCCCCGCCGCGGCGGCGATCCCGTCCGCGGCCGCATCCGAGCCGGGGGCCGACGCCGGCGCCGCGCCAATCCCCGAGACGCACGCCCGCCCCGGCCTGACGACTCCGTACGAGCCGCCGCGCACCGATCTCGAGCGGGAGCTCGCGGCGCTCTGGAGCGATCTCCTCGGGATCGCCGACGTAGGGCGGCGGGACAGCTTCTTCGAGCTCGGCGGCCACTCCCTCCTCGCCACCCAGCTCGTGGCGCGCCTGGCCGACCGCCACGGCGTGGAGCTGACCCTGGTCCGGTTCTTCGAGACGCCGACCGTCGCCGGCCTCGCCGAGTGGCTCGAAGGCGAGCGGAAGCCGGCGGGGGAGAGCGGGGCGATCCCGCGGCGTCCGACCGGCCTCGGCCGGCCGCCGCTCTCGTTCGCCCAGCAGCGCGCCTGGCTGATCCACCGCCTGGAGCCGGACAACCCGTCGTACAACATTCCGAACGTCCTGCGGCTCGCCGGGAAGATCGGCCTGCCGGGGCTGCGCGACGCCCTCGCCGCCCTGGCGCGGCGCCAGGAGGTGCTCCGGACCACCTTCGGCCAGGAGGACGGCCGGCCGGTCCAGGTGATCCGGGAACGGGCGGAGGTGGCGCTCCCCCTGGTCGATCTCTCCGGGCTGCCGGACGCGCTGCGCCGAGAGGCGGCGGAACGGGTGGCCGCGGTCGAGTCGGCCCGTCCCTTCGACCTGGAGCGGGGGCCGGTCTTCCGCGCGCTGCTGGTCCGCACCGCCCACGGCGGGACGGAGGCCGACGAGCACCTGTTCGTCGTCACCATCCACCACGCGAGCGCCGACGGCTGGTCGCTCGGCATCTTCGTCCGCGAGCTGGCGGCGCTCTACGCCGGCCGGGAGCTGCCGCCGCTGCCGGCCCAGTACGCCGATTTCGCCCACTGGCAGCGCGAGCGGCTCCGCGGCGAGCGCCTGGATGCGCTCCTCGCCGCGTGGCGGGAGCGGCTCGCCCCGGCGCCCCGGGCGCTCGGCCTGCCGACCGACCGGCCCCGGCCGGCGCGCCAGGGCTCGCGCGGCCGACGGCACCGCCTGCGGCTCGAAAGGGAGCTCCTGGAGCCGCTCCTGGTGGTGGGGCGGGCGCACGGCACCACGCCGTTCATGACGCTCCTCGCCGCCTTCCTGGTGCTCCTCCACCGCTGGAGCGGCGCACCGGTGCTGCCGATCGGCACGCCGGTCGCGAACCGCACGCGCCCCGAGATCGAGCCGCTGATCGGCTTCTTCGCCAACACGCTGGTGATGGTGGGGGACCTCTCCGACGCGCCGACCTTCTCCGACCTCCTCGACCGGGTGCGCGCGACCGCACTCGACGCCTTCGACCACCAGGACCTGCCGTTCGAGCGCCTGGTCGAGGGCCTCGAGCCCGACCGCGACCTCTCCCGCTCGCCGCTCTTCCAGGTGATGTTCGCCCTCCAGAACGCCCCGCGCGAAGCGTTGCGTGCGGCGGGTGTGACGATCGAGCCGGTCGACCTCGATCCGCGGACGGCCAAGTTCGACCTGATGCTGGAGCTGCACGAGGACGAGCCGGGAGAGCCGGGCGCGGTCCACGGCTACTTCGAGTACGCGGCCGATCTCTTCGACGCGACCACCATCGGACGCCTGGCCTCGATGTACCGCCGCCTGGTCGCCACCGCGGGAGCGGAGACCGGGCGACCGGTGACCGCGCTCGACTGGCTGCCGGAGGCCCTGCGTCACCAGGTGACCCGCGAGTGGTCGGCGGTCGCCGCCGGCGCCGGGAGGGTCGAGACGCTGCACGGCGCCGTCGAGGCGGCCGTGGCGCGCACGCCGGACGCGGTCGCGCTGGTCGAAGCGACCGAGACGCCCGCCGCGGGTGCCCGTTCGCGGCACCTCAGCTACGGCGAGCTCGACCGCCGGGCCGCGGCCCTCACGGCGGAGCTCCGCCGGCGCGGCGCCGGACCGGGCACCGTGGTAGGGCTCGAGGCCGAGCGTCGGGCCGAGACGCTCGCCGCCCTGCTCGCGATCCTGCGCGCCGGCGCCGCCTACCTGCCGCTCGATCCGGCGCACCCCGACGCCCGCCGCCAGGCGGTGGTGCGGAGCGCGGGGGTCGGGCTGACGGTGACCGCCGGCGGCGAGGTGCGGGGGGAATCGGCCGGGCGAGGCGCGGGATCGGCCGCCTCCCACGATCTGGCCTACGTCATCTACACCTCCGGCTCGACCGGCGAGCCGAAGGGGGTGGCGATGCCGCACGGGCCGCTCGCGGCGCTCGTGGCCTGGCAGGTGGAGCGGGGGCGCGCCGGGGGCGGCGGGGCGACCGCTCAGCTCGCGCCCCTCGGCTTCGACGTCTCGTGCCAGGAGACCTTCACCGCCTGGAGCGCGGGCGGGCGCCTGGTGCTGATCCCGGAAGCGGCCCGGCGCGATCCTGCGCTGCTCCTCGGCGTGCTCGGCCGGGAGCGGATCGAGCGCCTGTTCCTGCCCTACGTGGCGCTCGCCACCCTCGCCCGGCGGGCGGCGGAGGGGGAGGGGCTGCCCCCGGCGCTCTCCGACGTGATCACCTCGGGCGAGCGGCTGCGGAGCGATCCGGCACTGCGCCGGGCGTTCGAGACGAGCGCCGAGGCCGGCGCGGGTGCCCGGCTCGACAACCAGTACGGTCCCTCGGAGACCCACGTCGCGACCGCCTGGACGCTGCCGCCGGATCCCGCCGACTGGCCCGACCTGCCGCCGATCGGCAGGCCGCTTCCGGGCTGCCGGGCGCTGGTCGCCGACGCCGCCCTGCGGCCCGTGCCGCCCGGCACCGTCGGCGAGCTCTGGCTCGGGGGCGCCTGCCCGGCGCGCGGGTACCTCGGCCGCCCGGCGCTGACCGCCGAGCGCTTCGTCGCCGAGCCCTTTCCCGGTCCTAAGGGTGGCGGTGGGCGCCTCTACCGCACCGGCGATCTGGTCCGCCACCGGCCCGACGGCGTCCTCGAGTTCGTGGGCCGGGCCGACGACCAGATCAAGGTGCGCGGGCACCGGATCGAGCCGGCCGAGGTGGAGGCGGCCCTCGTCTCCCTTCCGGACGTGGCGCAGGCGGCGGTCGCGATGCGGGGCGAAGGGGTCGATGCGCGCCTCGTGGGGTACGTCGTGCCGGCCGACCCGACGGTGCCGCTGAACGAGCGGAAGCTCCTCGGCCATCTCCGGACGCTCCTCCCGGAGCCGATGATCCCGGGGCGGGTCGTGACCCTCGACCGCCTGCCGACGAGACCGAGCGGCAAGGTCGACCGCCGGAGCCTGCCGGCGCCCGAGGGCTCGGCGGCCGAGCCCGTTTTCGTGGCGCCCCGGACCTGGACCGAGGAGGCGATGGCCGCGATCTGGCGCGAGCTGCTCGAAGTCGAGCGGGTCGGCGCGCGCGACGGCTTCTTCGCGCTCGGAGGCCACTCGCTGCTGGCGGCCCGGCTGGTCTCGCGGATCCACACCGAGCTGGGGGTCGACCTGCCGCTGCGAGCCGTCTTCGAGCACCCGGTTCTGGCCGATCTCGCCGCCGCCACCGCCCGGTTGCGGTCCTCGGAGGACGCCGTCACCGGCACCATCCCGCGCCTGCCCCGCGACCCGGACGGCGGCCTGACCGCGGTCGCCTCCCCCGCCCAGGAGGGGATCTGGCTCGCCGAGCGCCTGCACGCGGGGAGCGCCTACCACGTCACCGCGGCGCTCCGCCTCCGCGGACCGCTGGCGCCGGCGGCGGTGCACGCCGGGCTCGGCGCGGTCGCGCGGCGGCACGAAGCGCTGCGCACGACCTTCGAGAACCGCGCCGGCCGCCCGGTGCAGCGGATCGCGCCGCCGGGAGGCCGGATGCCGCCGCTCCCCGTCGTCGACCTGTCGGGGATCCCCGAGGAGCGCCGGGCCGCGATCGTCGAGCCGCTGCTCGAGGCGGCTTCGGCCGCCCCCTTCGACCTCTCCGGTCCGCCCGGGCACGGCCTGGTCCGGGTCCTGCTGGTGCGCGAGGGGCGCGAGCGGCACGCGCTCCTGCTGACCCTCCACCACACGGTGTGCGACGGAGGGTCGCTCCCCCTCCTGGTCGACGAGCTGGTCGCCGGCTACCGGGGCGAGGCGCTGCCGCCGCTGCCGATCCAGTACGCCGACTACGCGGTCTGGCGGCGCGCGCGCGTCGAGGGCGGCCGCCTGGAGGAGGGGCTGCGGAGGAGCCGCGCGCGCCTTGCGGGCGCCGCGACCGAGCTCGAGCTGCCGCGCGATCGGCCCGACCGGCCTGGCGGGGGGCCGAGGCCGGCCGCCATCCTGCCGTTCCGGCTCGGGGCCGACGAGGTCGAGCCGCTCCGGCGCCTGGCGGAGGCGGAGGAGGCGACGCTCTTCGTGGCGACGGCGGCGCTCTTCCAGGCCGCGCTCGGTCGCTGGAGCGGTCAGGACGACCTGCTGATCGGCGCGCCGGCCGCCAGCCGGCTGCGGCCCGAGGTCGAGCGCCTGATCGGCCTGTTCGTCGACGTGGTCGTGCTGCGCGGCCGGCTGGCCCCCGATCGGATCGATCCGATCGGCCAGGTCGATCCGACCGTTCCGTCCGCTCCGCCCGGCCGCCGGGCCGCCTTCCGCCGGCTGCTCGCCCGCACCCGCGAGGACGCCCTCGCCGCGATCGCCGACCAGGAGGTCCCGTTCGAAGCCCAAGTCGAGCGGCTGGAGCCGGGGAGAGGGGGCGGCGGGAACGCGTTGGTGCAGGCGGTTCTCGCCTACCAGGGACGCGCCGCCGATCCGCCGCCCTTCGGCGAGGTG
>CAZLLV010000033.1:0-21768 GCA_964560325.1 uncultured Thermoanaerobaculia bacterium | reverse complement strand
GAGGCGCCGACGCGGTCATCGCCCACTCCCGCGGACTCCGTCACGTCCTCGAAGGTGCCGTCGCCCCGGTTCAGGAAGAGCTGGTTCGGGCCGAAGGCGGTGACGTAGAGGTCGACGTCGCCGTCGGCGTCCACGTCGGCCGCGGCGGCACCCATGCCGTAGGCGCCGACGCGGACACCCGCCGCCTCGGTCACGTCGACGAAGCGGGGCCGGCCGGGCCGGGCTGGATCGGGGTCGTTGCGGAAGAGGACCGAGCGCGGCGCCTCCCCCTCGTAGCCGGGCAGCACCCCGGCGTCGACGAAGAAGACGTCCTGGTCGCCGTCGCCGTCGTAGTCGAAGACCGCGACGCCGGAGCCCATCGTCTCGACCATGTAGTACTCGCCGCTCCCGCCGTGGTGATGGCGGAAGGAGAGGTCCCAGGCCTCCGAGACCTCTTCGAAGCGCAGCTCGGCGGCGAGCGCCGGCGGCGCCGCGGACATTGCGCACAGGGCGGCGAAAGTCAGCGGCGCGAGCACGATCGACCTCACCGCTCCTCCCACGGCGCGCGCGTCGGCTCACCGCGCTCGTAGCGCTCCAGCCGGCCCCGGATCCTCTCCACGCGCTCCGGCGGAAAGCCCCGCTCGCTCGCGCGGTCGACCACCCGGCGCTGCCACTCGACCGCCTTCGCCCACTCCCCCACCTCCGCGTAAGCCATCGCGAGCGTCTCCGCGTGATCGACGTTGACGCTCGCCTGAAGCGCCTCGGTGGCGAGCGCCACCGCGCGCTCGCCGTCGCGCACCTCCGGCTCGGGCGCCGTCGCGAGGATTCGGGCGAGCAGGTGGACGAGCGGGAAGACGTCGAGCGGCGGCCGGCCGGCGATCGCCCGCTCCAGCACCGAGCGCGCCGCAGCCGTGAGGCCCTCGCGCAGAAGCGCCGTCGCCTCGGCGAAACGCGCCTCGTCGGCGGCCTTGCGTGCCGACGCGTCGAGCGGATCGATCGACCACGCTCGCTCGAAGTGCTCCGCCGCGTCGCCGAAGCGCTCCTCCTCGACGAGGGAGACCGCCAGGTTGTAGTGCGCGTCGCGGTAGCCGGGGTCGAGCTCGACGGCGGTGCGGAAACGCTCGACGGCGTCCGCGCGGCGGCCGGCGCGGGTCAGCGCGAGCCCCAGGTTGTAGTGCACCAGCGGATCCTCGGGCGCCACCTCCGCCGCCCGATCGTACTCGTCGATCGCGTCGTCGATCCGCCCCTCCTCCATCGCGCGGTTGCCCGACTTGAAGCGGATCGAGGCCCCCTGGAGGAGCCCGGTCAGCCCGTCGATCAGCGGGTCGGGGTAGGCGACCGGCGTCGAGCGGTTGAGGGTGAGGTGCCGGCGGGCGGCGTCGAGATCTCCCGCCTCGCGGTGGGCCAGGCCGAGGCGGTGGTGGATCGAGTCGGCACCGGGCTGGAGCGCCAGCGCGCGCTCGAAGCGCTCGATCGCCTCGTCGGTGCGGCCCCGCTCGTAGGCGATGCGGCCGAGGCCGACCTCGGCGGCGGCCGCCGCCGGCGCTTCGCCCGCCAGCTCGAGCGCCGCCCGGTACGCCGCCTCCGCCGCGTCGAGGCGCCCGGCGTCGAGCTCGACCTCGGCCAGCCGGAATCGCGACGGCAGGTCGGTGGGCGCCAGCTCGACGGCGCGCTCGAACCGCTCGCGCGCCGCGTCGAGCCGCCCCTCGCGCTGGTGGACGACGCCCAGGTAGTAGGTCCAGGCGTGCTCCTCCGGCGCGAGCGCCGCGGCGTTGGCGAGCGCCGGCAGGGCGGGGTCGACCAGGTCGTAGAGCAGGTAGAGTCGCCCGACGCCGCCGAAGGCACGGGCCAGCGCCGCCGGCTCGACCGAATCGCTCTCGAGCAACGCGTCGAGCGCGGCGCGCGTCTCCTCGATCTGGCGCCGCTCGGCCGGCTCGCGGTTCGAGAGCTCCGGGCGCGGGACCGGCTCGAGCGCCGGCGGCTCCTGGGCCGGCGCCGGCGGCTCCAGGATCGAAACCAGCCCGGCCGCCACGGCACAGAGGACGACGATCGACAGCATCCGCCGGAGGATCGAGCCGAGGGAGATCGAGGACTTCAAGGCGCGGGGCCCTCGTCCGGCTCGCCGGCGGGCCGGGTCGCCACCGGCTTCCCCGTCCCCCGGACCAGCCGCGTGTACTCGCCGAACGGCGGCGCCGGGAACTCCTCGACGGCGCCGGGTGCCTCCACCGGCCCGTCCGGCCAGCGGACCACCACCTTCTCGATCTCGGCCCCGCCGTCTCCCAGCCCGAAGACGACGCGCGGATCGCCGGCCGAGGCGTAGCTGCCGTCGGTCCGCACCCGCCGGTGGAGCATCCGGGCGTCCTTGCGGTGGAGCTCGACGCGGGCGCCGAGGGCGTCGCGGACCGCGCCGTCCGCACCCTCGATCGGCGTCACCACCCGCAGACCGATCCAGGGCGCCGCCGGCTCGCCTTGCCGGATCAGCAGGCGCGCGGGACCGGCGTTGTTGGCGAGCAGCACGTCCGGGTCGCCGTCGTTGTCCACGTCGCCGGCCGCCGCTCCGCGGCTCACCTCCAGCAGGTCGAAGACCGCGCCGGCCGAGCCCGTCACCTCCTCGAACCGCCCCCCGCCGAGGCCGCGGAAGAGCTGGTTCCTCTGCGCGAGCGGCAGCTTCGAGCCCGTGCGCGCCTGCTCCTCGATCAGGGTCACCGCTCCGTTCGCCACGAACAGATCGGGCCAGCCGTCGAGGTCGTAGTCGAGGAGCGCCACGCCGAAACCGGTGTAGGGAAAGCTCGGCGCGCCGAGGCCGCTCTCGGTCGTCCGGTCCTCGAACAGGCCAGTGCCGTCGTTGGTGTAGAAGGTGTTGGTCTCGCGGTCGAGGTGGGTCATGAACAGGTCGTCGGAGCCGTCGCCGTCGAAGTCCCCGGCGACCACGCCCATGCTCGCCTCCGGCTCGCCGTCCTCGTTGACCGCGCAGCCGCCGAGCAGCGCACCGTTCTCGAACGTCACTCCTCCCGATTCGCCCTCCGGGCTGGGCCTCCGGTTGAGCCAGAGCTGATTCGGCAGGCCGTCGTTCGCCACGTAGAGGTCGGGCCAGCCGTCGCCGTCGAAGTCGGAGGTCACGGCGCCGAGGGCGGCGCCGTACTCGGTGCCGATCTTCGAGCGGGCGGTCACGTCCTCGAACCGCACCCGACCCGCGTGCGGCTCGCCCGCCGGGGCGGGCCCGAGGTTGCGGAACAGCCGGTCGGGCTCCGGGTTGAACGACGCCGGACTGCAGTAGTCGACGGCGCCGGCGAAGCTGGTGCACGGCTTGTGGGTGGCGAGCCGCCAGTCGACGTAGTTGCCGACGAACAGATCGAGCCGGCCGTCGCGGTCGTAGTCGAAGAAGAGCGCGGGCACGCCCCAGAGCGGGTCGCCGGTGCCTGTCTCCGCGGTCGTGTCCTCGAACTCGCCGTCACCTCGATTGCGCAGCATCTGGTTGGGGCCGAGGTTCGTGAGGTAGAGGTCGACGCGGCCGTCGCCGTCGTAGTCGCCGGCCGCCACCCCCATGCCGTAGCCGAGGGCGAGCTTCGCGATGCCGCTCTCTTCGGTGACGTCGGTGAAGCGGAGCGTGCGGGTGCCGTCGGGCGCGATCTCCAGGTCGTTGCGGTACAGCCGGTCGGAGAGCGGCTCCGGGTGGCGTGGCGGGAAGACCGGCTCCCCCTCGCCCAGGCGAGCGCCCTGGACGAGGTAGACGTCGAGGTCGCCGTCGCCGTCGTAATCGAAGAGCGCCGCTCCCTGCCCCATCATCTCGGCGAACCAGAGCTCGCCGGTCATGCCGTTCCAGTGCACGAAGTCGATCCCCAGCTCGGCCGCACGGTCGACGAAGAGGTCCTCGCCCGCGGCCGGAAGGGCGGCGAGGGCGGCGAGGGCGGACGCGATGAACAGCTTCTTCACCGTCGGATCCTAACAATGGCCGGCAATTGAAGTTTCCAGGCGGCGCGATGCGATCGCGCCCTACGGCGGGTCGAGAGCGGCGAACGCCTTCGCCCACCACTCCCCGTCCGGCAGCTCGTAGTGGCTCGCGCCCGGAACCTCCAGGTAGGTCAACCTCTCGAACCCTGCCGCCTCCATCGCCCGCCGCACCGCCCGCGTCTGCGGCTTGTTGAAGTCGCGGCTGCCGGTCAGCAGCACGAAGCGGCTGCCGGTGCGCAGGTCGCGCAGCGTCTCGTCTCGCGGCGCCGCGAACGACGCCGGCCAGTGGGCGCCCGGCTTGTCGGGCACCGGCACCTCCTCGAACCAGCTCACGCCGTAGACCGAGAACGCGCCGCGGAAGACCTCCGGAAAGTGGAGCGCCAGGCCGCTCGCGATCCGCCCGCCGCCCGAGTAGCCGGCGACGTAGACGCGCTCCGGGTCGAGGTCGTAGAGCGCCGCCATGCGGTGCGCCGCGTCGAGGGCGAGGCCGCTGCGGTCCCAGCTCGGCCGCGGGTTGCCGGCGTCGTTGGCCCCCACCCAGAGGAGCTTCGCCCGGTCGAGCGCCGACTGCACCGCCGGCGACTCGGCGCCGCCGAACGGCGTCGGGCTGACCCAGACCAGCAGGCCGTAGCCGGCGCCCGGCTCGTACCCGTCCGGCACGTAGACCTCGAACGACTCCTCCGACAGGTCGTAGCCGAGCCCGCCCGGAGCGCCCCGCTCGGCGGCCGCCCGCTCCACCCCGTACCGCTCCAGGTAGATCTCGGGAGCGGAGAGCGGGCTGCCGGCGTCGGCGGCGAAGGCCGTCCGGTAGCGGCCGGTGCGCCCCGGCTCGGGGTCGAGGACCGGTCGCGCCGGCGGACCGGCCGGCGACTCGGCGCTCCCGGCCGTCTCCGCCTCGGGCTCGCGCCCCGCCAGCACGTCCGCCAGCTCCGCCTCGACCGCCGCGGGCTCGCGGCGCAGCCGCCCGAAGAACCGCTCCGCCTCCTCGCCTCGGCCGGCACCGTCGAGCAGCGCCCGGTAGACCTGCCGCGCCCGTTCGGCCTCGGCGGAGCCCGCGGGCGCCACCACCAGCGCCGCCTGGAGCGCCGCCTCCGCCGCGGGTCCATGCCCTTCGAGGAAGTGCGTGCGGGCGATGGTCGACAGCAGCTCCGCCCGCGCCGCCGGCGAGAGGACCCCGGGGGTGGCGAGGACCTTGCGGTACTCGCGCCGGGCGTCGGAAGGCCGGTCGTTCGCGAGCAGCGCATCGCCGAAGGCGAGCCAGCGCCGGACCGACCCCGCCGGATCGCCCTCGGCGAAGCTCGGGGTGACGATGTCGAGCGACTGCAGCTCGAGGCGCACCAGCTCGGGCGCCCCCTGCTCCGGCACCCGCAGCCATCCCTCCGCGGGCAGGTGACCCGGCCCCTCGACGCGCAGGTCGTACAGCCCGGGCGCGAGCCGCGGGAACGACCACTCCCCCTCCGCTCCCGTCACCACCGCCGCCGGCCCCTCCTCGAGATCGTGCAGCACGAGCTCCACCCGCGCCCCGCCGAGCGGCTCCCCGTCCCCATCCAGCACCACCCCCCGCACCCGCGCCTCCCCGCGCCAGTCCTGGGCGGCGAGCGAGAAAGTCAGCCCGAGCCAGAGACAGCTCAGAGCCAGGAAACGGATTCGCCACATGCCCGAAACCTAACACCACGACGCAGGCAACCCCAGAGGACCGAGGGCGCGGGGCACCGGGACCGTCGCGGGCCGCGCGAGCCACGAACGGCGGCAGTGCACGCCGGGAAAGCGCGGACCGCGCCGAGGCGAGCGTCCTACGCCATGATCCCCACCCACGCTCGCCGTGCCCCGGTGCCCCGCGCCCTCGGTCCGTCCCCCGCCACCGGACTCCCTCCTCCCCCGCCTGCTCCGGCTGACGCCGCGATACAATCTCCCCGCACGATCAGCCCCACCCAACGCACACCGAGCCGCAGAAAGCGAGGAGCCCATGGCCGAAGGCGCCATCCGTTCCGTCTCCGACCTCTTCCACCGCCGCGTCGACGCCACCCCCGACCACGACGCCATGTACGGCCGCGTGCGCCCCGGCACCGGCTGGTACACCCTCACCTGGGCCGACGTCGCCCGGCGCGTCCACCACGTCGCCTGCGGCCTCCTCGCGCTCGGGCTCCAGAAAGGCGAACGGGTCGCCATCCTCTGCGCCACCCGGCCCGACTGGGTGATCGTCGACCTCGGCATCCTCGACGCCGGCGGCGCCACCACCACCGTCTACACCTCGAACACGCCGGAGGAGTGCGAGCACATCCTCTCCGACTCGGCCTCGACCTTCTGCTTCGCCGAGAACGCCGAGCAGGCGGCCAAGCTCCTGGAGGTGCGCGACCGGATCCCGGCACTGAAGCGGGTCGTGGTGATCGACGGCGAGCCGCCGGCCGGCGGCGGCGACTGGTTCCTGACGATCGGCGATCTGGAAGCGATGGGCGAGGCGTGGGACGCGGAGAACCCGGGCGCCTACGAGCGCTCCTGGCAGGGCGTGGGGCCGGACGACGTGGCGACGCTCATCTACACCTCGGGTACCACCGGCAAGCCGAAGGGCGTGGTGCTTTCGCACTCGAACTGGGTGCACGAGGCGGAGGCGATCGCCGAGGTCGCGCTGCTGCTGCCGGGCGAGAAGACCTACCTCTTCCTGCCGCTCGCCCACTCGTTCGCCAAGGTGATCGAGGTGGCGTTCATCCACCTCGACTCGCCGACCGCCTGCGACTCCGACCTCGACGAGCTGATCGACAACGTCGGCACCGTGGCTCCGACCACCATGCCGGCGGTGCCGCGGATCTTCGAGAAGGTCTACAACAAGGTGGTCTCCGGCGCGCGCGAGGCGGGTGGGCTGAAGCTCGCGATCTTCGAGTGGTCGATGTCTGTCGGCCGGGAGGTCTCGACGCTGCGCCAGCGGGGCGAGGAGCCGGGGGGTCTGCTGGCGGTGAAGCACAAGGTCGCCGACAAGCTGGTCTTCTCGAAGCTGAAGAACCGCTTCGGCGGCAAGGTGAAGTACTTCGTCTCCGGCGGCGCGCCGCTGTCGCGCGAGATCGCGGAGTTCTTCCACGCCGCGGACCTCCTGGTGCTCGAGGGGTACGGGCTCACCGAATCGTCGGCCGCGAGCTTCGTCAACCGGCCAGACGCGTACAAGTTCGGCACGGTCGGCCTGCCGCTGCCCCGGACGAAGGTGAAGATCGCGGAGGACGGGGAGATCCTGATCGGCGGGCCGGGCGTGATGCAGGGCTATCACGACCTGCCGGAGGCGACGGCGGAGGCGCTCGACGCGGAGGGGTGGCTGCACACGGGGGACATCGGGGAGATGGACGCGGAGGGCTTCCTGAAGATCACCGACCGGAAGAAGGACATCATCGTAACGGCGGGCGGGAAGAACATCGCGCCGCAGTACATCGAGAACCTGCTGAAGGCGAGCAGCCGGTACATCTCGCAGGTGGTGATGCTGGGGGACCGGCGGCCGTACTGCGTGGCGCTGGTGACGATCAACGAGGAGACGGTCGGGAAGTGGGCGGCGGATCAGGGGATCGAGGCGTCGGGGTACGCGGAGCTGGCGGCGCGGCCGGAGGTGGCGGGGTTGATCGAGGGGGCGGTGCGGGATCTGAACGCGCGGCTGGCGTCGTACGAGACGATCAAGAAGATCCACATCCTGCCGCGGGACTTTTCGCAGGAGACCGGCGAGCTGACGCCGAAGATGTCGATCAAGCGGAGGGTGGTGGAGCGGACCTGGGCGGACGTGCTGGAGGGGATGTACGGGGGGACGCACGGGCAGGACGTTTAGGGGGTTGGTGGAGGAGGGCGTGTCCGGGGCCGGGGCGAGCGGCCTTCGGGGCGGCTCGGCTTGCTGGGTGGTCCGGCGATGCCTCGCCTCGCAGGGCCGTTCGCGCGGGCGGCGGGCGTGCACTCCCACCGCGCTTGCTCGCTGCGCGGGCCCTGAGCCCTGCGGCCGCTCGCCCCGGCCCCGGACACGCCCTCCTTCGACGTTCGGTGGTGGAGTGACGCATGGCGATACCTCGTGCGGATGTAGGGGCGGAGCTTTGTCTCCGCCCGTGGTCGGCTGACCGCTTCCGTGCCGGAGGAGGTGGACGCCAGGTGGGAAATGCCTCGTCCCCCGGTAAAGGTTGGAGCGGCTGACGTGTCGATGCCCCCTCCTACTCGCCTGAATCGATTGCTGTGCACCCTCGTGCTGGTGACCACGGTCGCCTGCGTGGCCGTGGCGCAGTCGGACGATCCGTTTCGTGCCGCGGCTGGAGCCGCGCGGGAACGGGTGGAGGCGCTGATCGAGCGCGGCGGGCCGTTCTCTGCCGAGGACGGGCGGGGGGTGTTGGTGCTGGCGCTGGGGGACGTGGATCGGTTCGCCTCCGACGGGGCGTTTCGGGCGCGGGTCCTGGAGGTGCTGCCTTCGATCCTCCCCGAGGAGGCTCCGGCGGCGTTGCGGGATCGGGTGCTGTACGAGCTCGCGACCGGGCCCGGGCTGACGTTCGAGCAGTCGGAGGCGCTGGAGCTCGCGTGGGGGGCGGCGGTGCGGGGGACGAGCTCGCGGGAGGTGGCGGCGCCGGTTTCGGGGCTCCGCTACCCGGACGAGATCGAGCGGCCGATCGACGCGACCTTCCTCTCCTTCCCGTCGCGCTACTTCGACGACCCCGAGCCGCTCGCCGCGCTGCTCCGGGCGGTCCGCGAGCGGGCGCCGGAGCGGGAGATCGTGGTGCTCTCCGACCTGCCGCTACACGAGCGGCTGGCAGAGGCGGCGTCGGGGCTCGGCGTGCACTGGATCGAGAGCTACGGCCGCCCCTACTCCCCCTGGCCGCGCGACCCCTTCTCGACCGCGCGCCTGCCGGACGGCCGGCTGGTACTGATCGACCGGCCGAGCCTCCAGGGCGGGCGGGAGGGGGATGCGTGGATGGCACGGGAGCTGATCCAGAACCTGCCGCGGGAGATCGACGCGGCGTGGGGCGGCGGCGAGCCTGGCGCGGACGGCGTCGCCTGGGGCGAGGCGCCGTTCTTCTTCCACAACGGGCACGTGGTGATGGCGGGCGCCGCGTGGACCTCGCTCCACGGCCTGGAGCGGCGGATCCTGGAGGTGCTGGGCCTGGAGACGGTGCCGGTCGAGAGCTTCGCGACCGCGGAGGGGATCGACCGCTACCTCGCCGCCGCGCAGCGAGTGATGGAAGAAATGTCCGCCTTCTACGGCAAGCCGGTGCGGATCGTCCATCCGCTGCCGGGCGCGGAGCGGCCGATAACCGAACGGAGCGCCACGATGCGGACGATCGGCGGCGGCGCGGGGATCGACCTCGACTCGATCGTGAGCTTTGTCCCCAGTTCGACCGACAACTCGGGCGACAACCCGGGCGGCGACTCGGGCGGCGTGCAGGCACTGGTCGGAGACCTCGACGCCGGGCGGGCGCTGCTGGCGTCGCTCGGCAACGACGACCTCCGGTCGCTGCGTGACACCTACCGCTTCACACCCCCGCCGCGCGACCTCCGCGGCCTCCTGACCGGCGCCCAGCGCGCGCACCGCGCCGCCTCGCTCGACGCGTTCCTCGATCTGACCGCCACCCACCTCGCGGCCTCCGGCGTGCCGGTGCGGCGGGTGCCGCTCCTCTTCGTCCCGACCGCGCTCCTCGCCGACCGGGCGCTCTACGAGCACGACCACTTCCTGATCGGCTGGAACAACGTCGTGCTCGAAACCCGCGAGGGCCGGACGACCGCCGAGGGCTTCGCCTCCGGCATCCCGGCCGGCGACGCACGGGCCCGGGAGATCTACCGCCAGGCGGGTGTCGACCTCACCCTGCTCCCGATACTCTCCGAGAGCGTCAAGGCGAACGGCGGCTACCGCTGCGCTAGTAATCAGGTGAGATCCCCGGACCGTTGACCTCGCGCCCCCGTTTTGCTATTTTCCGGGTCCCTCGCCGGTGGCTTGCCGGTGGGGGATTTGACTCGATAGGCCCGTAGCTCAGTTGGTTAGAGCGCTACGTTGACATCGTAGAGGTCAGCGGTTCGAGTCCGCTCGGGCCTACCAACCGCTTCTTCGAAGCTCCGATGGGCAGATTCAGGCGCGTAGCTCAGTTGGTTAGAGCGCTGCCTTCACACGGCAGAGGTCAGCGGTTCGAGTCCGCTCGCGCCTACCAGGCTCCTCTCCTCCCCGCCGCCCGGCGGACCACCCGCGTCACCACCCGCTGAACCCTCCTCCCCTCCTGGAGGAAGGAAACTGTCATGAGTCGCGAGACGATCGCCCTTGCTCTGCCCGACGGCACGGTCAAACAGGTCGAGCCCGGCACCACTCCACTGGACGTGGCCGCCGGCATCGGCCCGGGCCTCGCCAAGGCCGCCGTCGGTGCCGAGCTCGACGGCAAGAAGATCGACCTGCGCCTGCCGCTGCGCCGGAGCGGCCGCTTCCGCCTGTTCACCTCGCGCGACGCGGAGTCGGGCGAGTTCGTCCGCCACAGCGCGGAGCACGTGCTCGCCGACGCGGTCAAGCGGCTCTGGCCCGAGGTGGAGATCGATGTCGGCCGGCAGGACCATTCGGAGAAGTTCCAGTACGACTTCCGCTTCCCGCGCGCCTTCACGCCCGACGATCTCGAGGCGATCGAGGCGAAGATGCACGAGATCCTGAAGGAGAAGCACGGCTTCGAGCGGATCGAGGTCTCGCGCGAGGAGGCGGCGGAGAGGTTCCGCGAGATGGGCGAGAACCTGAAGGTCGAGCGCCTGGGGGACATCCCCGAAGGCGACACGATCACCCTCTACAAGCACGGCGAGTTCCTCGACCTCTGCCGCGGCCCGCACGTCCAGAACCTGTCGCAGATCGGCGCGGTCAAGCTCCTCAACACCTCCGGCGCCTACTTCCGGGGCGACGAGTCGAACGAGATGCTCCAGCGCATCTACGGCACCGCCTTCGGCTCGAAGAAGGAGCTCGACGAGTATCTGGATCTCCAGGAGCAGGCGCGCGCGCGCGACCACCGGCGCCTCGGCACCGAGCTCGACCTCTTCAGCTTCCACGCCCACGCGCCGGCGATGCCCTTCTTCCACCCGCGGGGCGGCGTGCTCTACAACGGGCTGGTCGACTACATCCGCGGCAAGTACCGCGAGGCGGGCTACGGCGAGGTGATCACGCCGCAGATCCTCGACGTCGACCTCTGGCACCGCTCCGGGCACTACGCGAACTACCAGGACGCGATGTTCTTCACCACGTCCGAAGAGAAGCAGCTCGCGGTCAAGCCGATGAACTGCCCGACGCACTGCCTGATCTTCGCGACGCGGCTGCGCTCCTACCGCGACCTGCCGGTGCGCTACGCCGACTTCGGCCGGCTGCACCGCGACGAGAAGAGCGGGGTGACGGCGGGGCTGACCCGCGTGCGCTCGTTCTCCCAGGACGACGCCCACATCTTCTGCACCGAGGAGCAGATCGGCGAAGAGGTCGAGGCGGTCGCGCGGACGATCATGGACATCTACCGGACGTTCGGGTTCTCGGGCGTGAAGATCGAGCTCTCGACCCGGCCGGAGAAGTCGATCGGCACGGCCGAGCAGTGGGAGCACGCCGAGTCGACGCTGAAGGCCGCGCTCGAAGCGGTCTTCGGCGACGACTACGAGGTCAACGAGGGCGACGGCGCCTTCTACGGCCCGAAGATCGACTTCCAGGTGTCGGACGCGCTCGGCCGCTGGTGGCAGCTCGGTACCATCCAGCTCGACTACCAAATGCCGGAGCGCTTCGAGCTCGCCTACGTCGGCGCCGACGGCGAGGAGCACCGACCGGTGATGATCCACCGCGCCATGCTCGGCTCGATCGAGCGCTTCCTCGGCATCCTGATCGAGCACACCGCCGGCGCCTTCCCCCTCTGGCTCGCCCCGGTCCAGGCGGTCGTCCTGCCGCTGTCGGAGAAGTTCCTCGACTACGGCCGCACGGTCCACGCCCGCCTCGCCGAAGCCGGCCTGCGCGCCGAGCTCGACACCCGCGACGAGAAGCTCGGCTTCAAGATCCGCGAAGCCCAGCTCCAGAAGGTCCCCTACATGCTGGTGGTCGGCGGGCGTGAAGAGGAGAGTGGCACCGTCTCGGTCCGCCTGCGGACCGGCGAGGATCTCGGCGGGTTGAGCGTGGAAGACTTCGTGGGGCGGGTGGAGGAGCGGGTGACCGGGCGGGAGCGGGAGCTGTAGACCCGCTCCGAAGAGCCGGGCTTCGGTTATTCTCTCCACACGACGTTTCCCAGAAGTCACCCAGTTTCCCCGTGTCGCGACCCTTTCCGGGTCACGAGCGCGACCGGGAGCGAGGCTTCCTTCGACCTCGAGATGAAGGCGCGGACGAGATTTTGGTGTCTCCTCGCTCTAGCGGCGTGCTTCGCCGCTGCTGCGCCACCGGAGAAAAGATCCGCTCACCGGATCGACCCGCACGCCCAACGCCTTCCCCAGCAGGTTTGTCACGAGCGCTGGACATGGGGGCGGATCGCCGGCTGCAACGGCTATGAGCCCTGGTTTCCCGCCCCTGCCACGGGGCCGTCACCAGCCTTCGGTCGGATGAGCTCCGCCCGTGGGGCCGACGACCAGCCGACCTCCCGCCTGGATCGAGCGTGGAGACTCCGGAGCCGCGGGCTCGCCGACTTGCGATTCGCCGCGTCGGAAGAACGAATCACCGATGCTCTCCACGACTTGGAGCATGCGTCGGCTCTGGCACCCGACGATCCCAAGATCTGGTCCGACCTGGCAGCAGCTTTCCTTCACGTCGGCGTCACGAGCGAACGGCCGGTCGTCCTCGTCCGTGGGCTGGAAGCGGCCCTGACGGCTACGGCGCTACCCGACCCGCCGCCAGCAGCTCGCTTCAATCTCGCTCTGATCCTCGATCGCCTGTCTCTGCGGAGTGCCGCCGCCGAGGCTTGGCGTCGCTTTCTCGATGCTGAGCCGGACACCCTCTGGAGCGAAGAGGCCCGCTTCTATCTCCAAACGCTCCAGGTGAGAACGAGCCGTAGGGAGCCGCCGATCGATGCCGGCCGAGTGACGCCGGAGGGCCTTCATTCCGCGGGACCCGGCCGCGAGTCTCTCCTGGCCAAGCTCCGGAACCGAGATCCGGCCACGACCGAATCAGCATTCCGAGAGCTCTGGGCGCACGGTCGAGAGATCGAAGACCTGACGGGGGACCGCCTCTTTCTGGACAGCCTGCGCGTGATGCATCGGGCGTGGCGAGAGCAGGGACAGAAGGGACTGGACGACGTGCTGGAAGGCCATCGTCGACTCGGTGTCGGCTATCGGGCATACCAGCTCGGCCATCTGGAGGAGGCGCGGTCCCAGTTTGGCTCTGCGTGGGCGACTCTCCATGCCGCCGGCGACCCGTACGCCTCGTGGGCCATGTTCTACGATGCGTGCGCCCTCCAGCAGGCGGAGCGCTACAGAGAGAGCCTCGACCACGTTCTCGAGATCGAGCGCTCGCTCGGCGATCGGCCGTATGGGACCTTGCGCGCCTTCCTCGCATGGATGAACGGACAGAACCGCATCTTGCTCGGCCGGCCTCTCGAGGCGATCTCTCCATTCCGGCAGTCGCTCGAGCTCTTCGAGCGCTCCCGTCTCGACGACGAGCGTGCGACCCTCCACGCGCTCCTCGGCGACGCCCTGCTCGAGATGGGTCGCGAGGAGGAAGCTTGGAGCGAGATCGTCTCCGGCCTCGCCCTCGGTGCGGATATGGTCCACCCCCGGCGCGCGGCCATCCTGTACTCGATCGCCGCGGATGCGAGCCTCCAGTACGATCGCGAGCGCGCCGGAGCCGTTTTCCAGGCCCAGGCTCTCGTTGCCGCGCGCGCAACCCGCAACCCGAAAATCCAGGTCCTGAGCCTCATAGCTCACGGACTACAGCTCCTGGTGCTGGAAGACCGTGACGGAGCCCGGCACGCTCTGGCGGAGGCCGAGCGCCTGCTCCCGAACCTCGACGACCGCCCGTCGCGGCTGCGAGCGGAGGCCGACCTCGCTCTCCTACGGGTAGCGGCAGACGCTGGCGGGGCGCCCGCGAGCGCGCTCCGGAAGCTTGACGTGACGATCGCTCGCTACGAGCGCCTCGGCTTCCAATCACCCCTCGCGGTCGCTGCCTACGAAGCTCGAGCACGCGTCCACCGTGCCGCGGGAGACCTGGAGGCCGCGGCCGCCGACTTGGCGACCAGCCTCGCCCTCTACGAAGGCCGAATCGAGCACGGTGCGGGATCGCAACTCCGCTGGACGCTGCACTTGGGAGCTCGAAGAACCTACGATCGCCTGATTGCCCTGCTCCTCGAATGCGATGACGCGGCCGGCGCGTTCGCGGTGGCGGAGCGCGCTCGCTTCTTCTCCCTGCACAGTTTCGACTTCGCCGCCCACCGTGCGTCACTGCGATCTGACCTCCGGCCCACGGACATCCAGCACGTGCTCGCCGAGCATGACGTGCTGGTGTTCTGGAAAATCCTGGACCAGGAGCTCGTCACCTGGACCGTCGCCACCACCGGTACCGATGTCACCCGTCGACCGATCGACCGCTCCGACCTGGCCGACCTCGTCCGGCGGTTCGTGATGGACGTGCGCGCCGAGGAAGCCGCCGACGGCTCCCCGGCCGTCGCCGGGCGCCTGGCCGAATTGCTCCTGCCGGCCGGCCTCGAAGCCGGTCGCGGATTGGTACTGATTCCCGACGGCTTCCTGGAGGCCGTTCCGTTCGGCGCCCTCCCCATCGACGACGCTGGGGGACACCTCTTGCACCAGCACACGATCGTTACCGCACCCAGCGTGCAGATCTTTCTGAACGCCGAGCGGCGGCAGGAGGCGATCGGCCGGCGGGCAGCGACGGGGTCCGGAAAGGTCCTGCTGGTGACCCGCCCCACACACGATCGCGAGCTCTGGCCCGACCTCGCTCCCCTCCCCTCGTCGGCCGCCGAGGGGAGCGCGATCGCGCCCCTCTACGAATCGCTCGTGCACCTCGAGGGCAGGAATGCCCGGAGTGATCGCTTCGTCCAGGAGAGTCGAGACGCCGCGATCATCCACTTCGCCGGCCACGCGCTCCTACATCCCGTCCGGCCCGACCGTTCCGGCCTCGTCCTGGCGCCGGACGGCGACGGCGACCCGGGGACGCTCGATCAGGGTGAGATCTATTCGCTCGACCTCGATGCCGGGCCGGTGGTCGTCCTCTCCGCATGCGACACCGGGACGATCGCCGGGACGGCGGATGAGGGGTTTTCCAGTCTGTCCCGGGCCTTCCTCTCCGCCGGCGCCACGGCGGTGGTCGCCAGCCTCTGGCCGGTCGACGATCGGGCCACTGCCCGGTTGATGACCGAGCTCCATCGCCACCTTGCCACTGGCATCGGCCCAGCGGAGGCGCTCCGCCGCGCCCAACTCGCCTTCCTCGGAGGCGAGCCGTCGACGGCAGGCGCTCCGCGAGACTGGGCGGCGTTCCAAGTCATCGGAGCCACTTCCGAACCCCACTCCCCCGAAGGAGAAGACCCATGACGTTCAACCTCACCGTGGACTTCGAGTTCCTTTGCGCCTTCGCGCCGCCCGCGCCGTTTGCGCAGGGACCCAAAAATTGCTGGGTGGTCCTCCCGGACCTGACCGGCGTCCAAGAACCCTTCCGAGCTCACTATCCGTGCGTGGTCTACGACCGACATCACCGAGTCGCGGACATTGAGATAGAGAACGAAGGGAAAAAGCCGCGACCGCCGGCCGGAAGGCAGGATCGACAGGAGTTCGTGATGTGCGAGGGCGAGAGCATCGAAATTCGACCGAACGGTGACCCGATGACGGCTAACAATCTGGGGCTCGATGGAGACCTCCCCCACGTCATGCGGATCGCGACAGCCGGCGTCGGCCTCGAGCAGATTGATGCAAGGCTGATCGAAAAGGCCAAGCCCGACCGCGTCGCCGCACGCCTGCAGCTGAACGCCGGCACGCTCTCCGAGGGCGCGCTCACGGACATCGACTTCGAGCTCAGCAAGGGCGGATCCACGATCCATGTCGGCAAGATCGCGCGTCGCGTTTCCCTCGCCCTCCTAGACCTCAACCACGTCGACTTCGTCTTCCGGCGGTTCTCGAACGATGCCGAGCGCATCCTCCGGTTGCGGACGAGCTTCGCTTCCTCGGAGGTCAAGATCCGCAACTGCGAGGAAGAGTTCATCTGGCTCACCGACATGCCGCCGTACGACGCCCAGGCGAGTGACGAGATCAACCAGTTCTTCCGGCTCGCGGCCGACTACGATGCCGGTGATCCGCCACCTTACGTGACGATGAAGGCGAGAAATCTCTTGGAAGGACCGAGCGGGGTCTGCGCGCCCAAGGCGTTCGACGGATGGAAGGCGGTTGCCCGGTGATTCGAGCCCCATTTCAGGCGCCGGCGACTCCGCCGAAGCCGCCGGCCCAGTGTTCCGAGCGCCGGGACAGCGCCTTCGGCCAGCTGTACGATCTTCCGCCCTGCAAGCGGCTTGCGGACGAGGAGCTCCGAGAGATCGCCCGCGCGATGACGTCGAAGGAGCCGGCGCCCCATCGGTCGCTGTCGGCTGCCTATACCTATTTCGGGCAGCTCGTGGCCCACGACGTGACGGGTGCCTCGATCGCTTCGGATGCGCTTCGGTACCGCACTCCGTTCCTCGATCTCGATGCGATCTACGGTCTCGGGCCGCTCCTGCAGCCCTACCTCTACGACGAGGACTGGCCGGGCCGCCTACTCCTCTCCAGCGGGGTCAGCTATGTCGAGTACGACCTGCCGCGCAACCCGCAGCGACTGGCCCTGAGCGCCGACCCCAGGAACGACGAGACCGTTCTCCTCTCCCAGATGACCGTGCTCTTCCTGCGCTTCCACAACTGGTGCGTGCGTCAAGTCGAGGAGAACACAAAGGCCGCGGACCACGGAGTCTTCCCGGCTGCCCGACGGCTCGCCCGATGGCACTACCAGTGGATCGTGCTCCACGACTACCTGCCGCGCATCCTCCATCCCGAAACCCGGGCCCGCCTCTTCGGCGGCGCGGACCGCGATCCATCGTTCGCTGACTCCCGCCTCCTCCACTACTCCATCGACGACGGACCGTGGGTTCCGCTGGAGTTCGCCGCCGCGGCCTTCCGGTTCGGTCACTCCCTGGTTCGGGAGGGTTATCACCTCAACGCCCAGCTGAAGACGGCGCGCCATGATCGCGAGGTCCCGCTATTCAGCACCCAGGAGAAGGACCTGCGCGGCGGAGAGTTCCTGCCTGCCGACTGGAAGGTCGACTGGCCGGAGATGATGCTCCCAGGGGGCGTTTTGTTCCAGACCGCCGGTGCCATCGACACCCGGCTGGCCCGCCCCCTCGGTGCGATCCCGCTCGGCGCCGGCGTCACTCTCGACCTCGCCTACGTCGATCTGCAGCTCGGCCAGAGGCTGGGCTTGCCCTGCGGGCAGGACTTGGCTCGGGAGATGGGATCGGAGGACGTCCTCTGTCCGGAAGAGACCGGGCTCGATGGCTCGGCCGCACTCCACACGCCGCTCTGGTACTACATCCTGCGCGAATCGGAGGTGCGGTGTGGGGGTGAGACGCTCGGGCGCGTGGGTAGCGAGATCGTGGCCGAAGTCCTGCTCGGCCTGATCCGCGCCGACCCGGACTCCTACCTCCGCCAGGTGCCGACCTGGAGGCCGCAGACGACCGACGGCGCCTTCGACCTCTGCCAGCTCGCACTGGCCGCCTACGCCGGATGAGCCCTTGCCATCCCTCGACCCGTCCGCTATCATCGCCAGCTCGCGCGCCCGTTTTTGGCCCGACGCCAGTGGAGCGCGCCCGGAATCCGTACGACCTGAACGAGCCGCCGGCCCCCTGCGCTCCTCGCGTGGCGCGGCCGGGGCCAGTGGAAGAGAGACAGCGATGCCCAAGCAGAAGACCCACAAGGGAGCGGCGAAGCGCTTCAAGGTGACCGCCACCGGCAAGGTCAAGCGCGGTCACTCCATGCGGAGCCACATCCTGACCAAGAAGTCGACGAAGCGGAAGCGCAAGCTGCGCAAGAGCACGCTGGTCTCGCCGGCGTTCGCCAAGACGATCAAGGAGATGATCCAGGCGTAGGCCCGCTCGGGCCCCGAAGCACCGCTTCGAGCTGAACCCACATCCGGCCGCCGGTGGAACGGACCTGTCCACCGGGGCCTCCCGCGGGCCTCCGCGCCCGCGCGACCGACCGCTCCGCCGGAGCAGAAACGAGGTTCGACACATGGCACGTGTCAAGCGTGGTCCCCACCGCAAAGAGAAGCGCAAGAAGGTACTCAAGCTCGCCAAGGGCTACTACGGCAAGAAGAAGAACGCCTACCGGATCGCCATGCAGGCGGTCGACAAGGCGCTCCAGTACGCCTACCGCGACCGCCGCCAGAAGAAGCGCCAGTTCCGCAGCCTCTGGATCGTCCGGATCAACGCCGCCGCGCGCGAGAACGGCCTCACCTACAATCGGCTGATCTCCGGCCTGCGCAAGTCGGGGCTGGAGCTCAACCGGAAGGTCCTCTCCGAGATCGCCATCCACGACCCGGAGGGCTTCGCGGCCATCATCGAGGTGGCGAAGGATGCCCTCGAGGGCGATCCGAGCGTCAAGGTGCGCGAGGCGACCGAGCCGAGCCCGCGCCCGAAGCCGAAGGCCGCCGAAGAGACGAAGGCCGAGGCCAAGCCGAAGAAGAAAGCGGCGCCGAAGCCGAAGAAGGACGAGAAGGCCGACGCGAAGCCGAAGCCGGCGCCGAAGAAGGCGGCGGCTCCCGCCGAGGAGAAGGCCCCCGCCGAGAAGGCGGTCGAGAAGACTCCGTCGGCGGCGGGTGCGCCGACCCAGGAGGAGCTGGAGGGCATGACGGTCGCCCAGCTCCACGAGCTCGCCGCCGAGCGGGACGTCCAGGAGGGCGACATCGAGGGCTCCGGCGCCAACGGCAGCGTGGTCAAGGCCGACTGGGTGCGGGTCCTCCAGGGCCTCGACCACATGCACGTCGGCGAGCTCGAGAGCCTCGCCGCCCGCCGCGGCATCGCGAAGGACTCGATCGAGGGCTCGGGCGCCAACGGCAACGTGGTCAAGGCCGACTGGGTGAAGGCGCTTTCGGAGTAGCGACGTGGGGGCGGACGAGGGCACGCGGAACCCGGCGGAGCTCGCCCGCCGCTTCGAGTCCGAGGCGGCGGAGGTCTCCGACCGGCGTGCCTTCGAGGATCTGAAGATCCGCTGGACCGGGCGCAAGGCCGGCATCGTCCGCTCGCTCCTCGCCGGCATCGGCGAGGTCCCGCCCGAGGAGCGCAAGGAGTTCGGGCAGGCGGTCAACCGCCTCAAGGTCGCAGTCGAGGAGGGGCTCGACCGGCTGGAGGCGTCGATCGAGGAGCGCGAGGCGTCAGCCGACGCCGAGCGCGCGCGGGTCGACGTCACCCTCCCCGGCCGCCGTCCGCACCTCGGCAACCTCCACCCGGTGACCCTCGTGATCGAAGAGATCACCGAGATCTTCGCCGCCCTCGGCTACAGCGTGGCCGAAGGACCCGAGGTGGAGGACGATTACCACAACTTCACCGCCCTCAACATGCCGGAGGGCCACCCGGCCCGCGACACGCAGGACACGTTCTTCGTGCGGGGCCCCTCCGGGGATCAGGGTCGAGCCACCTCCGGAAACGAGGCCGGCGGCGTGCTGCGCACCCACACCTCACCGGTCCAGATCCGGACCATGCTGTCGCGCGAGCCGCCGATCCGGGTGATCTGCCCGGGCCGTGTCTTCCGCAACGACAACGACCTGCGGCACTCACCGATGTTCCACCAGGTCGAGTGCCTGGCGGTCGCGGAGGGGCTGACCTTCGGCGACCTGAAAGGCACGCTCGAAGCGTTCATCCGGCGCCTGTTCTCGCCCGAGACCGGCGTGCGCCTGCGGCCGAGCTTCTTCCCTTTCACCGAGCCGTCGGCCGAGGTCGACATCACCTGCCCGTTCTGCAAGGGGGAGGGCTGCGCCACCTGCTCCGGCACCGGCTGGATGGAGATCCTGGGCGCCGGCATGGTCGATCCGCGGGTGCTGCGCGAGTGCGGCATCGACCCGGAGGTCTACAGCGGCTACGCCTTCGGGCTGGGCGTCGACCGGGTGGCGATGATCCGCTACGGCATTTCGAACATCCGGCAGCTCTTCGAGAACGACGAGCGCCTGTTGCGCCAAATCTGGTGACATCCTGGTGAGCCATGCTCTTCTCCACTGACTGGCTGAGCGACTTCGTCGACCTCCCGGACACCCCGGAGGCGCTGGCCGAGTTGCTGACCGCGGCGGGCTTCGCGGTCGAGGGGATCGAGCGCGTTCCGTCCGACGGAGGGGACGGCGACACGATCCTCGACGTCGACGTGACGACCAACCGGGTCGACGCGATGAACCACCTCGGCCTCGCCTGTGAGATCGCCGTCCTGCGCGGAGTCGAGCTGCGCCCTCCGGCCGCCGATCCGCTGGAGTCCGACGAGCCGGCCGCAGACGCGGTGCGCGTCGAGATCGACGTGCCCGACCTCTGCACCCGCTACGCCGCCCGCGTCGTCCGTGGCGTCACCGTCGGCCCGTCACCCGACTGGCTCGCGCGCCGCCTGCGCGGCATCGGCCACCGTCCGATCAACAACGTGGTCGACGTCACCAACTACGTGCTCTGGGAGATCGGCCAGCCGCTCCACGCGTTCGACCTGCCGAAGATCGCCGGCGGTCTCGTCCGGGTCCGCCTAGCCACCGGCGGCGAGACGTTGACCACCCTCGACGCCCAGGAGCGGGAGCTCGCCGGCGACGCGACGGTGATCGCCGATGCCGAGCGCGCAATCGCCCTCGCCGGCATCATGGGCGGCGAAGAGACCGAGGTCGGCGCCGAGACCCGCGACGTGCTCCTCGAGAGCGCATGGTTCGACCCGCGCTCGGTGCGGGCGACCGCCAAGCGGCTCGGGATGCACACCGACGCCTCCCACCGCTTCGAGCGGGGCGCCGACCCGGCGATGCAGGCGCGGGCGACGAACCGGGCGGCGAAGCTGATCGCGGAGATCGCCGGCGGCACCGTCCTCGCCGGAGTGGTCGACGTGACGGCGACGAGCCACGAGGAGCGCCACCGGCGGCCGACGATCGCCCTCGACCTCGACCGGCTCGACGCCTTCGCCGGGGTCGCGATGCCGAAGGGCGAGCCGGCCGCCTGGCTCGAAGGGCTCGGCTTCGAGGTCCGTCCGGAGGGCGGCGACGGCCGGCGGCTGTCGGTCACCGTTCCGACCTGGCGGCTGGCCGACGTCTCGGAGACCGCCGACCTCTACGAGGAGGTCCTGCGGATCCACGGCTACGACGCGATCCCGGCGACCCTGCCGGCGCTCGCCGAGCCGGACGGGCCGCCCACGCGCCGCCAGCTCCTGCGCCGCCGCGCGCGGAGCGTCCTCGCCGCCGCCGGCTACGCCGAAGCGATCCAGTGGGCGTTCCACTCGCGCGAAGTCTCTGGATCGATCGCGCCCCTGGGCGAGAACGCGGCCGACGAGAGCGCGGTGGTGCTCGCGAACCCGCTCTCGGAGCTCTACTCGCATCTGCGCCGCTCGCTCCTGCCCGGCCTGGTCGAGGCCGCACGCTTCAACACCCGGCGCGGCGCGGAGTCGGTCCGGCTGTTCGAGATCGGCGTCGCGTTCGGACGCCGTGCGGACGGCGAGGTGGTCGAGCGCGAGGCGGTCGGGCTGATCTGCGGCGGTGCCGTCGGCACGCCGTGGGAGGGCCGCCGCGAGCTCGACCTGTTCGATCTCAAGGGCGCGGTCGAGGCGGCCGCCGCGGCGGCCGGCAAGACGCTCGCGGCCGAGCCGTCCGAGATCCACGGCCTGCTGCCCGGCGCCTCGGCCCGGCTGACGATCGGCGGCCGCTCCGCCGGCGTGCTCGGGCGGCTCGCGGAC
>CAZLLV010000032.1:0-2797 GCA_964560325.1 uncultured Thermoanaerobaculia bacterium | reverse complement strand
CTCGTAGCCCGTCAGGTCCACCGGCCGGCCTGTGCCCCCGGGGCCGGTGTTCGTCCCGGTCCAGGTCCAGTGAAAGACGGCCCGTCCGTCGCCGTCGACGATGGAGTCCATCCTCACCCGCATGTCGGGGAAGGCGGCCATGAACCCGCCGGCCGTCGTCCGAATGGCGTCGCGTCCCTCGGAGGCGGATCCGTTCACAACGAGGGAGCCGTCCTCAGCATAGAACGAGGCGAAGCGACCGGGGTCCTGGCTGCTCCAGGCGGCGGCATAGCGCGTGGCGAAATCGGTGAGGTCAGCCGGACCGCGCGCTTCGTCGGCTGGGGTCGGGGCTTCGTCGGCCGGGGCGCAGGCGGCCACGAGCGCGAGCGCGAGGGCGCCGATCAGGGCGATGGCCGGGCGCGAGGCCCGCCGGTTCCGGAAGCGAACGATCATGGGCGGACCCCCAATCTGAAGCTTGAGTCAAGCACGACCCGAAGCCCCGATGATCACCCTGCACGACGGCTCCGCGCAATGGGGGCTTTTCGCGGCCGCCACGTGCCGTAGATTCCGCTTCCGCGATCACAGGAACTCCTCGCAGGAGGCGCCACCGATGGACCTCGGATTGACGGGCAAAAAGGCGATCATCACGGGCGGGACCCGGGGGATCGGTGGACGAACCGCGGAGGTGCTGGCCGACGAACGCACCGCGATCGGACTGTGCGCGCGCAGCGGTACGGAGGTCGACGAGACGGTGGCGGCGCTCGAGGCCCGGGGCGTGAAGGCCTTCGGGCAGGCGCTCGACGTCGCCGACGCGCCCGCGCTGTCGAACTGGGTCGCGGACGCGGCGGAGGCTCTCGGCGGGCTCGATATCGTGGTGGCGAACGTCAGCTCGCTCGGGTCGGGCGAGGGGGAGGAGGCGTGGCGGAACGCCTTCGAGGTCGATCTCCTCCACACCGTGCGTGTCGTGGAGGCGGCCGTGCCATTCCTTCGCGAGTCCGACGCGCCCGCGATCGTGGTCGTGTCGACGGTCGCGGCGATCGAGACCGGTCCCCTCGAAGGAGCTTATGGGGCCCTCAAGGCAGCGCTAATCCGCTACGCCGCCGGTATGGCTTCGCTCCTGGCGGCGGACGGCATCCGGGTGAACACGGTATCTCCGGGGACGATCTACTTCGATGACGGCTTCTGGGGCCAGATATCCCGCGAGAACCCGGAGTTCTACGCGGACGCGGTGGGGTGGAACCCGATGGGCCGCATGGGAACTCCCGAAGAGGTTGCTAAGGCGATCGCGTTCCTCGCGAGCCCCGCCGCGAGCTTCATCACGGGGGCCAACCTGCTCGTCGACGGAGGGCTGACGCGCGGCGTCCAGTTCTAGCGATGATGACGACCTCACAGACGGACACGATCAAGACGAAGCTCGAGCGCAACGTGCGCGCGGTGACGCTCCGGCCGAGCGTCGGGCAGGGGACCGCGACGACTACGGCCCGGCTGGGCGAGGATCTCAATTGCGAGATCCGTGATGGCGCCGTCACGCTGCATGCCGGCATGTCAGAGAAGTACGGCGGCGACGGAAGCGCCCCCAACCCCGGGGTCCTCGGCCGCTCCGCGCTGGCGAGCTGCCTGGTGATCGGCTACGCGATGTGGGCGGCGCGGCGAGAGATCCCGATCGAGGATCTCACCGTGACGGTGGAGGCGGACTACGACGTCCGCGGCGAGCTCGGCGTGGATGACTCCGTGACCCCCGCCTATACCGGCGTGCGCGTGAAGGTGAGCGTGCGGAGCCCCGCGCCCGCGGCGGACGTACAGGCGATGCTCGAGCACGCCGACCGTCACAGCTCGTGGCTGCGGATCTTCACCGATCCCGTGCCCGTCGACGTCGAGCGGACGATCGACGTCGAGCGGACGATCGAGGGCTGACGATGGATGCGCGACTTCAGCTGCGGGTGCAGCGCTACGGCTGGGACAAGGCGGCGGCCTACTACGAGCCCTCCTGGCGCGAACAGCTCGCGCCGGCACAGGAGAAGCTGCTCGAGATGGCGGCGCTTCAACCCGGCGAGCGCGTGGTGGAGACGGCGTGCGGCACCGGGCTCGTCACGATTCCCGTGGCCGTGGCCGTCGGCCCGTCCGGCCGGGTCGAGGCCACCGACATCTCGCGTGTCATGGTGGAGGGGCTCGAGGCGCGCTGCGCGGAGCTCGGCCTCGCCGATCGCGTCGGCGCCCGCCGGATGGATGCCGAGAACCTCGATTTCGCGGACAGCGCCTTCGACGCCGCGCTCAGCGCGCTCGGCCTGATGTACGTGCCCGACCCCAACGCGGCGCTCGCCGAAATGTACCGTGTCCTGCGTCCCGGGGGCCGCGCCGTAGCGGCCGTATGGGGTGAGCGCAGGAGCTGCGGCTGGGCCGGGATTTTCCCCGTCGTCGACTCGCGCGTCGAGACGGAAGTCTGCCCCATGTTCTTCGCCCTCGGCGCCGCCGGCTCGCTCGAGCGCCACTTCGAGCGCGCCGGCTTCACCAACATCCGCGCGGAGCGCCTCTCGACGGTGCTGGAGTACCCGGATGAGCGCGCCGCGCTGAGCGCCGCGTTCGAGGGCGGCCCCGTCGCCCTCGCCTACGACCGGTTCGATGACGCGGTCCGCGCCGAGGCCCACCGCGACTACCTCGAAACGATCAGCGAGTACCGCGAGGGCGAGGGGTACCGCATCCCCGGCGAGTTCGTCGTGGTGCGCGGGGAGCGCTGACGGGCTGACCCGGCTGGCCTCAGTACCAGAGCCAGATGCCCGTCGCCGCGAGGGAGTTCCACGCGGCGTGGGCCACCGCGCAG
>CAZLLV010000031.1:0-5063 GCA_964560325.1 uncultured Thermoanaerobaculia bacterium | reverse complement strand
CGACCCCAGCGACCACGGCGCCGCCGCCGACCACGGCGACCATGCCGCCGCCGACCACGGCGACCATGGCACCCCCGCTGCCCCCGCCGCCCCCGCGGCGCACCCGGGGCACGAGCATTGAACGAGACCACGCCGCGCGCCGGCTGGATCGCTCGCACGATCGCCGCCTCGGCCTACAACCCGTGGCTGACCCTGGTGTTCGTCGCCGCGCTCGCGGTGTGGGGCTGGTACTCGCTCGTCCGCTCGCCGCTCGACGCCGTCCCCGACCTCTCCGACGCCCAGGTCATCGTCTTCACCGAGTGGCCCGGGCAGAGCCCGGACATCGTCGAGGACCAGGTCACCTACCCGCTCGCCGCGGCGCTGCTGGCGGCGCCGCGGGTGGCCTCCGTGCGCGGCCAGTCGATGTTCGGGATGTCGTTCCTCTACGTCATCTTCGACGACGGCACCGACCTCTACTGGGCGCGCTCGCGCGTGCTCGAGTACCTCGACGAGGCGCGCCCCCGGCTGCCCGACGGGGTGACTCCGACCCTCGGCCCGGACGCCACCGGCGTCGGCTGGGTCTACCAGTACGCGCTGGTCGACCGGAGCGGCCGCCACGACCTCCAGGAGCTCCGAAGCCTCCAGGACTACCAGGTCCGCTTCGCGCTCGAGACCGTCCCCGGGGTGGCGGAGGTCGCGTCAATCGGCGGCTTCGTCAAGGAGTACCAGATCGTCGTCGACCCGCTGAAGCTCGAGGCGTTCGGCATCCCGGTCCAGGAGGTCGTGGCCGCGGTGCGCGAGTCCAACCAGGAGGTCGGCGGCCAGGTGCTCGAGCTGGGCGAACACGAGGTGATGGTGCGCGGGCGAGGCTACGTCCGCGACCGGCGCGACCTCGAGCTGGTGGTGCTGCGGTCGACCACCGGCGGCGTGCCGGTGCGCATCGCCGACGTCGCCGAGGTCCGGCTCGGTCCGGCGCCGCGCCGGGGGTTCGCCGACCTCGACGGCCAGGGCGAGGCGGTCGGCGGCATCGTCGTCATGCGCTACGGCGAGAACGCGCTGAAGGTGATCGACGCCGTCGAGGCGCGCCTCGAGGAGGTGCGCGCGAGCCTCCCGGAGGGGGTCGAGCTGGTGGTCACCTACGACCGCTCGGGGCTGATCCGCGAGTCGATCGAGACCCTCACCCACACGCTGCTCGAGGAGATGCTGGTCGTCTCGCTGGTGATCCTGGCGTTCCTGCTGCACGCCCGCAGCGCCCTGGTGGTGATCGTCACCCTGCCGGTGGCGGTGCTGCTCTCGTTCATCCCGATGGGATTCCAGGGGCTGACCCTCAACATCATGTCGCTCGGCGGCATCGCGGTCGCGATCGGCGCCATGGTCGACGCCTCGATCATCGTGGTCGAGAACGTCCACAAGTGGCTCGAGCGCTGGGAGGCGGGCGGTGGCACCGTGGATGGGCGCGCCGAGCCGCGGCGGGCGGTGATCGTCGCCGCCATGCAGGAGGTCGGGCCGTCGCTCTTCTTCTCGCTGCTGGTGATCACCGTGTCGTTTCTGCCGGTGTTCACGCTCCAGGGAGTGGAGGGAAGGCTGTTCCGGCCGCTCGCCTTCACCAAGACCTACTCGATGGGCTTCGCCGCCGTGCTCGCGGTGACGCTGACCCCGGCGCTCGCCGCGCTGGTGATCCGCGGCCGCATCCGGCGCGAGGAGGCGAGCCCGGTCAACCGCTGGCTGATCCGCGCCTACACGCCGGTCGTGCGCTTCGTCGTCCGCTGGCGGTGGGCGGTGGTCGGGGCGGCGGCGCTGGCGATCCTCGCCACCGTGCCCGCCTTCCTCGCGCTCGAGAGCGAGTTCATGCCGCCGCTGCACGAGGGCGCGATCCTCTACATGCCGACCGCGCCGCCCGGGATGGGCGCGAGCGAGGCCGCGCGCGTGCTCCAGGACATGGACCGCCGGCTCGCCGCGTTCCCCGAGGTGGTCTCGGTGTTCGGCAAGATGGGCCGCGCCGAGACCGCCACCGACCCGGCGCCGATCGGGATGGTCGAGACCGTGGTGGTGCTCAAGCCGTCCGAGGAGTGGCGGGACGGGCTGACCTGGGACGCCCTGATCGCCGAGATGGACGCCGAGCTCTCCTACCCCGGCATGCCCAACATCTGGTGGATGCCGATCCAGACCCGCACCGAGATGCTGTCCACCGGCATCCGCGCGCCGCTCGGGGTCAAGGTCTTCGGCGACGACCTCGACGTCGTCGAGCAGGCCGCGGTCGAGATCGAACAGGCGGTCGCCGGCATCCCGGGCACCCGTAGCGCCTTCGCCGACCGCGCGACCGGCGGCTTCTACCTCGACGTCGAGGTCGACCGCGAGGCGGCGGCGCGCTACGGTGTGCGGGTCGCCGACGTCCACGACGTGGTCACCACCGCGATCGGCGGCCGGGCGATCGCCGAGACCGTCGAGGGGCGCGAGCGCTATCCGATCGCCGTCCGCTACGCCCACGGCTTCCGCGACGACCCGCGCTGGCTCGAGCGCGTGCTGGTCGCCACCCCGTCGGGCGCCCAGGTGGCGCTGCGCCAGGTGGCGCGGATCGGCTTCGCCGCCGGCCCGCCGATGATCCGGAGCGAGAACGGCCGGCTGGTCGGCTACGTCTTCGTCGACCCCGGCGAACGCTCGCTCGCCGGCTATGTCGACGAAGCGCGGCGGGTGGTCGCCCAGCAGGTGGCGCTGCCGACCGGTGTGCGCATCGAGTGGGCCGGGCAGTTCCGCAACTACGAGCGCGCCAGGGAGCGGCTCCAGCTGGTAGTGCCGGTGACGCTGTTCCTGATCGCGCTGCTGCTCTACCTGAGCACCCGCTCGCTGGCCGAGGTCGGGATCGTGCTGCTGGCGGTGCCGTTCTCGCTGATCGGCGCGGTGTGGCTGCTCTGGGCGCTCGACTACAACCTGAGCGTCGCGGTCTGGGTCGGCCTGATCGCGCTCGCCGGCCTCGACGCGGAGACCGGCGTGGTGATGCTGCTCTACCTCAAGCTCGCCTGGCGGCGGCGGAGCGAGGAAGGGGACCTCCGGAGCTTCGACGACCTGCGCGAGGCGATCGTCGAGGGCGCGGCGCAGCGCATCCGGCCCAAGCTGATGACCGTGCTGACGACGATGTTCGGCCTGATGCCGATGATGCTCTCCTCCGGAGCCGGCGCCGACGTCATGAAGCGGATCGCGGCACCGATGGTCGGCGGCGTGGTCACGTCCTTCCTGCTCGAGCTGACCGTCTACCCGGCGATCTTCGCGCTCTGGAAGCGGCGCGGCTTGCAGGCCGCCCCGGCGGGCCTTCCGGCGGCCGAGGAGGCGGCGTGAGGGATCGCGCCGGGCTCCTGCGGGTGGCGGGCGCGTTCGACGAGCGTCTTGGGTTGATGACGTTGACGAGCCCGTGACAGCATTGACGGATGGCACGCGAGCATGCACGAACGGCAACCGCATCGATCGATTTGGAGTACCTCGAACGGGCGACGAGCCGGTTCGCCGAGGCACTGGCCGGCGTGCTCGAGGACTACCGCCGCAGGGGCCGGTCCCCGTCGGAGCTGCTCGGCGAGCCGGAGTCTTTCGGCGAGCGCGCGGTCGTCGCCCAGGCACCGGTGCCGTCGCCCTGGGACGATCTCGTCGGACCGTTCCTGCGCAGCCACGGCGTCGAAGCGCGGCTGGGGGTCACCCGCCAGGCGGTGGCCGCCCGGGCGGCGCGCCGGAGCCTGTTGCTGTGATCACCGCGGACGGGGTGCATCTGTATCCCGCGTGGCAGTTCGACGACGGCCATGTCCTTCCCGGGCTCGGGGACGTGCTCACCCTCTTCCCCGAGGAGGCCGTGGACGGCTGGACCCTGGCCGGATGGCTCCGCACCCGCGATCCCGAGCTCGGCGACGTTCCGCTCGAGACGCTGCGGCGAGGCGACGTCGCCCGCGTCCTCGCCGCCGCCCGCGCGGCTTCGGCCGCGTTGGCTGCATGAGCTCCCTCCGCGAGCCGCCGAACGACCTCGGCGGCTTCCCCTTCTCGCGCGTCCCCGCCGAGCTGGTGCGCGTGTGCCGCAGCGGCCGCGGCACCTGGTGGTTCTCGAGCGACGGCTCGGGCCGCTTCGATCTGGTTCCGCCCGCGGGCACCTGTTACCTGGCGACCGACGCCTACGCCGCCGTCCGCGAGGCCTCCCGCCTGGGACCGGTCACGCCGGCCTGGGTGGCGGCTCGCGACCTGCGGCGGGTCGCGCCGCCCGACCCCGAGGCACGCCTGGCCGCCACGACGCACCGCGCGGCGGGACGGTTCGGAGTCACCACCGAGCTCGCGACCGTGCTTCCGCATGCCCTGCCCAGACGCTGGGCCGCGGCGTTCCGATCTCTCGGCTTCGCCGGCGTCCGCCACGACCTGCGCCACGATCCCCGGGCCCGGCCGAGCGGGGTCGCGCTCTTCGGCAGAGCAGGAGCTACCCGGCGGGACGACGGCGAGCGACAACGGCTGACGCCGGCGATGGCGACTGAGTGCGGCGTCGAGGTCCTCCCGCCGCCGCGTGCCGCGGAGCTCACCATGGTCGATCGAGGTGTGCCCGCACAGTAGGAGTACGCTTCCTGGGACTGTACTTCTACGTGCGCGGCGACTGGCGGCGGTCACCGCCGCCCGGGATAGCATCTCCGGCGTGATGGAGATCGAGACCGCCCACTGTCGCGGCGCGCTCGCCACCCTCGGCACCGTGCTCGAGATGATCAAGATCGAGCACACCCTGTTCGCGCTGCCGTTCGCGTTGCTGGGCATGGTGCTGGCCGCCGAGGGGATGCCGTCGCTTTCGACCTTCGGCTGGATCTTGGTCGCGATGGTCGGCGCGCGCAGCGCCGCGATGGGTTTCAACCGGCTCGCCGATCGCCGCATCGACGCCGAGAACCCGCGCACCGCGAGCCGCGCGCTGCCCGCGGGGCTGGTGACGCCGGGGGCGGTGGCGCTGTTCGTCGCCGCCAGCTCGGGGCTCCTCGTGCTCGCCGCCTGGCGGCTCAACCCGCTGGCGCTGGCGATCGTCCTCGGCTACTCCTACACCAAGCGCTTCACCTGGGCCTCGCACCTGGTGCTCGGGC
>CAZLLV010000030.1:0-9784 GCA_964560325.1 uncultured Thermoanaerobaculia bacterium | reverse complement strand
CGATGCCGTAGCCGACGAAGAGGCGCGGCGAGAGGTACTTGCCGAGCACGAGCGACGCCTCCTCCAGGCCGTCGTCGGTCTCGATCCGCGCCTCTTCCAGGCCGAAGCGGGCGGCGAGGCGCTCGCCCAACAGGTTGCCGCCCTTGATGCCGAGCGAGGTCGCTGCGTTGGCGAGCAGGCTGCCGTCCGACTCTCCCGCCTGGTCGAGCGGGCGGCCGAGGAGCAGGTAGGAGAGCTGGTCGCTCTGCGCCATCGGCGGCTCGGACCAGAGCGTGACCACCGGCTGCGCCAAGGTGCCGGTCGCCTCCAGGCCGGCGACGGTGCCGTCGTCGGCTCGCCGGTACGCCCGCAGATCGAGCGCCGGCTCGGTGATCGGGCCGGCGAAGATCAGCCGCCCGCGCTCGATGGTCAGATCCTGGCCGTAGGCCTGGAAGGTCCCCTCGTCGAGGACCAGCTCGCCGGTCGCCGAGGTCGGGCGCCCCGGCTCCTCGACCAGCAGCAGGCTCCCCTCCGGCTCGGCACGGAGCCCGAGCACGTCGACCTCCACGTCGTCGCCCAGGATCACCCGCACGCGGGCGGCGATCTCGAGGCCGCCCGAGTCGGCCGGCTCGGCACCGTCCGGGCCGACGAAGACCACGTCGTCCGAGGCGGCCACCGCTCCGCCCTCGCCGCGCCGCTCGATCTCGACCTCCGCCTCCGGCACCAGCACCTCGCCGGTCACCCGCGCGAGGGAGCCGTCGTAGACGAGCGTCAGGTCGGGGCTCGCGAGGGCGCGGATCTCCTCGGTGTCGATCACCTCGACCGAGCGCCCGGAGACCGTCAGCCGGGCCGGCGTCTCCAGGCTCGGCGCGAGCGGCACGCGGCCGTCGATCCGGAGCGTGCCGCCGCCCGAGGTGAGGCTGCCGTCGAGCGTGATCGGCTCCCGCCCGACCCCGCGCGCCACCAGCTCGATCTCGCGCAGCTCGAGCCCGTGCTCGGGGTAGTCGGCGCGCCCGTCGGCGAGCACCGCCTCGCCGCGCACCTCGGGCGCGGCCAGCGTGCCGGAGACCGTGAGATCGGCGTCGAGCCGGCCGCCGACGCCGGTCACCCCGTCGACCAGCGCCTGGACGAACGACAGGTCGGCGATCTCCGCGGTGAGCCGGCCGCGCACCGGCTGGCTCTCGGCGGGGGCGCCCAACACGCCGTAGCCGGGCAGCTCCAGGTGCCCCTCGATCCGGCCGACGTCGACCAGCACCAGCCCGAGGTCGGCGGTGACACCCTCGGGGCCGGCGGTGGCGTTCAGCTCGCCCCGCTCGTAGCGCAGCCGCTGCTCGCGCTCGCTCGCCGCCGGATAGACGAGCACCCCGGGGCCCGGAACCA
Source organism: uncultured Thermoanaerobaculia bacterium (assembly GCA_964560325.1). GTDB lineage: Bacteria > Acidobacteriota > Thermoanaerobaculia > Multivoradales > DATKCC01 > CAZLLV01. The sequence continues at coordinate 8,425 of CAZLLV010000030.1, read as the reverse complement.
GCCGTGCCTCGCCGGTCAGCCGGCCGCCGGCGTCCGCCCGCGCGGTGACCACCCCGTCGAGGTCGCCGCTGATCTCCACGTCGGGGGGCAGGAACGAGCCGGCGAGCGCGAGCGGCACGTCGGAGAGCGTGGCGTCGACGTTCCATCCGCTGCCGGAGCGCCACGCGCCCTCGGCGCAGATCCGCCCGCGGCCCGACCAGCAGAAGCCGTCGAGATCGACCGATCCGGCCGACGCGGCGAGCGCGGCGGGGGCTTCCAGGCTCCACGTGCCGAGCGCCGGCAGGTCGCGGACCCCGTCGCCGGTCGATCCGCCGAGAGTCTGCGCACGGTCGGCGTCGAGGTCGAGGCGAGTGATCCGGCCCCGCCAGGCGAGCTCGTCCCCGCCGCCCGTTCCGGACGCAGCGAGGCCCCCCGCGAGCGCCAGGCGCGCCGCCGCCGGGCCGTCGTCCTCCGGGAACAGGTCGAGCGTGACGGTGTGCTCCGCCCGGGTGCCGGAGCCGGCGAGCGTCATCCGGTCGGCCTCGACCGCCCCGAGGTCGACGCCGGTGGCGACCAGGTCGAGCTCGATCGGCCCGTCGGTCCCCAGGTCGACGAGCGCGTCGAGATCGAGGCCGCCCGCCAGGAGGTCGCCGTACGCGATCGATTCGCCCCGCGCCACGAGATCGATCCGCGGGGCGTCGGCCGGACCGGTGACCGTGGCCTCCGCGGTCAGGGTGCCGGCGGCGTCCGGGAGCGCGACGGCGAGGTTCGGAGCGTCGAGGCGAAGCTCCAGGCCGTACCTCTCCCCCACCGTGCCGCGCGCCGTCAGCCGGTTCTCGGCCCAGGTGACCCGGAACGGGGCGACGCGGTAGACGCCCTCCGCCATCTCGATCGTGCCGCGGGCGGAGACCGGCTCTCCGCGAAGCGTCCCGTCGAGGCGCGCGAGCTCGACCCGGCCGACCGGCGCCGCGTCCTGGCCCTCGGGCGTCTCCGGCAGGTGCCCGGCCGTCGAAGCGCGGAAATCGAGCGATCCGGGGTAGTCGGCGGCGAGCACGGACGGGTCGATCCCCCGGCCGGCGAGATCGAGGCGCCAGGAGACGCGCGGCTCCCAGGTGACCCGGCCGGAGCCGGAGAGGCGGCCGCGCAAGAGGTCGCCGGCGAGCGACGCCAGCTCGAAGTGCTCCGCGTCCCCCCGCCCTTCGACGCGCCAGGTGCCGAGCGGACCGAGCGCGTCGAGGGCGCCGGCCGAGACCGCGGCCTCGGCGCGCAGCCGGTAGTCGTCGACCGTGCCGGCGACCTGCGCCTGGCCGCGCGCCGAGGAGACCGCCGGCTCGCCGTCGAGCGGCCAGGCGAAGTCCCGCCAAACGGCCGCGAGGTCGAAGCGGATCGGAGCGCCCTCGCCCCCTGCCTCCGCCCCTTCCGCGCCGGCCGCCGGCAGCGTCACGCCGCCCTCCAGGCGCACCCGCGTCGACGTGCCCGGCCGGGTGGCGATCAGCTCGCGCACCTCGATCTCCGTCGCCTCGCCCGGGTCGCCGGCCAGGTCGAGGGCGACGTCGAGCGCCGTTCGCAGGCGCCCGTGGTCGGCGCTGTCGGCGTCGACCGTGCCGCGCACCGCGAACGCTTCGAGCGTCCCCTCGGCCGCCAGCCGCAGATCGGCGGTGACCGCCGGCCACGCGGGGTCGATCACCGTCGTCCGCACGCCGTCGGCCGCGAGCTCCGCCTCGAACGACAGGTCGTAGAGCGGATCGCCGAGGAGCGCGTCGAGCCGCACGGCGAACGGCTGCGAGAGCTCCTGGCGCACCCGCAGCGCTTCGAGGGTGCCGGTCAGAGTGCCGCCGCCGGCAAAGGTCGGCAGGTCGCCGCCCCGGTAGACCCACCGGGCTTCGAGGTCGACGTCGTACGCACCCTGAGGCCGCAGCGTGCCGGTGGCGTCGAGGTCGAGGTCGGGCGAGCGGAGCCTGAGCGTCTCGACGTCGACCAGCCCGCCGCGCGCCGTGGTCGCGAGGTCGATCGCGTCGATCACGAACGGCTCGGCCACCTCGGCCTCGCCGGACGCCGCCGCCTCTCGGAGCCCGTCGAGGCTCCGGATCTCGACGTCGCGCACCCGCGCGTCCCGCACGATCACGTTGAACCGCAGGTTGACGTCGGGCAGCGGCCCGCGCTCCGGCTCCTCCGGCCCGGGCATCGTCACCACGTCGACGCCGTCGGCCTCGAGCCGGTGGATGTCGAGGCGCTTGCCGAACAGCTCGCGCAGGCGCCAGTCGAGGAAGACCCGCTCGATCGTCACGTCCATCGAATCGGTCTTGTACCGCAGGCCGTGGACGGTCAGCGGCCCACGGACCGGTCCGTCGAGGTCGGCGACCTCGAGCTCCCCGGGCAGGAGCGCGCCGAGACGAGTGAAGAGCCAGCGCGCGCCCGGCTCGGTGCCGAGGACGAACCCGAGGAAGCCGGCGAGGACGAGGGCGACGAGGAGGAGCGCCGCGGCGCCCCGGCGCAGCAGCCGGCGCCGGCGCGAGCGCTCGGGCGGCGGGCTCGTCTCGGGCTCCGGGTCGCGGCCGGTCGGCGGGTCGCGTGCTTCGTCGCTCAAAGGTCGGGTCCGATCGTCAGGTGGAACCGGACGGGAGCGCCCGGCTCGTCGAGGGCGAAGGCGGCGTCGGCCCGCACGAGGCCGATCGGCGACAGCCAGCGCAGGCCGGCGCCGGCGCCCGACTCGAGGTCGAACGAGAGCTCGTCGAGAGCGTTGCCGGCGTCGTAGAACGCGGCCAGCCCCCAGCGCCCGAAGCGCTCGTAGAAGAGCCAGTCGACCTCGACCGAGGCGAGGACCAGCGCCCGGCCGCCGATCACGTTGCCCGCCTCGTCGGTCGGTCCGAGCTGCTGGTAGCCGTAGCCGCGCACGCTCTGGTCGCCGCCGGCGAAGAAGCGCAGGGTCGGCGGCAGGGAGCGGAAGCCGTCGGTCTCGGTCACCCCGACGGTGGCGCGGCCGAGCACTCGCACGTCCTCGGAGAGCGAGCGCACGTACTTCGCGTCGGCGCGCGCCCGCAGGAAGCCGGTGTCCGACAGCACGCCCTCGACCGCGCCCTGGAGCTCGAGCTCGACGTGGCGGCCGTGGGTCGGGAAGATCCGGTCGTCCGCCTCGGTCAGCGACCAGCTCGTACGCGGGATCAGCAGGTCGGAGACGCCGGAGTCGAGCCCGACCTCGAAGTCCTCGCGCTGGAAGGTGAGCGAGTACGACTCCCGCCAGTCGCCGCGCGAGCGGGTGAGCCCGACGCCCGCGATGCCGGTCTGGCTGTCCGAGGTGTCGGTGTCGAGGTCGCGGTAGCCGAGCGAGAGGGTGAGCACGTCGGTGCGCGGGTAGGCACCGGGGATCTTGTAGTCGGCGACGAAGCTCTTCTCGATGCCGGAACCGAGAATCGCCCCCTCGGCCTGGTGGCCGCGCCGGTTGACCCGCCGGACCTCGAGCCCGACCCGTCCGCGCGGCCCGGTGTCGGTGCCGTAGCCGGCGCCGGCGATCCACTTCTGGCGCGCGCTCGGGGTGAGGAGCACACGGATCGGCACGCGCTCGTCGACCGCCGCCTCGCGGTCGGGCACCACCTCGACGCGCGCGAAGTAGGGGCTGTCGGAGAGCGCGTTCTGGAGCTTCAGGATCTCGCGCAGGTCGAACGGCTCGCCCGGCTCGATCGTGACGTAGCCGCGCAGCACGTCGGGTTCGAGGAAGTCCTGGTCGAAGGTCACCTCGCCGAAGCGGAACCGGGGGCCGGTGTCGAAGACCAGCTCGACCTCGGAAGCGTACGCCCGCCGGTCGACCCGGATCTCGGCGGTCTCGAAGCCGGCGTCGAGGTAGCGGGCGGCGGCCGCGTGCCCCTCGAAGGCGGCCTTTCCCGCCTCGTACTCGGGCTGGTCGAGCACCTCGCCCTCGGCGAGCGGGAAGTCGCGGACCAGGCGCTCGAAGTCGGGGTCGCCGCTCCCCTCGCCCACCACCCGCACGTCGAGCGATCCGACGAGGAGCTCCGGTCCGGGGTCGATCTCGTAGGTCGCAATCCAGGCGTCGCCGGCCGTCCCCTCCCGCTCGAGCGACGAGCGGACGGTCGGCCGGTAGTAGCCGAACGGCGCGAGCGCCTCGGCGATCTCCTCCTCGGCACGGCGGTGGAGTCGGCGGAGGCGCCCCTCGTCCAGCTCGTCGTCACCGCGCGCCTCGACGATCGACAGGTACTGCCGCACGTTGTCGCGCAGCTCCCCGTCGATCCCCTCGATCTCGACCCGCACCGAGTCGGCCGCCGCCGGGACCGCGACGGCGACGAGCAGGAGCGCGAGGAGCGCGCAACGGCGACGGCGGCTTCCGGCGCCGGAGCGGTGGAGGCCGCCGGAGAGCCTTGGCGAGAGAGAACCCATGGGATGAACGGCAAAAGACCGCACCCGTCGCGAAAGCAAGAGGTGGGCCAGCGTCCGGAGCGGCCCGTGTGGCCGTCCGGCGGGGGGCTCACGATCGGGCGTCTACGCGGCCGAGCCGAGAACTCGGAGGGCGCGGGCTCGGGCCGCTCAGGACGGCTTCAGGGCCGCCACCCGGCGCGCCACGCCGGCCAGGAGCGCCCGGTCGACGGCGCCCCGCTCGATGGCGGCGAGGAGGACCCGGAGGGTGGCGAGCGCCTGGTGCGGGGCGGCCGCCTTGACCAGGAGGACGGATGCCTCTTCGGCGCGGGCGGTCAGCTCCGCAGTGTCTCCGAGGTCGAAGGAGACCAGCGCCTCTTCGAGCGCGAGCAGAGCCATGTAGTAGTGCCGGCCCTCTTCCGCGTAACCCTGCCGCGCCGCCCGGTAGGCGTCGAGCGACTCGGTGAGGCGCCCCTCCACACGCAGCAGGTCGCCCTCGACCCACTGGCGCCGCAGCACTGCACTCCGCTCCTCGGCGCGCGGCAGGCCGTCGAAGGCCCGGCGCGCCCGGAGGACGTCGCCCGCCTGGACGAGGTACGAGACGGCATTCTGCCGCGCCAGGGCGACGAGCGCCCGATCGGCCGTCGGGTCGAGGTCCGAACACGCTTCGTCGCACGCCGCGGCGGCGCGCCGGAACTCTCCCTGGCCGGCGGCGACCATGGCGAGCTGAAGGTGAATGCGCGCCAGAGCGCGGGAATCGTCGGCCTGCCGGTAGTAGTCCGCCACCCCTTCGAGCAGGGCGCCGGCCTCCACGAAGCGGTCCTCGTCGACCAGCAGCGACGCCTTGAGCGAGAAGACCTCGGCACGGCAGCGGCCGCTCCCGACGCCGCGGCGCAGGTGGTGCTCGGCGGTCAGGAACTTCCGCTCGGCGCGGTCGAAGTCGCCGAGGACGCGGAAGGTGTTGGCGAGGTAGGCATACGACTTGGCGCGGAGATCGGCCACCCACTGGGGGTGGTAGGCCTCGGGGTCGAGCAGGTCGGCGACCGCCACGGCGACGCGGGCGAGGTCGCGCGCCTCCTCGACGTCGCTCCGCCAAAGCTCACGGCTCTCCCGCAGCAGGCGCTGCACGAGCCCCCACTGGCGATAGCGGACGTCCTCGGTGACCCGGGCGAGCCGCTCCGGGGGCGTCAGGCGCGCGAGCTTCGTGAAGAGCTCGTCGGCCGCCAGCACCTCCGGCGCGATCGCCGGATCGAAGTGCTCCAGGTCGTCGATCAGCGCGTAGACCCGCTCGAGCTCTTCCATGCAGCGCGGGCAGTCGATCGACTCATCGTCGACCGGCAGCCCCGCCTCGAAGGGCCGGCCGTCGGTCCCGGATTCCTCCCACGCCTTGATCCAGTCCTGGGCGCTCAGGCAGTCGTGCATGATTCCCCCTCGGATTGCTTGCGGAGGGACTGTAGCACGAACGCGGGGGTGCCGCCCACGGTGAGCGGCACCCCCGGCGCCGACGACGGCGGACGAGCGTCGCCTAGATGCCGAGCTGGCCGAGGAGCATCTGAAACGCGACCTCGAGCCAGCCCGGAAGCTGGGAGGCGGTCAACTGGTGCCCGTTCGGGTCCAGGTCGGAGTTGGTCGCCCCGGCGGCCAGCGGCAGGCACAGGACGAGGACGGTGACGAAGGTGAAAAAGATACGGCGATGCATGATCCCTCCTTCTCTCCGCGGGAGTCCCGGGCGCCGGCCGAACTGCCTGCGCTCGCCTCCCGCCACTCTCATTCGTGCCGGCGAGCCTATCGACCGGGAGCACCGACCGGAACCAACCGGACCCTCCGGTATGATCGGCGCCCGGAGGAGAGATGGCCGAACCGATCCGCAAAGCGCCCCCCGAAGCCCATCCCGACGACGCCCGCGAGGGCGTGCGGGAGGCGAAGAACATCGTCGGCAAGCCGTTCCGGCGGGTCGACGGGCGGGCGAAGGTGACCGGGGCGACCCGGTTCGCCGACGACCTCTCCTTCCCGCGCATGGCCTTCATGCGGCTGGTCCGCTCGACCGTGCCGCACGGGCGGATCGCGAGGATCGACCTGTCGGGGGCGGAGGCGGTGCCGGGATACCTCGGGGCGCTGACCGGCGAAGACCTGCCGGAGCCGTTCGGCATCCTGCCGGTCTCCCAGGACGAGCACGCGCTCTGCCCCGAGCACGTCCGCTTCGTCGGCGACCCGGTGGTGGCGGTCGCGGCGACCACGGAGGACGCCGCCTGGGAGGCGGCCGGGCGGGTGCGGATCGAGTACGAGGAGCTCGCCACCATCGGATCGATCGAAGAGGCGATCGAGAACCCGGAGCCGCGCATCCACGGCTACGGCGACGAGGGGAACCTGCACAAGAAGGTCTCGATGACCTTCGGCGACGTCGACGCAGGCTTCGCGCGCGCCGACCTGGTGCTCGAGGACGTGGCCTTCTACGAGGGCAACACCCACCTGCCGATGGAGCAGCACGCGACGGTGGCGGTGCCCGAGGACGAGGGGCGGGTGACCGTCCACTCCTCGACCCAGACGCCCCACTACCTGCACCGGGCGCTGACCAAGGTGCTCGGCTTCCCCGCCTCGCGCATCCGGGTCGTGGCGACGCCGGTGGGCGGCGGCTTCGGCGGCAAGAGCGACCCGTTCAACCCCGAGATCGCCGCGGCGGCGATGGCGCTGAAGCTCGGCCGGCCGGTCAAGGTGACGCTGACCCGCGAGGAGGTCTTCTACTGCCACCGCGGCCGCCACCCGGTGCTGATGCACGTCAAGACCGGCTTCACGAAAGACGGCCGGATGACCGCGCAGCACCTCAAGACCGCGCTCGACGGCGGCGCCTACGGCAGCTACGGCGTCGCCTCGACCTACTACACCGGCGCGCTCCAGACCGTCACCTACGAGCTGCCGGCCTACCGTTTCGACGGCCTGCGCGCCTTCACCAACAAGCCGCCGTGCGGCCCGAAGCGTGGGCACGGCACGCCGCAGCCCCGCTTCGGCTTCGAGATCCACCTCGACAAGGCGGCCCACCGGCTCGGAATCGATCCGGCCGAGCTGCGCCTGCGCAACCTCCTGCCGCCCGACTCGGTGACCGCCAACTGGCTGCGCATCCACTCGATGAACCTCGGCCGCTGCATCGAGGCGGTGGTCGAGGGCTCCGGGTGGAAGGAGCGCTACGGCAAGCTCCCCGAGGGGCGCGGCCTCGGCCTCGCCTGCGGCTCGTACCTGACCGGCGCCGGCCTGCCGATCTACTGGAACCACATGCCGCAGTCGGGCGTGCAGCTCAAGCTCGACCGCTCGGGCAACGTGGCGGTCTTCTGCGGCGAGTCGGAGATCGGCCAGGGCTCGGACTCGGTGCTCGCGGCGATCGTCGCCGAGATCCTCGGCATCGAGCTCGACGACATCCGCCTGTGCGTGGGCGACACCGACCTGACCCCGGTCGATCTCGGCAGCTACTCCTCACGCGTCACCCTGATGATGGGCAACGCCGCGATCGAAGCCGCCGAGCGGGCGCGCGAGATGATCGCGAAGGCGGTCGCCGAGCGGTTGGAGGTGCCGAAGGGGCGGCTGGTCTTCTCCGGCCGGCGGGTGTTCGACGCCGAGGATCCGGACCGTGGGCTCGCCTGGGAGGAGGCGGTGATCACCGCCGAGGCGATGTTCGGCACGCTCGGCACCACCGGCTCCTACATCCCGCCGCGCTCGCCCGGCCGCTACCGCGGCGCCGGCGTCGGCCCCTCCCCCACCTACTCGTACACCGCGTCGGTGGTCGAGACGGTGGTCGACGCGGAGACCGGCCTCTACCGCGTGGAGAAGGTCTGGATCGCCCACGACGTCGGCAAGTGCATCAACCCGGTCCTGGTGATGGGCCAGGTCGAGGGGAGCGTCTACATGGCGCTCGGCGAGGCGCTGATGGAGGAGCAGGCCTTCCGCCGCCTGCCGAAGCACCTGTCGGACGCGCTGGTCCACCAGATGCCGTCGCTCCTCGAGTACAAGAGCCCGGTCTTCACCGACATGCCGCCGGTCACCACCTACCTGATCGAGGACCCCGACCCGCAGGGGCCGTTCGGCGCCAAGG
>CAZLLV010000029.1:0-6362 GCA_964560325.1 uncultured Thermoanaerobaculia bacterium | reverse complement strand
AGCACCCGCGGGGGCTCGACCAGCCGCCGGTCGGTCGGCGGCTCCTCGGCGAACACGTCGAGCGCCGCCCCGCCGAGGTGGCCGGACTCGAGGGCCGCGAGCAGGGCTTCCTCGTCGACGACCCCGCCGCGCGCGCAGTTGACCAGCAGCGCGCCGGGCTTCATCCGCGCGAGCTCCTCGGCGCCCAGCAGGCCGCGCGTCGCGGGCGTCAGCGGCAGGTGGAGGGTCACCGCGTCGGCGCGCTCGAGGAGGGCGCCGAGATCGAGGAGCTCCACCCCCTGCCGCTCGGCGACCGCCCGGTCGAGGTAGGGGTCGTAGGCGACGATCTCCATGCCGAACGCGCGGGCGCGCTTCGCCACCTCGCGCCCGATCCGGCCGAGCCCCACGATGCCGAGCGTCTTGCCGTGGAGCTCGGTGCCGACGAACCGGCTCCGCCCCCACTCCCCTTCCGCCAGCGCGCGGTGCGCGAAGGCGACGTTGCGCGCCAGGGCGAGGAGCAGCGCGAAGGTGTGCTCGGTGGCCGACAGGAGGTTGGCGGTCGGCACGTTGACCACCAGGATGCCCCGGGCCGAGGCCGCGTCGAGGTCGATGTTGTCGACCCCGATGCCGGCGCGCGCCACCACCCGCAGGCGGTCGCCGGCGGCGAGCAGGTCGGCGTCGGCCCGGGTGCGGCTTCGCACCACGAGGGCGTCGGCGCCGGCGAGGGCCGCGCGCAGACCGTCGCGGTCCTTGGCCGTCGCGTCGACCACCTCGCAGCCGGCCTCGCGGAGCAGGTCGAGGCCTTCGGGCGCCAGCGGGTCGGCGACCACCACGCGGAACAGCGCTGGGCTCTCCATCACGGCGCTACAGGATGCTGGCGAGGATCGCCTTCTGGGCGTGGAGCCGGTTCTCGGCCTCGTCGTAGCGGATCGACATCGGTCCGTCGACCACCTCGGCGTCCGCCTCGTCCCCACGAATCAGCGGCATGCAGTCCATGAAGACCGCGTCCTCCTCCGCCCGATCGAAGTGGCGCAGCCCCACCCGCCAGGCCTCCCGGTGCGTCTCGCGCAGCGCCTGGTCCTCCTCGACCGTCGAGGCGAGGCTCTTCCAGCTCTTGGCGTAGATCACCGACGCACCCTGCGACGCCTCCTCGAGGTCGTGGGAGTACTCGATCCGCGCGCCGGAGGTCTTGGCCGCCTCCCGGGCGAAGGCGTCGTACTCGGGATCGGGCTCGAAGCCTTCGGGAAAGGCCAGGGTGAATCTCAAGCCCAGGAGCGACGCGGCGACCAGCCAGGAGTGAGTCACCCCGGGCGACTTCTGGCGCTTGGCGTACGCCCAGGTCAGCACCACCTTGCGGTCCTTGTGCTCGGAGCCGAACGTCTCCCGCAGGGTGAGCAGATCGGCCATGATCTGGCAGGGGTGCTCCTTGTCGTCGAGGGCGTTGACGACCGGCACGTCGGCGTGCTCGGCGAAGGTCTCGAGCGCCGCCCGGCCGCTGCCGTAGTCCGACAGGTCGTAGCGCCGGATCACGACGGCGTCGAGGAAGCGGGCCATCACCGCCGCGGTGTCGACCAGCGTCTCCTTGTTCGACATCTGGAGCTGATCGGGCGAGTACGCCTCCGCGTGGCCGCCGAGCTGCCGCGCCGCGATCTGGAACGAGATCCGCGTGCGCGTCGACGCCGAGCCGAAGAGCATGCCGATCGTCTTGTCCTGGAGGTACTTCTTCGTATCGCGCCCCGCCTTCATCTCCTCCGCGAGGTCGAGGATGCCCTCGAGCTCCTCGCGGGTGAAGTGCTCGAGGCCGAGGAAGTCCCGGTTGTGGAGAATGGTCATCGGCAAGCCCTCGGGCAGTCGGTTCAATGGGGCAGGAAGTCGGTCAGGGTCTCGCCGCACCCCTCGGCCCGAGCCCGCTCGACCACGAACTGGCCGAGGGCCAAGTCGAGGACTCCGAGGCCGAAGGGGCTGAACACCGTCGGCCGATCGGGATCGTGCTTGGTCGGCGCGTTCCCCTCCAGGAGCTCGGCGAGGGTGCAGCGAATGAAACCGCGGTCCCCGACCCGCATCTCGGCGAGGTGGATCGAGGTTCTGGCCCGGGCCACGTGATCCGCGTCGTCGACCACGTTGTCGCTCGCCAGGATCGCCTCGGGCGCCAGGTCCCGCAGAGAGACGTGGAGCACGGTGGCGCCGGGCGGACAGGCCGACAGGTCCGCGACGTGGGGATCCGAGGCGGTGGTGGCGAAGCTCACCAGGTCGCTCCGTTCGAGGACGGTCGCCAGGTCGGGCGCCACCTCGCATTCGAGGTTCGGATCAGCCCCGGTCAGCTCGTCGCAGAACGCCCGGGCGCGATCCGTCGCCAGGTCATGAACCATCATCCGCCCGATCCCGGGAAGCGCCACCCGTAGGAAACGCAGGACCTCTCGGTTGATCAGCCCGGTACCCACGAGTCCCACCCGATCGGGGGTGGCGCCATCCCGGATCACCCGGGCGGCGAGTGCGGCGCTGGCGGCGGTCCGCCAGGCGCTGATCACCGACGCCTCGACCACCGCCACCGGGCGCCCGGTCTCCATGGAATTAAGGATCATCAGGGCCGAGGCCCGGGGCAGGCCCCGCTCCAAGTTGCCCGGAAACGACGCGATCCACTTGATGCCGGCCACCTCCCGGTCGCCGCTCAGGAACGAAGGCAGGCCGATGATCCGATCGGTGTCGTTGCCGGGGAATCTCAGGAAGGTCGAATGGGGCAGCGAGCTCCTCCCCCTCCCGTGGAGAAGGTAGGCTCGACCGACGAGGTCGATCACGTCCTCCTCGCGCCCGGCGAGCATCGCTTCCACGTCCCGCACACCGAGCATGAGGATGTCGCGGTCTTCGCTCAAGAAAAGCCGTCTCCAAACCGGTTCGTTGGTTGCCGATCTCCGAAGGTGCGACGAGCCGACGGCTTCATCCGTCCTCCAGCGCCCCGGCTCGGGCCGATCTTCACGAATTCGGTGAATGCGCTCGTGCTCCGTCCTTATGGTGCGCCACGGCTCCGGGCGCGTGACATCCCGACTGTCACGCTGGCGCGGGGGTCCGCACATCCAATATTGATGCGGGAGATCTCTGACGCCGTCGAAGCGAGCCACGCGAACCTCTCACGTCTCGCGCTGGAGCTGCTGCACCTCTCGCATCGTGATCGTCGGCTGGCCGAGCGGCTCCGGGTCGAATCGACGATCCTCGAGGAGTTCATCCGCCTCTACGCCTACCCGGTCCATTCAATCCCCACGCTGCTCGACGCCGAGGCCCAACGGCGGATCGAGGGGGCGACGATCGGCGTCATGGACCTGCTGAAGAAGATCCCGGAGCGGGTGTTCGACAACGACCCGTCGCGGATCGCGAGCTTCTACGGCATCGAGAGCGATTTCCTGGCCGGCCTACTACTCGAGCCGCCGAACGGCCTCGCCGGCTCCCTCGCCCGCTGCGACTTCATGGAGAGCGAGAGGGGCTTCTACTGCGTCGAGGCGAACTCGACCGCCTACCTGGGCGGATGGCAGGTGCGCTTCTTCGCCGAGGCCCTCCTGGAGAGCGACGAGTTCCGGGCATTCCTGGAGGAGCACGAGGTGACTCTCGAATGGATCGACCCGTTGGCCGCGGTCTTCGAGCACGTCATCGCGGAAGCCACCGAGCTCGGATTGGCGAGCGACGGTGAGCTCAACCTCGCCTTCTGCGTCAACCCGGAAACGCCGGAGGAGGCCCAGCCGGCGAGCTATTTCAGCCGCGTCTACGCCCGGGTGCTCGAGGCGAGCAGCACCGGACTGGGCGGCCAGGTCTTCTTCCGCCCCTACCCCCACGGGATCGAGGCTCGGGACAACCGGCTCTGGATTGGCGACCGCCGGGTCCACGCCCTTCTGGAGTACACGGAGTGGCCGACCCCGCAGAGCGTCTACCGCTGCTTCAAGGCGGGCTACGCGGCCCTCTACAACGGCCCGGTGGCACACCTGCTGGGCGACAAGCGCAACCTGGACCTCTTGTCCCGCCATCGGGACCGATTCGACGCCGAGGACCGGGAGCTGATCGACCGGCATGTCCCCTGGAGCCGCGAGGTGGCGGACGGGGTGACCGAATACCGAGGGGAGCGGTGCGACCTGGTGGAACTGCTCCTCTCCCGGCGCGAGAAGATGGTGATCAAACCGTCCGGCGGTGCCCGAGGCGAGGGGGTGCACGTAGGCCGGTTCACCTCGCCCGAGCGCTGGGAGCGGGTGGTCCGCCGGGGCGCCGCCCGGGGACCGTCACTCTTGGCCCAGGAGTACATCCGCTCGCGCCCCTACGGCTTCCACGGCACCGACGGCGAGCTGACCGTCTACGACCTGGCCTGGGGGCTATTCGCCTTCGGGCGGCGATTCGGCGGCGGCTTCCTCCGGATGCAGCCCCGAGACTCCGGGGACGGCGTCATCAATTCCCATCGAGGTGCCGAGGAGGGCTTCTTCTTCCAGATCTGACTCGGGCGCCCGCTCCCGGTCAGGTTGGCTCGGGAACCCCGGCCACCGGCCGATGGGCGACCCGAGACCGTCGGCGTAGGCGTTGGACCAGCGGCTCCGCGTCGCCAGCGAAGCCTGGTGCCTCCCCCTCCCCGTCGGCGCTCTCGCGTACAGCCGCCAGATAGGGAGATCGGGCCGTTGTCGTCTTCTGGCGCAGCCGCTCGACCGACACCGGGTCGTCGGCCAGGCCCAGGCGCTCCAGGGTCGCGCGGAGTGGGCGCTCGGTATCGAGGTTCCCGAGCACGCGGCAAACCTCCGGGTCGTCGGGCGGCGGGGGGTAGGGCTCGGCCTCGCCCGCCGGCTCGTAGCCGCCGTCCGGACGGCGCACGAAGCGCCGGCGGGTGGTCCGAAGCGGCTCGAACCGGCACTCCAGGAACGACTCCCGAAGGGCCCGGGCGTCGGGCGAGCGCCGGCGGGCACCGGCCGTGCCCAGGTAGAACCAGAGGAGTGGAGATTCGTCCCGGAGGAGGTGATTGACCACGTCCCATCGCGCCGGGTCCGGCAGTGCGTCGAGGCGCTCCCGCAGCCCCTCGTCGTACACCTCGATCTCCCAGGTGCCGCCGCTCCAGCTCCGGTCCCAGGAGGCCGCCCGGGGCAGGACCAGCTCGAGGCCGGCGGCCCGCGCCGCGGCGTCCAGCGAGCCGACGGTGAAGGCGTGCTCGACCGGCTGGAGGTACGTGTCGGCGAACAGCGTCTCGGATTCCGACAGACCGACGAAGGTGCCCAGGCGGCCGCGTGCAGGGTACTCGGCCAGGAGGCGCCGAGCCATCTCCATATAGGCGGGGTCGCTCTCGGACTCGCCTGAGCGCCGGAGGCGGCCCAGGGCCCGCTGGACCGCCCGGCACTCGATTCGGTGGAACCGGTTGTAGACCATCAGCTCCAGGATCCCCCGGGGCCGGAGCGCCGTCCGCAGGGCACGCAAGCCCCGGCCGGGATCCTCCAGGTGGTGGAGCACCCCGACGCATGAGACGTAGTCGAACCCGTCGGGGTCGCGCGCCTCCAGCAGGCTCTCGCAGCGCAGCTCCAGGTTGGTCACCCCGAGGCCGCGGGCGACCGCCTCGCATGTTTCCAGGGAGCGATCGGAAAGATCTGAGCCGACCACCCGCGCGGTGGGAAAGCGCAGGGCCGCCCGAACCGCCTGGAAGCTGCCGCAGCCAGCCACCCAGATCCGGGGCCGGGCCGGCAGGACGCTCCCGTCCCAGGCGCCGAGCTCCTGGGCGAGCATCCGGAGCCCGAAACGTGGGTCGGCGATCCGTTCCAGGCTCGCCGGCGGCGGCGGGAATGGGAACCGATTGTAGAAACGCCGGTTGCGGTCCTCGGCCGGACCGCGGCCCAGGCCAGGGTCCGGCATCAGTCGTACCGTAGCGCCTCGACCGGCGGCACACGGGCGGCCCGGCCGGCGGGGAGCATACTCCCCAGGACGCCCCCGACCAGCAAAGTGATCGCCACCACCGTCAGCAGGATCGGGTCGGACGCGCTGACGTCGGTTACCATGCTCTCCAGCACGTTCGAAAGGGCAAGGGAGGCGCCGATCCCCACCAGGACGCCCACCACTACTGGGATCACCGCCCGGGTGAGGACCAACCGCCGGATCTCCCGGCCGCTGGCGCCAAGTGCCATGCGCAGACCGATCTCCCGGGTCCGGCGGCTCACCGTATAGGCGACCACGCCGTAGATCCCGATCACCGACAGGATGACCGCCACGGTGGCGAACACCACCAGCACGAAGGAAGAGAAGCGGGGCTGGGCGACCGACTCGGCCACGATGTCGTCCATCGACCGGACGTCGAAGATCGGCAGGCGTGGGTCGAGGGAAGCGACCACCCGGCGTGCCTGCGGCACCAGCGTCATCGGGTCGCCCTCGGCCCGCACCAC
>CAZLLV010000028.1:0-3565 GCA_964560325.1 uncultured Thermoanaerobaculia bacterium | reverse complement strand
GTCGGCGATCGCCACGCTCCGCGCGCTCCGCCCGGTCGTCCGCGCTCAGCCGGCCGTCGCCGTTCGTGTCGCGCTCGGCGAACCAGGCGTCCCACTCGGCGGCGGTCACCTCGCGGTCGCGGTCCTCGTCCGCCCGGCGGGCGGCGAAGCCGAACGCCATGGCGGTCCGGTGGGCTTCGAAGTCGGCCTCGGCGACCACGCCGTCGCCGTTCTCGTCCAGGCGATCGAACAGGTCGAAGGTCTGGAACAGCTCCTCGCGGGTCACCTGTCCGTCGCCGTTCACGTCGTGACGCTCGGCGAAGCTCTCCCAGCCGCGCGGGCCGCGCTCGCGCTCTCCGTCGCCGGGGGCGGCGAGGAGCGGCAGCGAGCCGGCCAACGCGACCAGGGCGACCAGGGCGAGGATCGAAAGGATTCGGTGGTTCTTCATCGTGTACCTCCTGATGTGGCGCCCGAGGGCTCGTCCCCCAGGCTCGCCCTCAGACTAGGCCCCGAGCGGGCACCGGGTCTTGAAGCTCGCGTCTGAACCTTGTCAGAGATGTCAAGCCGTAGACGGCCGGGGGGCGTCGCCTGCTCCCCGCTTCGCGTCGCGGCTCCCACACGGTAGGCTTCGCCGGCACCTGACGAGAGACCGGGGAGGAACCGACACGTGGAGAACTTCGCAGATCGACTGGCCCGCGCGGTGGCGGAGAAGCGCTCCCGCTGCGTGGTCGGGCTCGATACCCGGGTCGAGGAGCTCCCCGCGTTCGCGCTGGAGGCGGCCGGAGCCGGCTCGCGGGAGGGCAGCGGCACGCCCAAGGCGCTCGCCGAGGCGGCTTTCGCCTGGAACCGGTTGGTGATCGACGCGGTCGCCGAGGCGGTGCCGGCGGTGAAGATCCAGATGGCGTTCTACGAGCGCCTGGGCGCGGCCGGCTGGGACACGGTCGCGCGCACCGTGGCGCACGCGCGCTCGGCCGGTGTGCTGACGATCGTGGACGCCAAGCGGGCCGACATCGGCTCGACCGCCGCCGCCTACGCCGACGCGCTGCTCGGCCCGGACGGGCTCGACGCCGACTGCGCGACCGTCCTCCACTACTTCGGGAGCGACGGCCTGGCCCCGTTCCTGGAGAAGGTCGAGGCGGGGCGCGGCCTCTTCGTCGTGGTGCGCAGCTCGAACCCGTCCGCGACCGAGACGCAGGACTTCCGGCTGAGCGACGGGCGGCTCTACTACGAGGCGGTGGCGGAGCTGGTGGCGTCGTGGGGGCAGCCGTACGTCGGGGAGTCGGGCTACAGCGCGGTCGGCGCGGTGGTCGGCGCGACCTACCCGAAGGAGCTGCGGACCCTGCGCAAGGCGCTGCCGAACACGCTCTTCCTCCTCCCCGGCTTCGGCGCCCAGGGAGGCACCGCGCGCGACGCGGTCTTCGGCTTCGACGCGGACGGCGGCGGAGCGGTGGTGGCGGCGTCGCGCAGCATCTGCGGCCTCGACGAAGGACAGCGCAAGTCGAGCGAAGAGAGCCTCGCCCGGCTGGTCGGCGACCGCGCCCGCCAGATGCGGGTCGAGATCGAAGACGCGCTCGAGAGCCGCTAAGCGCTAGACGGACTCGCGTGTGACCCCGAGCCGGTCTCGCCGGCGAACGAGCAGGTAGCCGAGCACGAGGCCCAGCAGCAGAAGCGGCAGCACCCCTTCCATCAGGTCGTCGCCGCCCCAGAAGCGCACCCCGGGCGCCACGGCGGCGGCGTCTACGAAGCGGCGGTGGAGCTGCGCCGCCCAGACCCAGCCGGCGTGGAGGCCGATCGGGGCGAGCAGCGTGCCGTGGCGCAGGTAGAGCAGGCAGAGGATGGCGCCGGCGAGAAACAGCGCCGCCGCGATCGCCGGGTCGACCGTCTGCGGCAGGGCGGTGAAGCTCTTGCCCGCGACCGCGAAGCCGCTCCACCAGCTGATCGGCGCGTCGTCCGGCCAGGCGTCGCTCGGCACCCGCTGGAAGTGCAGCAGCGCGAAGATCGCCGCCGCGATCGGCACCGCGCCGGCCGCCGGCAGCGCGCGCAGACAGAGGCGGAAGACGACGCCCCGGAAGACCAGCTCCTCGAAGAAGGCGATCAGCGCCGCCGAGACGAACCCGGCGAGGAGGCCGTAGGCGATCTCCGAGCCGACCGTCGCTTCCGGCTCCACGGTCGCGATGCCGGCGCCGAGCTGCCCGGCGGCGATCGCCCCGACCATCGCGAGCCCTAGCGCCAACCAGCCCGCGGCCGCCCGCCACGCCTCCCGGCCGCCACGCAGCCCGAGGGCCGCCCGGCCGGTGAGCCCGGTCGCGCGGCAGAGCCAAGGGAGCCCCGCGAGGACGACGAGCCAGCGGATGCGGTCGAAGTAGCGGGGGAGCTCCTTCTCCGCCAGGTACGCCGCGAGCTCGCTGTCGCTCCCCGCCGCCCAACGCTCGGCGACCCAGAAGCAGAGCGGCGCCAGCACCGCCGCCCCGAGGAGCGACACGGCGTAGAGGCCGAGGAGCAGCGAGAGGCCGCGCGCACCGTCCGGGCGCGCGGCCGGGTCGGGCCCGGGCTCGCGGGGCGAAGCGGTTTCGGTCACGGAGCGCCGATCCTATCGCCGCTCCCAGAGCTGCCACTCCCGCCAGCGCGCCGCGGGGGCGAAGAGCTCGCGCGCCCGCGCCTCGACCTCGGGCGCGTCGGGCACCGGACCCGGTCCGACCAGGAGCCAGCGCACCGCCGGATCCTCGAGGCCGGCCGCGAGCTCGGCCGCGTCGGCCGGTGAGCGCAGCGCGCGGCGCCCGGTGTAGAGGAAGCGGGTCGGCGGCGCCTGCCCTTCGAGCGCGTACCAGCCGGGGCCCCACCCGAGCACGAGAAACCGGCCGTCGAGCCCCGCCCAGGGCGGCGGCGGCCCCGGCAGGCGGGCGCCGATCCGGGCTCCTTCGCAGCACGGGTAGACCGCGGCTCCGCCCGCTTCCGTCCGACCCGCGGCGTAGGCGAGGCCGAGGACCGCCAGCGCGGCGAGCCCGGCGGTCGCGGCCCGCCGGAGCCGGCGCCCCCCCGCCGCGGCGGTCACGCCGACCGCGCCGACCAGTAGGTGGAGGTGCGCCCGCAGGTGGGGGAGGTCGGGCCGCTCCCAGAGGAACTGCGGCAGGTACGCGGCGGCGACCAGCGCCGCCGCGACCGCGGTCCACGCGACCGGGAGCCCCCGCCGCGCCCGCACGGCCTGCCACCCGAGCACCGCCAGGTAGACCGCGACCGGTACCGCGGCGAGGAGCGGGAAGAGGGCGGTCGCGAGGTCCCAGGAGGAGGCGAACGGGTCGTCCGGCGGCCGCCACCCGCCGCCCAGGGGCGCCGCCAGCCGCTCGACCAGGAAGGCGAGCCGGTGCCCGACGTGGCCGAGGAGGCTGTCGGCCTGCCCGCGGGCCGCGAAGAGGGCGAGCCAGGGGGCGAATCCGGCGAGCACGCCGGGCAGCACGCGGCGGACGAGGTCGCCCGGCCGGCGGCGGAGCGCGACGGCGACGCAGGCGACGGCGAAGGCGAGGACCGCCGAGTCCTCCCGCCAGCCGGCGAGGAGGCCGGCGAGTGCGGCGACCGCCACCACCCAGCC
>CAZLLV010000027.1:0-5427 GCA_964560325.1 uncultured Thermoanaerobaculia bacterium | reverse complement strand
GCACGACGTGACCTTCGAGAACGTGCAGGCCGGCGAGCGCACGTCGCACCTCTTCCGGCTCGCGAACCACCACCGGGGGCTCGTCGTCGGCACGGGCGACCTCTCGGAGCTGGCGCTCGGCTGGACGACCTACGGCGTCGGCGACCAGATGTCGCACTACAACGTCAACGCCTCGGTGCCGAAGACGCTGATCCAGCACCTGATCCGCTGGATCGTCGAGACCGGCCTCCTGCCGGAGGCGAACGACGTGCTGCGCGACATCCTCGCGACCGAGATCTCGCCTGAGCTGGTCCCGGCCGCCGTCGAAGCGGTGAGCGGCGGCGGGGCCGGCAGGATGGACGGTCCCGCGCAGCGGACCGAGGAGATCATCGGCCCCTACGAGCTCCAGGACTTCCACCTCTACTTCGTCTCCCGCTACGGCTTCCGCCCGAGCAAGGTCGCCTTCCTCGCGCTTCACGCCTGGGGCGACCGCGACCGCTGTCCCTGGCCGCCCGGTTTCCCGGAGGAGCTGCGGCACGAGTACGACCTCGCGACGATCAAGAAGTGGCTCGGCGTCTTCCTCCACCGCTTCTTCGAGACCAGCCAGTTCAAGCGCTCGGCGATGCCCAACGGCCCCAAGGTCGGCTCCGGCGGCTCCTTGAGCCCCCGCAGCGACTGGCGCGCCCCGAGCGACTCCGAATCGACCGTCTGGCTCCGCGAGCTCGAGCGGAACGTCCCGGACGAGTAGACATCGCCGATCGGCTGCTTGGTCAGCCGCCATGGCGATGTTACTATCGAACTTGCCGTCGTACTGGTGGCTCGAAACCGCTCGCCATGTCAGGGCAGAGCCGATCAGGATGCCGAAAGGAGCGACGATGACAAAGCAACGGCTTCTTCGAACGATCGCTGCGGCAGTCCTTTTCGTAGCGTTCGCGTTCATTCCGTCAGCGCCGGCAAACGCTTATCCGTGCCTGAGGTGTGAGCTGATCGATTTCGGATGGTTCAGCGGCTCCGAGTACTTCTGCACCATGGGCCAGTCCGGTGATTACGAGAACTGCCAGTCGGGCGAGGGGTGGTGCTGGGCCGAGGGGCGCTGCCAGTACTGGCTGGTTTGACGCCACGAAGTCTGGGATCGACCATGTGGCGCCTCGTCTTCTCGGCCGGTCTGGTGCTCGCCCTTGTCGGTTCTCCGGAAGGATCTCGGGCCGAGGAGCTGCCCGAGGTAGTGGTCGAGCTGATCCCTTCTCAGCCCCACCCGGCGGCCTCCCGGACCGATGGAGAACCGGTCGAGGACAGGGCGATTCTCTCGCTCCGGGACGGAGCCACCGGGGAGCTGGAATCAGCTCGAAACGTCGTTCCTGGGGACGCCGTGACGTTCGTCGCGGAGCCGGGAACCTACCGTCTCTCGTTGGAGGGATCGGGATGGTGGGCGCCGGAACGGCTCGTGGAGATCCCGCCGGAGGTGGAGAGCGTACGGGTCTCGCTCCCCTTGTGGCGTACCGGTAGCGTGCGCGGACGGATGATCGCACGCGGGGAACCTCGGCCCGCGGGCGTCCGCGCGAGCTTTCGTGAGGTCCCCGCGCCCGGCGCCAGGGACGGGACCGTCGAGCTGGCCGGCGTTGGGTTCTGTTCGCTCGAGGAGCAGAAGCTGTCCTGCGAGCTCCCGGTGGGCGTCCTCGATCTGAGGATCGAGAGTGACGGGTTCGCCCCGGTGCATCGCTGGGGCGTCGAGGTGAAGACGGGTGGGGCGGCAGCTCTCGGGGACCTGCACCTCGTTCCGGGAGGCTTCGTGACCGGCACGGTCCTCGACCGGCGGACGATGGCGCCCGTCGAAGCTGCGGTGATCGAGCTCCGGCCCACCGGCTTGACCGCGGACCGGAGCCCGACGAACCGCGAGCGGGCGGTGGTTCGGCGGTACCGGACCACGACCGACGCGCGCGGCTTCTTTCAGGTTCCGGGTGTGCGGCGGGGCGCGTATCGCGTATGGGTCAGCCACGGCGATTTCGCCGAGGGTGCCCTGGCTACGGTCGAGGTGGCCGAGGCTCGGGAGCACCGGCTCGAGGACCCTCTGCTGTTGGCTCCGCCCGCCTCGCTCGAAGTCCTGCTGACGCCGCCGCTCGACCCGTACGATCAGCCGTGGCGCGTCCGACTCGCACGTCACGTGCGGGGCGTCGAGCACGAATCGGTGAGGAACGTGCCGGCGACCGCCAGTGCGAGTGGCGCCTGGACGGCGGACGGACTGGCTCCGGGCACGTACCTGATCAGGATCGGCAACGACCTCGACCCGAGTTGGCGCCTGGAGCGGGTCGAGATCGAGGCGGGGCACGAGGTGTTCGACGTCTTTCTCGACGCCGTGCCCGTGGAAGGGCGCCTCACGCTCGGTGGCGAGCCGCTGCCCGGCACGCTCTGGTTCGGCGGCCGGCACGGTGAAGAGAGCATTCGATTCGACGCCGATCCGGCCGGCGAATTCCGGGGGTACCTTCCGCATGAAGGCGAGTGGCCGATCGAGCTCTCCCGGATCGGTTGGCGAGGCGTTCAGAGCCTCGAGCCGGTGACCGTGGCACGCTCGTCCGGTCAGAAGGTGGCGCGGGTCGATGTCGAGCTGCCCGACACCACCCTGCGAGGCCGGGTGATCGACACCGCGGGCGAGCCTCAGCCCCAGGCGCGTCTGCTGGCGGTGAAGCTGGAAGCGGGGCGGCGTGAGCTGAGCGAGGTCGCCGACGACGAGGGCCGCTTCGAGTTTCGTGGCCTGGCACCCGGAACGATCACTCTCCGCGCCGAGAGCTCCTCCGGATCGAGCGATTGGGTGCCGGTCCGGCTGGAGGACGGGGAGGAGGGGCCGGAGATCACTCTGCGGATCGCCGACCATCGGCGCATCCACGGCAGGGTCTCTTCGCTTTCCGGGCCGGTCGCCGATGCCACGCTCCAGCTCATCCCGGCGTTCTCGGAGCAGGCGCCCTCCGCAGTCATCGAGGTCAATACGGCCGTGGACGGCACCTTCGAGGCGCGGGTGCCCGCTCATGTGCGGGAGCTCGACGTGCTCGTGCTGCCGCCGGGTTTCGCGGCGAAGATCTTCGGGTACACGCTGCCGCCCGAGCACCGGGCGGACGGGGCCGACCGTCCTCTGGAGATCGCGGTCGAGCCCGTCGGCGGCACGCTCACGCTCGGCGCGGATGCCGGGGAATCGCCGGAACCCAGCGTCGTCATCCACGCCGACGCAATGGTGGGGGTCGAGCACTTCGCCCGCTGGTCACGCCTCCTCGATCACGCCGCCCGGACCGGTGAGGGCATCCGGATCCCACAGCTCGAGCCCGGCTGGTATCGGCTCTGTCCTCGCTCGCTGCTCGCGCCGGAGGGAGCGCAGGGGCCGGGCTCCTGCGACGAGGGATTTCTCTCCGCCGGCGGCGAGCTCCGCCTGTCGATTCGATCGAACCCTGGGGGAGCACCATGAGAGTCGAGATCCGTCTTTCCACCGTCGGCGCCCTCCTCGCCGTGGCACTCATGCTCGTCGTCGGAACGGCGCCGGCCCACGCGGAGGAGCAGCGTGAGTGCCGGGAATGCGAAGCCGTCGTCCAGGAGGCCGTGGCGGAGCTTCAGGCGCGAGGCTGGTGGGGTGCGATCGTCACCTCGTGCACCGCGGAGACTCCGGGGGTCTCGGCGACCGGTCTGCTGGTGATGGAGGTGACCGCGGACGGGCCGGCCGCGCGGGCGGGCCTGCGGCAGGGTGACGTGATCGTGCGAATCGACGAGACCGAGCTCGCCCAGATGTCCGAGAACGAAGTCGGGCGCCTGCTCGCCGAGATCCGGCCGGGTGACCGGCTCGATCTCGAGGTCGACCGGAGCGGGAAGGGCGTGGAGCTCGACGTTCGGGCGATCCGGATGCCGTACCTGGAGATGGCGAAGGCCCTCGGCGATCGACTCATCCGACGTTACGCTCCGCACCGCCCGCCGCAGGTTCTGGGAAACCCTCCTTCACGTCTGCCGCGGCCGTAGCGGCTTTGGCTCCGCGAGCTCGAACGCACCGTCCGCGGTAAGCTCCCGGCCGCAATGGACGGCCCCCGAACCCCGAACCCGGCCCCGGACGGCCCGGAACGACCCCGCCCGCCGGGCCCGCCCTGGCATCCGGTGGGGCGCGTCGGGCTCTACCTGGCTCTCTTCCTGGCGATCCAGGTGGTGGTCGCGATCCCCGCGGTCTTCCTCTGGGCGACGTTGACGCGCACCAACCCGATCACCATGCTCCAGGGAGACGGGGCGGCCGCCTACACGCTCTTCGTCTACGCCTGCATCGCCCCGGTCCTGGCGCCGCTCACCGTCGCCTTCCTCCGCCGGTTCGACGGCAAGACGGTGGCCGAGCTGGGGGCGCGGGCGCCCGAGGGCGGCGTCCGGGTCGGCTCGGTCCAGGCGCTCGTCGCGATCGGGGCGGCGTTCGGCATCCTGGGCCTCTGGCTGCTCGCGGTCGCGGTGCTGGGCGAGGTCGCGGGCAGCGGCCTCGCGGAGGGGTTCACGGCCGGCGCCGGTCCGTTCCGGGGCGTGGCGGGCGGCGCTCTGCTGCTCGCGGTGCAGGCGCTCGGCTTCCTCGTCCAGGGCGGGGTCGAGGAGTGGGTGTTCCGGGGCTACGTCTTGCGCACGCTCCGGGAGCGCTGGAGCTGGGCGAGCGCCGCCGGCGCCTCGTCGCTCGTCTTCGCCGTCTTCCACTCCATGAACCAGACGGTCGACGCGGCGGCGCTGGTCAACACCTTCCTGCTCGGCTTGATGCTGGCGGCGGCGCTGGAGCTGACCGGGAGCCTGCTGGCCTGCACGATCTTCCACGGCGGCTGGAACTTCGCCATGGCCGGGGTCCTGTCGCTGCCGGTGAGCGGGGTCGAGATCTTCCACCTGCTCGACCTTTCGGTCGCCGGCCCGGCGTGGCTGACCGGCGGCGACTACGGCCCCGAGGCGAGCTGGGCGCTCACCGTCCTCCTGGTGCCGGCGGTCGTCGTGCTGGCGACGCGGGTCGACCGCCGCGCCGCTCAACCCTCGCCGTAGAAAGCCCGCCGGACGAACGGGCCGGCGAGCCAGCGCTCCGGCTCGATCGCGCTCTGGAGCACCACCCCCGAGAGGTCGTCGGCGAGCAGCATGCGGGCCGACTCGGCGAGCGCGGCGGCGGTGGTGAGCTGGATCGCCTTCATCTCGTGGCCGCCGATCCGCCGCGGCCGGACGATCAGCAGCTCGTCGATGCGCCGCCGCACGCCGCTGCGGTCGTGCCCCTCGACCGCCGCGTAGATCACGACCTGGTCGGCCTCGACCTGCGGAATCGTCCGCAGCATCTCCCGCTCGAGCGCCGCGATCCGCGCTTCCGGCTCTCCGTCTCCGAGCTCGTCGATCCTTTGCCGCACCCAGTCCCAGTGCCCGGGGTGGCGCAGGGTCTTGTAGTCGAGCTCCAGCACCCGGCCGGCGAGATGATCGGGC
>CAZLLV010000026.1:0-3406 GCA_964560325.1 uncultured Thermoanaerobaculia bacterium | reverse complement strand
ACCAGGCGGTCGCCGTCCTCGGCGAAGGCGACGATCGAGGCGGTCGTGCGGCTCCCCTCGCGGTTGATCAGCACGTCGGGCATGAAGCCGCTGACCGAGGCCACGCAACTGTTCGTCGTGCCGAGGTCGATGCCGATGATTTTTGCCACGCCGTCGTCTCTCGTCGGCCTACTCGCCGCCCGTCCGGCCTTCGTTTCCGCCCGCCGCCGGCACCGCCACCACCACCCGGGCCGGACGCACCAGCCGGTCGTGGAGGAGGTAGCCCTTCTGCAGCTCGTCGGCCACCGTCGGCTCGTCGACGTCCTCCGCCTCCTGGCGCGAGACGGCCTCGTGAACGGCCGGGTCGAACGGCGCGCCCGCCGCCTCGACCGCGGAGACGCCGTGGCGCCGCAGTACGTCGGCGAGCTGGCGCAGGGTCATGTCGATGCCGAGCTTCAGATCGTCCGGCGAGCCGCCGGCGGAGACCGCGCGCTCCAGGTTGTCGACCACCTCCAGGAGGTCGCGCAGCGGCTCCATCAGGGCGTAGCGCCGGACCTCGGTGCGCTCGCGATCGGCGCGCTTCCTGTAGTTGTCGAAGTCGGCGAGCGTGCGCATCGAGCGGTCGCGCAGATCGGCGATCTCGCGCTCGAGGCGATCGACG
The DNA here is from genome assembly GCA_964560325.1 of uncultured Thermoanaerobaculia bacterium. GTDB lineage: Bacteria > Acidobacteriota > Thermoanaerobaculia > Multivoradales > DATKCC01 > CAZLLV01. The sequence continues at coordinate 2,766 of CAZLLV010000026.1, read as the reverse complement.
TCGCGCTCGAGCGAGGACTCCTCCCCACTCTCGACGCCCTCGACGGCGGCGACCGCCCGGCGCATCGCCTCCTCCACGTCCTCGTCGGCGTCGTCGATCTCGATCGCCTCGGCGTCTTCGTTGCGGGTCTCTTCCTCGGCCATGGAGCTTCCTCGTCCTCTCGTCAGGGTGATCGCAATCGAATGAAAAGTTTCGGTGTCGGTCGTCTCGAGAGCGGGCCTAGGGCGCGCGACCGCGCCGGACGCGGGGCGGTCAGCCGCCGGAGCGCCCTTCCCGATCGTCGGAGGTGGCGGCGAGCATCTCGCTCAGCGTCTCGCCCAGGTAGTGAACCAGGGGGACGACCCTCTGGTATTCCATGCGCGAAGGCCCGAAGATGCCGAGCGTGCCGAGAGCGCGCTCTCCCACGCCGTAGCGGGTCGCGACCAGGCTGAAGTCGAGCTCGGAGGTGAGGTCGCTGTCCTCGCCGATGACTACCCGCACGCCCTGCCCGACCACGCAGGCGTTGAGCATCTGGACCAGGCGCGCCTTGTCGTTGAAGGTCTCGATCAGCCGGCGCACCCGCACCACGTCGGCGAGCTCCGGGTGGGAGAGGACCGTGGTCGTGCCGTCGACCCGCACCTCGCGGGCCGCGATCGAGTCGAGGCTGCGGCGGGCGAGATCGAGGGTGGTGCCGAGGATCTCGTCGACCTTGGCGCGGTCCTCCGCCATCATCGCGACCAGCCGGTCGCGCACCTGCCGCAGCGTCAGGCCGCCGAAGTTCTCGGTCAGGTAGTTCGAGATCCGCACCAGCTCCTCGCGCGGCAGCGCACGCTCGGTGTCGATCACCTTGTTGTCGACGAATCCGGTCTGGGAGACGATCACCACCAGCACCCGCGCGCCCGTGAGCGGCACGAAGTCGATCGCCTGGAGCACCGTCTCGCCGATCGCCGGCGTCACCACGATGCCGACCTGTTGCGAGAGCTCGGAGAGCAGGTGCGAGGTCACCGACACCAGCCCCTCGGCGTCGGTCGGCGTCTCGCGCAGGTTCTCGTCGATGTACTGGCGCACCCGGGCGGGAACGGTCCGCGCGCCCATGATCGACTCGACGAACAGGTGGTAGCCGGCGCCGGTCGGCACGCGGCCGGACGAGGTGTGCGGCTGGCGCAGGTAGCCCAAGTCTTCGAGGTCCGCCATCACGTTGCGGATGGTGGCGGCCGACAGCTCGAGACGGCTCTGCTTGGAGAGCGAGCGGGAGCTGACAGGCTCCGCCGAGAGGACGTAGGTCAGGATGATGTCCTTGAGGATCTCCCGCTCCCGCGTGGAGAGCTCTCGCTGCTTCTGGGTCGCCTCGGGCATCGTCGCTCCGGTCGTGCGGATCCTTTCCGTTCCGGTGGTTCGGCTATTCTAGCCGGATGCGCGACGCTCCGCCGCTCGCCGGCCTGCGCCTCGCCCTGGTCGGCCCGGGGCGGGTGGGCAGCACGCTCGCCGCGTGGGCCGCCGGGCGCGGCGCCCGGCTCGTCCGCGTGGCCGGGCGGCGGCCGGAGGCGGCGGAGGCGCTCGCCGCGCGCCTGGGCGGCGAGGCCGTGGCGCTCGATCGCTTCGAGAGCGCCGACTGCGGCCTGCTGCTGCTCGCGGTGGCCGACGGCGCGCTCGCGGAGGTCGCGGGCACGCTCGCGGAGCGTCCGCAGGCGCCGGTCGTCCTCCACACCTCGGGAAGCCTCGGCGCCTCGGTCCTCGCGCCGCTCGCCCCCGGCTCGGGAGCAGGCTCGGCGACAGGCTCGTTCCACCCGCTCAAGGCGTTCCCCCGGCCGCTTCCGGAGCCGAGCGACCTGGCGCGCGCCGCCGGCACGTTCTACGCCCTCGACGGTACGCCGGAGGCGGTCGCCCTCGGCGAGCGGCTGGCGGCGGCCTTCGGCGGCGCCTCCGGCGTGGTCCCCGAGGCGGCGCGCGACGTCTACCACCTCGGGGCCACGGTCGCCGCGGGCGGCGTCGCGACCCTGCTGGTGTCGGCGGGCGAGTCGACCGAGCGGCTCGGCCTGGAACCGGGACTGCCGGAATCGATCCTGCGCGGCTACCTGGCCCTCGCCCGGAGCGCCGTCGACGCCCTCGAAGCGGCCACAGCCGGGCTCCGCCCGGCCGATGGGCTCGGCCCGGCCGCCATCACCGGCCCCCTCGCGCGCGGCGACCACCAAACCTTCCTGCGCGAGATGGAGAGCCTGCGCGAAACGCTCGGGACCGACGACGCGCCCGCCCCGGGCCGCCTCGCCCTCCTCTGCCGCCTCGGCCTCGAAACCGTCCGCCTCACCGCCGGCGACGCCGAAGCCCGCACCCTCGAAGCGGCCCTCCGCGCCCGCGGCCTGCTGCCGCGGGAGTCAGACTGACGGGAGGCTCGCTTCCATCCTGGCGACGTCGGCTGCCGCTGCCGGGCTCCTCCAGACGATGCTCCGCTCCGGGATCGGGATCTCTTCCAGCAGCGAACGGAGGACACCGGGCTCGACAGAGGCCTCGGGGAGGCGCAGGGAGAGTGTCGCCGTCTCCCGACCGTAGACGGCCAGGACGATCAAGCCGCTCTCGAGACGGAGGAGCGCACCCAGCGAGGGCTCGGCCTCGGCGAGGGGATCGAGCCGTCGGAGGTCGACGGCGAGCAATCGTCGGACCTCGTGCTCCGGCAGGCGGGCCTCCAGCACCGGCACGACCTCCTCTCGAAGCTCTTCCGGTTCGGCTCGGATCATGGCTCGCTCCTCCTGTCGACCCTGCGAGTGATTCGTACGCGGATGCCGACGCGAT
>CAZLLV010000025.1:0-5664 GCA_964560325.1 uncultured Thermoanaerobaculia bacterium | reverse complement strand
ATGCGGGCCCGGGAGCCGACGCCCGGGCGGGAGCCCCTGGTCCGGCCCGGGGGGGAGAAGGCAACCGCCTGCTCCGGCCCGGAGGGGGGAGAGGCGTGTGCTACCGTTTTTCTCCGTGGAGGCACCGCGCCTCCACACTCCCCGCGAACCACCCTCCCGAGCAGGAACTCCCATGGCCGAACTCGAAGACCGCATCTGGCAAGCGCTCAAGACCGTCAAGTACCCCGGCATGAGCCGGGACATCGTCTCCTTCGGGTTCGTCTCCGGCGTCGAAACCGACGGCGGGCGGACGAAGGTCACCCTCCAGATGTCGACCCACAACGAAGACGCCGTCCACCGCGTGCGCGACGACGTCGAGCGCGCCGCCGCCGGAGTCGAGGGGGTCGACTCGGTCGAGGTGTCGATCGAGGTCACCCGCCCGGCCGGCGCCGCCGCGGCGCGACGCGGCGGCCAGCCGGGGGCGCAGGGGCAGCCGAGTCAGCAGGGCCAGCCCCTCCTGCCCGACGTCGAGCACGTCGTGGCGGTCGCCTCCGGCAAGGGCGGCGTCGGCAAGTCGACCGTGGCCGCCAACCTCGCCGTCTCGCTCGCCGCGCTCGGCCTCCGGGTGGGCATCGTCGACGCCGACATCTACGGACCGTCGATGCCGATGATGTTCGGGATCACCGAGCGGCCGCGGATCGAGGCCAACCAGGTGATCCCGTTCGAGCGCTACGGCGTCAAGGTCATGTCGCTCGGTTTCGTGGTCGAGACCGACACGCCGGTCATCTGGCGCGGGCCGATGGTGATGAAGGCGCTCGAGCAGCTCCTCGGCGACGTGCGCTGGGGCGCGCTCGACTACCTGATCGTCGACATGCCGCCGGGCACCGGCGACGCGCAGCTCACGATCACGCAGAAGGTGCCGCTGTCGGGCGCCGTCGTCGTCACCACGCCGCAGGACGTGGCGCTGATCGACGCCCGCAAGGGGCTCGCGATGTTCCGCAAGGTGAACGTGCCGGTGGTCGGGATCGTCGAGAACATGGGGACCTTCGTCTGCCCCCACTGCGGCGAGTCGACCGACATCTTCAAGAGCGGCGGCGGACAGCGCACGGCCGAGCTCCTCGACACGCCCTTCCTCGGCACCATCCCGCTCGACCCGGAGATCGTGCTCGGCGGCGACCAGGGCAAGCCGATCGTCGTCTCGCAGCCCGACGGTCACCACGCGGAAGCGTTCCGCAGCGTGGCACGGGCGGTCGTCGAGCAGGCGGAGAAGACCGCCGCCGAACGGCCGAAGATGTCGATCGTGTAACCGGCCCTCCTAGGGCCGGCAGAGGAGCGGAAGGCGGCCTACGAAATCGGCCGGCGCTCGAACCAGAGGTCGTCGTACGCGGTGACCGATTCCCCGGTGCGGGCGGTCTCCGGTCGCTCGGCGCGGCGCGCGACCGGGGTGTCGGCGGGGCGTCGTGGCTCCGGCCGGGGGGCCGGCTCCGGTGCCGCTTCGGGCTTCCTGTTCGAGCTCTCCATGACATTCCTGGTAGTGCACGCGCCGTGCCCGAGAGGGACGCGCTCCGCGTGGCGTTTCGGTGACCGCGGGGGCCGCCGGCCCGGGTATGCTCCGGCCCGCCGATGACCGAGCACTCCCGTCCCTCCGATGCCGCCGGCGGCGCGGCCGGCCCCGCCGGCCGCGTGGCGGTGGTCGCCGACGCCCACCTCGGGGGCCCCGGCGGCGCGGCCGGGCCGCTCGTCGAGCAGCTCCGGGCGCTGCCGGACGCGGGGTGCCGCCACCTGATCCTCCTCGGCGACCTGTTCCAGCTCTGGATCGGCGACCGGCGCTACGAGACGCCGGACATCGTGCGCTTCGTCGAGACGCTCGCGGAGCTGCGTGCCCGGGGCGTGCGGGTCGACTACGTCGAGGGCAACCGCGACTTCTTCCTCGGCGAGAGCCCGTACGCGCACGCCTTCGACCGGGTGGCCGACGAGGTGGCGTTCAGGGCCGGCGGCACGCGCTACCTCGCCGTCCACGGCGACGGGCTCGACGCCCGCGACTGGAAGTACCGCTTCTGGCGGGCGCTCTCGAAGAGCCGGCCGAGCCGCTTCGGCGCCTCGCTCGTCCCCCGCCGCTTCGCGCAGCGCCTGGTCTTCGGCACCGAGCGCACGCTGTCGGCGACCAACCGGAAGCACAAGCGGACGATCCCGGAGGAGGTGCTGCGCCGCTACGGCCGACGGCGCCTCGCCGAGGGGCACGACGTGCTGCTGCTCGGCCACTTCCACGAGCCGCGGGTGCTCGAGGTGCCGGAGGGGGAGATCCGGCTGCTCGACGCCTGGTACGACGCGCGGGAGGTCGTATGGCTGGGCTGACCCCGGGTGGCCCGTCCGACGAGCCGCGCGCGATCCCGTCCGGCCGAAAGGTCCGGGGGCGGATCGCGCCGCCGCCTTCGAAGAGCGTCACCCACCGCTACCTGAACCTGGCGCTCCTCTCCGGCTCCCGGGCGATCGTCCGCCGGCCGCTCCTGGCCGAGGACACCCGCCTCTTCCTCGACGCCCTGCGCGCGCTCGGCTGGTCGGTCGAGGCGAGCGACGAGGCGGTCGAGCTCGCGCCGCCCGGACCCGGGAGCGCGCCGGCGAGCGCGGAGATCTTCTGCGGCAACGCCGGCACCCTCTTCCGTTTTCTCACCGCCACTCTCGCGGTGCTCCCGGGCCGCTGGCGCATCGACGGCTCGCCGCGGCTCCGGGAGCGCCCGGTCGGGCCGCTGGTCGACGCGCTGACGGCGCTCGGGGCCCGCCTCGAGGCGGCCGAGCCGGTCGGAGCGCCGGAGGACGGCGCGACCCCCTCCCACGCTCCTCTGGTCGTCCACGGTCCCACCCTCGGCGGCGGCCGGGCGACCCTCGACGCCGGCGAGTCGAGCCAGTACCTCTCGGCGCTCCTGATGGCCTGCCTGCGCGCCGGCCGGCCGACCGAGCTACACGTGCCGGCACTCACCTCCGGCCCCTACGTCGAGCTCACTCGCCGGGCGATCCGGCGCTTTACCGCCATCGACCCGATCCGCTCGACCGGGGCGACCTGGCGGATCGCGCCGGCCCGGCTCTCGGCCCCCGCCGACCTCCGCGTCGAAGGGGACTGGTCCGCCGCCTGCTACCCGGCCGCCGCGGCGGCGATCACCGGCGGCCGGGTCGAGCTCACGGGGCTCGACGCCGAGTCGGCCCAGGGTGACCGCGCGTTCCTCGATCTGCTCGCCCGCATGGGGGCGCGGGTCGAGCGGAAGGGCGAGGCGGTCGTGGTCGAAGGCGCTCCGCTCGCCGCCGTCGAGGTCGATCTCTCGGCATCGCCGGATCAGGTGCCGACCCTCGCCGCCGTCGCGCCGTTTGCATCCGGGACGACTCGCATTTACAATATTTCGCATCTGCGGATCAAGGAGAGCGATCGCCTGCACGCCATGGCCGTCGGATTGTCGCGTCTCGGCGTGCCGGTGGAGGAGCTGCCCGACGGCCTGGTGATCGAGGGCTGCTGGGCGGGCGGGCCCGGTGCGGTCGATGCCGGCGCCGGGCCGGTGACCGTCGACCCGATGGGAGATCACCGGATCGCCATGAGCTTCGCCCTGGTGGGGCTGCGCCGCCCGGGGGTTCGCGTGGCGGACCCCGACGTGGTCGGCAAGTCGTACCCCGGCTTCTGGGAGGACCTGGAAGCGCTGCTCGGGTGAAGGATCGTCTCCGTTCCGCGCATCCACGGAGCGGACATGACGATCGAGACCACCGACCGCCCCCGCCTCGTCCACCCGGCGCTCGATCTCGAGCCGCGTCACCGCCTGGACGAGCTCGTGGGGAGCTCCGGAGCGCCGCGCCTCACCGACCGCCGGCGCGTCGGTCTCCTCCTGCAGGGCGCCGCGCTCCTCGCCCATCTCGACGCGGCCGGCGGCCGGACGGCGCGCGGTTGGCGTGGAGCGGGCCTCGGCCCGGACGGCGAGCTATGCGGCATCGAGCCGGCTCCCCGTTCCCGCCGCCTGCTCTGCCAGGAGAGCCTGCGCGAGCTCGTGGCGGTGCTCTTCGGCTCCTCCGAGCGGGTGGCGGGGCGCGGCGCAGGCCGTCGGGCGGTGCGGCGGCTGCTCGAACGGTGGCGACCGTCGCTCGCGGCGCTGCCTCCGCACCGGGCGGTCACCGAGATCCTGGAGGTCGCTCCGTTCCTCTGGGAGCGCGAGCACGCGGTCGACCGCCGGGCGCTGGCGGCCGAGCTGGTCGAGAACGGCTCGCGCACCGTCCTCTTGGCGGGTGCCGGCGCGGGCGGCTGGCCGCGCAGCGTGACGGCGGCGGAGGCGGCGAAGCTGCGCGAGACCCTCGCCGGTTCCGGCGCGCGCGACCTGTGGCACGGCGGCGGGCGGTCCGATCCGGCGCGGTTGGCGGCGGCCGGGCGGTGGAGCGCCGCGGTCGCCACATGGGCGGTCCGGGGGCCGGACGGCGACGAGGAGCGCCTGGCGCACGGCGAGGCGCTGCTCGCGGACGGCCGCTTCGCCGCCGCGGCCGAGGTGCTGCGGGAGCTCAGCCGAGCGGTCGAGAGCGTGAGCGACCGCGGCCGCGCCCTGGCCGGCGAGCTCCGTGCCCGGCTCCTCTTGGGCGAGCTCGGCGTCGTGCGCCGCCGGCTCTCCCGGCTCGCCTCGGGCGCCGGCCGCTCCTCTTCGCTCGCCTCGATCGGCCCGCGCGCGCGGATCGAGCTCGCCGACGTGGCGCAGCGCGCCTACTTCAACAGCCGCCACCCGGAGCGTGCCGCCGAGTGGGTCGAGCGGGCGCTCCGCGGCGCCCGGGGCGGCGGCGACGAAACCCTTGCACGGGCGGAGCTGGTCGCCGCGGTCGCGGCCTGGGACCGGGGCGATCGGCGAGCGATCGACCGTCACCTCGCCGCCGCCCGCCCGGCGGCCGAGCGCTCGCCGGCGGTCGCCTGGCGCTGGCACCAGGCGGCGGGGCTCCGGGCGATGGCGGCCGGCGACGGAGCGGCGATGGTCGAGCACCTGTCGTGCGCCCTCGCCTGCGACCGCCGCTCGCTCCGGCGCGACCAGGCCGGTGGGCTGTGGAGCGACCTCGGCGTGGGGCGGGCGCGTACGGGGGACCTCGCTGGCGCCGAGCGCGCCTTCCTCCACGCCCAGCGGCTGCTCGGCGCCTGCGACGGCCCGCGCCGGACGACGCTGGCGCTCCACAACCTGGCCGAGATCCGGCTGCGTCGGGGGCGGGTCGCCGGCGTGGAGGAGATCCTCGCCAGCGCGCTCGACGAGAACCGGCTCGCCGGCAACGTCCGCGGGGAGATCCACGACCTGGCGCTCCTGGCGCGCCACGAGCTGGTGGTGGGCCGGCCGGAGGCGGCGCTCGCCCACTGCGCCGAGGCCCTGGCGCTCCAGGAGGAGGGCGGCCGCTGGCACCGCGACGAGCTCCGGCTGCTCGAGGCGCGCGCCCTCGGCTGGCTCGGCCGGGCGGAGGAGGCGGCCGCAGCGCTCGCCGAGGTGGCAGAGGAAGCGCTGGCCGAGCTCGAGCCGGAGGAGCGGCCCGCGCTCTTCGCGCTCGCCGGTTTCGGTGACCGGGCGCGGAGCGAGTGCTCCGGCGAGACCGCCGCGCTCTGGACCGCCGTCCTCGACGGCGCCCCGGCCCCCGGCCCCCTGTGGAACGTGCTCGAATCGCTCGATCCGTACCGGGCCGCCCGCGCGGTCT
>CAZLLV010000024.1:0-6744 GCA_964560325.1 uncultured Thermoanaerobaculia bacterium | reverse complement strand
GGCGGCACCGCGGTGCCGCCCTTTTTCGTGCTCGCGCTGGCGACGGGCCGCGGGCTACGAAGGCTCCGGCGTCTGCGGCCGAGGCCGATCCTGCGAGCGGCGCACCACGTCCGCCACCTCCTCCACCATCCGCAGGGTGAGCGTGTCCATCTCCACGGCACGCTGGAAGAGGAGCAGCGCCGCGATCGCCTCCTGGTGCAGGTCTCGCGACTGGAAGATCGGGAACATCTGCGCCGCCAGGTCCCGGATCTCGGCCGTGCGCCGCTGGCGCATGTAGAGCGCCGCGAGCTCGAGGGTGACCACGGCGACATCCTTGGGAAGGTCGAGATCCAGCATGCCTCGGCGGACCTCCAGGAGTGCCGCCTCCGCCCGCGTGTCGTTTCCAAGGCCGAGATGGATCCTGCCTTCGCTCCACCGAAGCCTCAACAGATCAGCTCGCGTTCCATCCGCGACCAGCTTGTGGCGCAACGAGGGGATCATCGCCATGGCCTCTTCGTAGCGCCCGCACTCCGACAGGTAGACCATCAGGTTCTGCTGCGCCACCCGGATCATCCGAGGCTCACGAATGGGATCGATGAACCCCTGTGCCTCGCGGAGCACTTCGATCGCCCGACTCGCCTCGCCCTGCTCCGAGAAAAGCAGGCCCTGATGCACCAAGGTCCGACCAACCAGATGCTCTTCGCCTAGCCTCTTGTAGATCCGGATGGCTTCCTCGATCATCTCTCCTGCTTTGTCGCGCCTCTTCTGGTATCGGCAGAGGGTCGATTCCAGGGTCAAGAGACGAGCCCGTTCCAGGAGATCACCGGAGCCCTCCTCCAGGAACTGCCAGGCGCACTGGAAGGCTTCGTTGGCGCCCCGGTAATCGGCGACGATTCGGCGGAAGTTTCCGCATACACCCCAGGCTCTCGCCCGCACGTCGTTGAGGATCGATTCCGACAAGCCGTCGACCTGGATGCGATCGACAAGATCGAGAACCAGCCGAGAGAGCGTTTCGGCTTCGAGAGGCGTCTCGAGACCGATCCTCCACGCTCTCTCCAGCAGGACCTCGGCGACCGGCAGCGATTGATACCGCGAATCGTTGAGCGCGAGGAGGCTACGGCGGGGCGGCGTCTGACGCAGGAGCTCGTCAACCAGGTCGGGGGCCCTCTCGGACGCCCTCTCGATCTCGCTCATCGTCGCCTCCACGCGACGTTGAACCCGCTCGAACACGCCTTGGAGATCACGTGCGCCTCCTCGTTCGAGCCGCATCACATCGGCGAGACTTTGGTCCTCGTCGATTCCCGCGAGCGCCCACTCACTCTCGGCGGCATGGCCGCACTCCGGGCAGAGCTCGACCAGGTGCCATGCGAGGTTTCGCGCTTCTTCCGGCGAAATCGTCACGATCTTGCCAGAGAGGAGCTTGTCGAGCAGACGCGCGTCCAGATGATGCCTTGGGGTCATTCATCGCTCCCGTGTACAGTTCTCCCGACCGTCACCATAATCTGCTGTAACTCTACGTGATTTGGCGTGAATACACAAGCCCCTCGTACGCTTCCCGGAGTAAGACTCCGCGAACGCCGACACCGGCACTCGATGACCTCGTCCGGCGGCGGGGCACTGTCCCGCCCGATGCTGGATCAAGATCGGAGACGGGCTACCAGCTTCCCCCCGTGAATCCAGGCCGGCCGCCCGCATCCTCCGTGGCAGTTGTCATGCGGAGTGGCGTACCGTCCGGCTCGATCGTGGCGTCTTGCTGATCGTAGACGGAGCCGAAGCGCCACGGCTCATTGTTCACCACCTCCCGATCCCCCCCGAAGATCCCGGCCCAGAGCGAGTCGAACCAGGACAGGAGGGTCGGCAGCTCCCAGGCGCTGGAGGTCCACGCGCCGATCGGCGCGGCGGCGGCGGGGAGGGTGAAGACGGCGAGGGTGACGGCGAGGACGGTGGCGGCGACGAGCCGGCGGTTGGGGAACCTGGACATGGGAAGTCTCCTTTCGAACCTTGCGTATGTTTGCATAAGATAGCATCCCGCGATCCTGTAGTGAAGGACCCTCGGGATTCGAATCAAAACTCCGTCTATGAATCTTCGTGAGGGGTCGCACCGGATCGGGACAACGGGACGCGGCGGACGCCGAGAGAGGGTGCGCGCCACGCGGTAGACTGGGACGCCGACGGTCCGTTTCGTCCTCGACCGTCCCCCAACCCCTTCGACCCGAACAAGGAAGTCATGACGACGAGCCGAGCCACCGTTTCACCGCCCCACGAAGAGATCGCCGTGGCCGAGGAGGGTCACCGGCCCTCCGGCTGGGACCTGACCGAGCTCCTGCCCGATGCGGGCAGGGAGACCGTCGGCGCCCGCTTCGAGGAGCTGGAGGAGCGGGTCGCCGCGTTCGAGCGGCACCGCGAGGAGCTGCCGAATCTGGCGATCGCGCGCGACGCGGCGCGCCTGGTCGAGATCCTCCACGCCTACGAGGCGATCGTCGAGCGCAGCTGGGTGGTCGCCGGCTACGCCTCGCTCCGCTTCTCCGAGGACACCCAGTCGCGCGAGGCGCTGGCGCTCCAGAACCGGGTCGAGGAGGTGCTGACCGGCCTCTACAACCGGATCCTCTTCTTCGGCCTCTGGTGGCGCACGCTGTCGGACGAGGAGGCGGCGGCCCTGCTCCCCGACCGGCGGGAGCATCCGGACGAGCACCACTACCTGGCAGAGATGCGCCGCTTCGCCCCCTACACGCTCGACGAAACGAGCGAGCAGCTCATCAACCTGAAGGACGCCAACGGGGTCGAGGGCCTGCTCACCCTCTACTCGATGCTCACCAACCGGCTCGAGTTCGAGCTCGAGGTCGACGGCGAGGCGCGGAAGATGACCCGCGATGAGCTGATGCAGTTCGCCTACTCGCCCGATCCCGACCGCCGAGCCGCGGCCTACCGGGAGCTCTACCGGGTCTACGGCGACGACGCCACGGTGCTCGGCCAGCTCTACGTCTACCGGGTGCGCGACTGGCACACCGAGAACGTCGAGCTGCGCGGCATGACGTCGCCGATCCAGGTCCGCAACCTGAGCAACGACGTGCCCGACGAGGCGGTCGACACCCTGCTCCGGGTCTGCCACGAGGAGCGCGGTCTCTTTCAGCGCTACTTCCGGCTCAAGGCGCGCTGGCTCGGCCTGGAGCGTCTTCGGCGCTACGACCTCTACGCGCCGGTCGGCGGCTCCGACCGGGAGATCCCGTACTCGGAGGGAGCGCGCCTGGTGCTCGACACCTTCGGCAGCTTCCACCCCCGCTTCGCCGAGATGGCCGGCCGGCTCTTCGCCGAGCGGCATATCGACAGCGAGGTGAGGAAGGGCAAGCGCGGGGGCGCCATGTGCTCGACGGTCCTCCCCCGGCTCACCCCCTGGGTGCTGGTCAACTACACCGGCCGGCTGCGCGACGTGGCGACCCTCGCCCACGAGCTCGGCCACGCCATCCACAGCATGCTCGCGGCCGACCACTCGGCTCTGGTCCAGCAGTCGTCGCTGCCGCTCGCGGAGACCGCCTCGGTGTTCGGCGAGATCCTGGTCACCGAGCGCCTCCTCCAGCACGAGGCCGACCCGCTCGCCCGGCGGGAGATCCTGATCAAGCAGCTCGACGACGTGTACGCGACGGTGCTGCGCCAGAGCTACTTCGTGCGCTTCGAGCGCGATGCCCACGAGGCGATCCGCCAGGGCGCCTCGCTCGAGGAGCTGGAGGCGCTCTACCGCGAGAACCTGGCGGAGCAGTTCGGCGACGCGGTCGAGGTGAGCGACGAGTTCCGCCACGAGTGGCTGTCGATCCCGCACATCTACCAGACGCCGTTCTACTGCTACGCCTACAGCTTCGGTCAGCTCCTGGTGCTCGCCCTCTACCGGCGCTACCAGCGCGAGGGCGAAGCGTTCAAGCCGGGGTACCTGCGCCTGCTCGCCCACGGCGGGTCGGCGCGGCCGGAGGAGGTCCTGCAGGAGGTCGGCATCGACATCCGCGACGCCGCCTTCTGGCGCGGCGGCTTCAAGGTGGTCGAGGAGATGGTGGAGGAGCTCGAAGCGCTATAGAGCCTGTGAAAAATCTCCGGCCCTACTGTGGGCGCCCCCGCATCGCCCCTCGCGACGTTGCGGCTCCTCGATGTAGGCCCCGGCTACGCCTGCGTCGCCGCGTCTTGCGAGGGGCGCTCGGATGACGCCCTCGCAACGGGCGGAGATTTCTTCACAGGCTCCGAAGCTGAAACATTCGTCTCGGGTCGAGCGTCTTGCCTGGTGAATGCAGTTGGAAGCTCACCTCTCAAGGAGACCCGACATGAACACCCGACACTCTTCGGCCCTCGCCACCTTCGGCCTCGTCGCCGTCCTCGCCTTCGCCGCCGTCTCGCCGGCCGCCGCCGCCCCCGATCTCTGGCTCCACGTCGAGGTCCACGAGACCGGCGGCGACAACGCCAACATCAAGGTCAACCTGCCGGTCAGCCTGATCGAGAGCATGCTCCCGATGATCGAAGGCGCGAGCGAGGTCGAGGACGGCCGCATCGTGATCGACGACTCCGAGGTCTCGGTCGACGACCTGCGCCGCGTCCTCGCCTCGTTCGTCGACTCCCCGAACACCACCTTCGCCGAGGTCGAGACCGACACCGAGCGGATCGTCTTCTTCAAGGACGGCGCCTACCTGCGGGTCGAGACCGACGCCTCCGCTGACGGCACCGAGATCCGCGCCCGCTTCCCGATCCGGGTCCTCGAGGCGCTCGTCTCCGGCAGCGGCAACGAGCTCGATGTGGCCGCCGCCCTGCGGGCGCTCGCCGACCACGGGGCCGGTGAGCTGGTGACGGTGCGTGACCACGACGCCACGGTGCGGGTCTGGATCGACGACCTGCCGGAGGCCGACTGACATGGGCGGCCTGGCGCGCGTCTTCGTCGCCCTGACCGTCGCCTTCGCGATGGTCTTCGTGGGCACCGGCGTGGCTCTCGCGGCCACGGTGATGACCACCGGGGTCGTGACCGTGTCGATCGAGGAGAGCGGACCGCAGGGGACCGACCTCTTCGTGCCGGTCCCGGCGATCGCCCTCGACCTCGGCCTCGGCATCGCCTCGATCGCGATCCCGCCCGAAGAGCGGGCCCGGATGCGCGCCGAGGTGGCCGCCTACGTCCCGGCGCTGCGCGAGATGGCCCACGAGCTGGAGGAGATTCCCGACGCCACGCTGGTCGAGGTCGTGAGTGACCGGGAGTCGGTGCGGGTGATCAAGCGCGGCGGCAACTTCGTGATCGACGTCGACTCACCCGACGGCAAGGTGCACGTGGCGCTGCCGGCGGCCACGCTGTCGAAGGTGGTGCGGTTCCTCTCCGCCTGAGTCCCTTTCCGACCTCTCCGACCTCTCCGGCCTCCTGAGCCGGTCCTCCGAGGCGGCGAGCCCCCACGGGGCCGCCGCCGTTTTTTTTCGTCCTTGACTTACGCTCTTTCACCGCCTATCCTAGGAGATCCGGGCAGCGGTATTTCGGCGTAAGGAGATCCAAGGTACCACGACATGGCAGTCCGTCTACAGCATTCGGAATGGCTCGAGGGGGACCCGGCCGGGAACGATGCCACGCCTACCCCCCGTGACAATGCCCGGCCGGCCCCCTCGAGCTTTTCCGTCCTTTCCTCGCATCAGGCCTTGCGCGGCCAGCTCATCTCGGGCCGGGAGCTGGCGCGCCGGCAGCACGAGGAAGAGCGGCCCGCGCTCTTCCCCACCGCCTGTCCCGAGCTCGACCGGCTGCTCGCCGGCGGGCTTCCCCGCGGGCACCTGGTCGAGCTGGTCGGCGGCCGCTCGAGCGGCCGCTTCGCCCTCGTGCTGACCCTCCTCGCCGCCGTCACCGGTGCCGGCGAGGTGGCCGCCTTCGTCGACCTGGGCGACGGGCTCGACCCGGAGACGGCCGAGGCCGCCGGAGTCGATCTCGAACGCCTGCTCTGGCTCCGGCCCCACCACCTGCGGCAGGCCCTCCTCGGCGCCGAGATGCTGATCACCACCGGCTTTCCCCTGGTCGCCCTCGACCTCGGGGTGCCGCCGGTCCCCCACGGCCGGATCGCGGCGCCGAGCGCCCGGGCCGCCTGGCTGCGCCTCGCCCGCACCGCGGGCTCGCACCGGACCGCGATCTTCGTCTCCAGCCCCTACCGCACGAGCGGCACCGCGGCCTCGGAGGTTCTCGACGTGCGAGCCGCCGGCACCCGCCGGAGCGGCCCCGTTCCGAGCGGCCGGGGTGGCTGGAGCGGGCGGGATGACTGGAGCGGCCGGCGTGGGCGCGCCACGGCGAGCCCGCCGGAGCTCTTCCTCGGCCTCGAAGCCCGGATCACGCTCGAAAAGGCCCGCCGCCGGCCCGCCTCGCCGGAGGCGGCGGCAGCCCCAGGCGCGGTCGAGTCCCTCACGCTCTCGTTCGTCGACGGCCTGCTCGACCCCGCGCGCTCGGCGGAGCCGATCCGTTCGGTCGAGGCGGTCGCCCCGCTCGCCGCCGCCTCCTCTTCCTGACGCGCGGACACCGATGTCCCGCATCGCCTGCCTCCAGGTCCCCCTCTTCCCTCTCGCCGCCCGGCTGCGTAGCGAGCCGGAGCTCCAGGACGAAGCGCTCGCGGTCTTCGAAGGGCAGGCGAGCCGGGCGCGGGTGGTGGCCGCGACGCGCACCGTCCGCAAGAGCGGCGTCAAGCCGGGGATGACCCTGCCCCAGGCCCGGGCGCTCCTGCCCGGCCTGGTCGCTCGCGCGCGGGACCCGGAGTGCGAGCGCGCCGCCCAGGAGGCGCT
>CAZLLV010000023.1:0-8561 GCA_964560325.1 uncultured Thermoanaerobaculia bacterium | reverse complement strand
GGCGCGAGGGCTCCCGGCACGGACCCGCGGCACAGGCACCCCCACTCCGCCTTCCACCACCTCCCGACGCCGGTACAATCTCGCCAGCCGAAACCCCCGCGCAGACCCGACAGGAGACCCACGCATGCGATGGCCCTCGATCGAACGCTTCCGGGAGTGGTCCGGAGAGATCTCGAACCGGGAAGAGAAAGAGGCGGTCGCCGAGCAGGTCGCGGCCGAAGTCGAAGACGGCCAGGTTCTGGGCGCCGGCTCCGGCTCCACCTCCTACCTCGCCCTGGTCGCCATCGCCCGCCGGATCGAGCGCGACGGCCTGTCGGTCCGCGCGGTGCCGACCTCGACCGAAGTCGCCCTCGCCTGCGCCGCCTTGCGCATCCCGACCGTCGGGCTGCCGGAGGCGCGGCCCGACTGGGGGTTCGACGGCGCCGACGAGGTGCACGAGCAGGACGGCGTGACGCGCCTGATCAAGGGGCGGGGCGGCGCGATGTTCCGCGAAAAGCTCGTCATGGCGAGCCAGGCCCGGACGCTGATTCTGGTCGACCGCTCGAAGCTCGTCGACCGCCTCGGCAGCCGCTTCCCGGTGCCGGTCGAAACCCACCCGTGGGCGTTGCCGCTGGTCGAGGAGCGGCTGCGCGACCTGGGCGCCACCGAGATCGTGCCGCGGGCGGCGAAGAGCAAGGACGGCCCGGTCTTCACCGAGAACGGCAACCTGATCCTCGACGCCCGCTTCGAAGAGATCTCCGACGCGCTGGAGCGGGAGATCAAGGCGATCCCCGGCGTGATCGAGTCCGGCCTCTTCGTCGGATTCCCCGTCTCGATCGTTTTACCTTGATTTACGACCGCGGGGTTCCCAAGAGCCGGTTCCTCAACTACAATCGGGCTTTGTAGCTGCTAGACATCGTCAACGCTCTCGTACAGGGAGACCTCTGATGCCGTCGCCGATCAGATCTCTTCCGGGGTTCCGCGCCCTGGCCATTCGCGTCCTGGGGGCCACCTGCGCCCTGCTCACCCTCTCGGCGCTCGCCGCTCCTCCCGCCTCCGCCCAGAGCCTGCGCGGCTCCCGCGCCTCGATGGACCGGCAGAACGCCCAGGCGCGCGCCCACGACTACACCTTCCTCGCCCACTCGGGACAGGTCTACCGCTTCGTCGAGCGGGGCTACCTGGTGCGCGTGCCGGGCAACTCCGACTACGTGGTCAAGCGGGGCGTCAGCTTCCCGTACGCGCGACCGGAGGTGAAGCTCTTCCTCGAGCGCCTGGGCGCCCAGTACCGCGCCGCCTGCGGAGAGCGCCTGGTGGTGACCAGCCTCACGCGGCCGAAGAACCGCCAGCCGCGCAACGCCTCGGCCCGCTCGGTCCACCCGACCGGCATGGCGATGGATCTGCGGGTGCCGCAGAACGGCCGCTGCCGGAGCTGGATCGAGCGCACCTTCCTGGCGCTCGAAGCCGACGGCGTGCTGGAGGCGAACCGCGAGTACCGTCCGCCGCACTACCACGTGGCCCTCTTCCCGCAGCCGTACGTGCGCTACGTGGAGCGGATCGACGGGCCCGCCGGCAGCGACCTGCGGATGGCGTCGGCCCCCTCGGGCGGCTCCGGCGGCTCCGGCGGATCGACCTTCGTCGCCGCCTCCCGCGGCAGCCTGGGCGGTAGTGCCACCACCCGCTACACGGTCCGGCGCGGCGACACGCTCTGGCGGATCGCGCAGACGCACGGGACGACCGTTTCGCGGCTCAAGGCGGTCAACGCCATCCGGTCGACCCGGATCCAGCCGGGCCAGGTGCTGGCGATCCCGGTGCGCACGGCGCGGTAACCGTCCGCGACAGGGCGGGGAGACCCGGAGCGGCGTTAGACTCCAGGTCACCATGCGACCTTCGAGCCTCGTCCTCTTCGCCCTCCTCACCTCCTCCTGCCTCCTCGGCGCGTGCGCCGGCGGCGCGCCCGCGCCGTCGACCGCTCCGGACGCACCGGTCGCGGAGGCCGACGCGCGCTGGAACGTCCAGATCCAGGGCAACGACGCCGGCTCTATGACCCTGCGGCGCGAGGGCGACGCCCAGCTCTGGCACTTCACCTTCAACGACCGCGGCCGCGGCCCCGACCTCGACACCCGCCTGGTGCTCGGCGAGGCGGGCGTGCCGGTCGCGATCGAGACCGAAGGGCACGACTACCTGAAGGCGCCGGTCGAGGAGAGCTTCACCCTCGACGGGAGCTGGGCCGGGGGCGAGGCCCGCTGGCGGAGCCCGAGCGAGGCGGGCGCGACTCGGGTCGAGGGGCCCGCCTTCTACCTGAGCACGCAGTCCGCCGCGCCCGAGATCGCGCTCCTCGCGGCGGCGCTCCTCGACGACCCGGACGGCCGGATCGCGCTCCTGCCGGAGGGCGAGGCGGTGCTCGACGACCGGACGAGCGTCACCGTCAGCTCCGACGACGGGAGCGAGACGCGCGAGGTCACCCGGGTGTCGATCGCCGGCCTCGGCATGTCACCCATCGGGATCTGGCTCGATCGATCCGGAGGCGATGCCGCCTTCTTCGCCACCGTCTCCGGCTGGTTCAGCCTGCTGCCGCCCGGCTGGCAGGCGGCGGCGGAGACGCTGCGCGAGGTCGAGGAGCGGGAGACCGACGCCTGGGCCGCCGCGCTCGCCGAGCGGCTGGGCGAACGGCCGGAAGAGGGCATCGCACTGACCGGCGCCGCGCTCTTCGACCCGGAGACCGGCGAGGTGACGCCGGGGCGCACGGTCGTCGTCGAAGGGACCCGGATCACCGCGGTCGGTCCCGACGGCGAGGTCGAGGTGCCGGCCGGCGCGCGGCGGATCGACGCCCGCGGCAAGACCGTGCTCCCCGGGCTCTGGGACATGCACACCCACGTCTCGGAGCTCGATGGCGTGCTGCACCTGGCGGCCGGCGTGACCAGCGTGCGCGATCTGGCGAACGACGTCGAGCGGGTGACCGGCCTGCGCGAGGCGTGGAACGAGACGGATCCGTCGAAGCCGCGGGGAATCGGCCCACGCCTGATCCTCGGCGGCTTCCTCGACGGCCCCGGACCGTTCGCCGGCCCGACCAAGGCGCTGGTTTCGACCGAGGCGGAGGCGCTCGAGTGGATCGAGCGTTACGACGATCTCGGCTACGAGCAGATCAAGGTCTACAGCTCGCTCGACCCGGAGCTGGTGGCGCCGATCGCCCGCGCGGCGCACGAGCGGGGGATGAAGCTCTCGGGCCACGTGCCGATGGGCCTCTCGGCCGCCGAAGCGGTCGAGCTCGGCTTCGACGAGCTCCAGCACACCAACTTCCTCTTCCTCAACCTCTGGCCGGACGAAGAGATCGACACCCGCACCCCGGCGCGCTTCACCGAGGTGGCGGCGCGGGCGGCCGCGGTCGACCTCGACTCGCCCGAGGTCGAATCGTTCGTCGGGATGCTCGCCGATCGCGGCATCGTCGTCGATCCGACCCAGACCGCCTTCGAAGGGATGTTCCTCGGCCGTCCGGGGACGCTGGCGCCGGCCTACGCGCCGATCGCCGACCGCTTGCCGCCGCAGGTCCGGCGCGGCTTCCTGGGCGGCGGCCTCGAGCCGCCGGAGGGGATGGACCCGACCTACCGGGAGTCGTACCGGCGGATGATCGAGATGGTCGGCAAGCTCTACGAGGCGGGCGTGCCGCTGGTCGCCGGCACCGACGACTTCGCCGGCTTCGCCTACCAGCGCGAGCTCGAGCTCTACGCCGAGGCCGGCATCCCACCCGCCGAGGTGCTGCGCATCGCCACCCTCGGCGCCGCCGAGATCACCGGCCGCGCCGGCCTCCTCGGCACCGTAGTGCCCGGCAAGCTCGCCGACCTGATCGTCGTCGACGGCGACCCGACCCGAGACATTTCCGACATCCGCAAGGTCGAGTGGACGATCAAAGACGGCACGCTCTACGAAACGGCGAAGCTCTACGAAGCGGTCAGCATCCGGCCGTGATGGCGTGGTCGCGGGTCGCGGGCGGTTGACTCGCGCCCTCTCGAACATTAGCCTCGACGCAAGAACGATCGCCGGTGCTCACGCATCGGCTCCAAATACTGAAGCGGGGAGGCTGCATGCGCACACGTGTCTTGCGAAGCTCGTTGTTCATCTTGATCGCTCTGGCTCTCGTCGGCGCTACCGTACCCGCCGACGCCTACTGTTGGGATTGCTACGAGCGGTACATCGGGGGCGGAGCTCTCGGGCTGGAGGAGTACTTCTACTGGTGCGGCCCGAGCGAGAGCGGCGACGACTTCGACTGCTACTTCGACGGCGAGCGGTGCCATGTGTGGGGAGTCTGCATCGATTACATCGCCGTTTAGGCGCGGCCCTGCCGTCGTGATTGCCCTCCGTGGAGCGCTCCTGGCGCTGGTTTCGGCGCTCTTGCCGGTCGTAGCGCTCTGCGCCACGCCGAGCCCCGTGACGGTCGTCGTGGAGACCTCCGGGACCGAGAGATCGCTCGAGGACCTGTCTCTGACCGCCGTCCGCACCGATGCGGGCGCCGAGCCTTCCGCCCAGACTGAACGATTTCGGTTCGAAGCACCCGGTCCGGCCAGGTTGGAGCTGCCTGCCGGCCGGTGGGAGCTTCGCATCGAAGCCGCGGGCTGGTGGGCGCCGGTCGAGCGCTGGGACACCCGAGAGCCGAGCCGCACGATTCGATTCGAGGCGGTGCCGACCACCTCCGTCACCGGCCGAGTCGCGCTCGCCGGCGAGGAGCCAGCGCCGAAGCTGACCGCTCGCTTCTTGCGTCGCGCGTCCCGCGTGTCGCGCGAAGGGGTCTTCGGTACCACCGATTGCTCCGTACGGGCGACCGGCCGCTTCGCATGCTCGTTGCCCGTGGGTGCGGTCGACATCCGGCTCGAGCCGGAGGGAAGCGCACCCGTGCTGTTCTGGGGGCGAGACCTCGAGGAGGGTCGGGAGACCGGCCTGGGCACGGTCGAGCTGGTGGCTCCGTCGAGCCTTCAAGGTGCCGTGGTGGACGGGGAGACCGACGCTCCGCTGGACGGGGCCGAGATCCGGCTCGCGCCGAGCGCAGTCGGCGACGTGCCGCTGACGCAGGAGCAGCGGTTCGAGCTCGCCGGCTCCGTCGGCCGGAGCGAACGGGGCGGCTTCGCCGTGACCGGCCTTCCCCCGGGCCTCTTCGACCTCCGGATCACCCACGAAGGGTGGAGCCCGACGCTGCTCGAAGATCTGCGCATCGCAGTGGGCGAGGACGTGACGCTCCCGGCACCGATCGCACTGCTCCGGCCCGCGACCCTCGAGCTCTTCCTTGCGCCCGGCACCGCGCCCGACGGCCTGCCGTGGAGGATCAACCTGCTGAAGGTGCTCCCGGACGGCAGGATCGAGCTGATCCCCCCGAGCGTCCCGGAGGTCGACCCGGACGGGTACTGGAGCGCCACCGGACTCGATCCGGGCGAGTACCGCCTGCACGTCGCGACCGATCGCTCGCCGCGCTGGATCGAGCGGCGGATCACGCTCGTGCCCGGCCCCAACTCGCTCGAGCTCTCGCCCGAAGGCGTGGCGGTGCGTGGCGAGCTGGTCGCGGGCGACGAACCGGTCGAAGCCACGCTCTTCTTCGGCGGCCGGAGCGGGAAGACCTCCATCCGCATCGTCACCGACGAACTGGGGCGCTTCGAGGGCTTCCTCCCCAGAGACGGCGAATGGCCGATCGACGTCGCTCGAGCCGGTCGAGAGGGAGTCCAGCGGCTCGAGCCGATCGAGGTTCGGTCGCGGAAAGGCGAGGCCGACGACCTCCGTATCGAATTGCCCGACACGGTCGTTCGTGGAACGGTCGAGGACGCCGAGGGCGATCCGGTCCCCGACGCGACGGTGCTCCTCTTCGACCTGGCCGAACGTCGCCTGGAGGCGGTGACCTATACGACCGAGAACGGCACGTTCGAGCTGGTGGGCATCGAGCCCGCCAGCCTGTCGGTCGAGGCGACCTCCGGACCGGCGCGGAGCGCCGCCGTCGCCGTGCAGGTGGAAGAGGGAGCCGAGGGGCCGGCGGTCGAGCTCGTGCTGCGCTCGGATCTGGTCGTCCGGGGGATCGTGCGCACGGCTCGAGGACCGGTCGCCGGAGCCGAGATCCTGATCCTCCCCACGCTCTCCCAGCCAGGCTCGGCCGACATGCCGAGGGTGATCACCGGTCCCGACGGGCGTTTCGAGGTGGCGCTCACGCCCGAGAGTGTCGGTTTCCGCGCCGTCGTCCGGGCGCCCGGCTACCCGGTCACACTCGCCGACGTGACCGGCCTCGGTGGTCGTGCACCCGTCGTCCTGGACGTCCCCGAGATGGGAGGTGTGCTCCGCATCACCGACGAGCCGGCGCGGGAGGGTCCCGGACGAGCCGCGCTCGTGGCTGGCGGCCTGGTCCTGCCCGTCGACGCCTTCGCTCAGCTCCTGGGCGGAGTGCGCCGCGAAGGGAGCGATCTCATCCTTCCCGATCTCGCGCCCGGGGCCTACGCGCTCTGCTTCTTCCCTGCCGACGGAGACCGCGCCTGTACCGAGGGCTACCTGGCGGCCGGAGCGTCGATGACCCTCACCGTACCGAGAGAGACCACCGAAGACGGAGACAACTCCCGATGAACCGATCGATCCGATATCTGCTCGTCACCCTCACTTTCGTCTCTGTGCTCACCGCCTCGCCGTGCCTCGGTGCCGAGGTCGACGACCCGTGCGATCGGTGCGACGCGTGCACGGCCCGCATCGTCGAGACCCTGGGCTCACGAGGATGGCTCGGCCTCGGGCTCCACCTCCACGACCGCGACGCCGGCCTCGTCGTCGCGTTCGTCGACCCCCAGGGCCCGGCCACACAAGCCGGTCTCGTACGTGGCGACCGGGTGATCGAGTTCCAGGGGGTCGCGCTGGGTGGCCCGACCCGGGAGCAGGTGCGCGAGCTCCTGCACGGGATCCGGCCGGGCGAACGCGTGGAGTTGGAGATCGAAAGCGGCGGCGAGCGGCGGAGGCTCGTCCTGCGCGCCGTGGAGATGCCAGCCCGGGCGATCGCCGAAGCCGTCGGTGCCTACTACCTCGAGGAGCTCTCGAAGAGCCGGCCGAAGCCTAAGAGCCCTCAGCCTCCGATGTAACTCATCTCGATCTTCGGGGCCGCGGCGGTCTGTTCGCTGCGGACTTCGGAGTAGCGGTCGTCGCGGGCGTGCCAGACCTGGGTGATCGCCTGCGCGATCTCTTCGTCGGTCGCGCCGTCGCGGAGGAGCTGGCGCAGGTCGGTGCCGCGGGTGGCGAAGAGGCAGGTGTAGAGCTTGCCCTCGGCGGAGAGGCGGGCGCGGGTGCAGTCGCCGCAGAAGGAGCGGGTGACGGAGGTGATGACGCCGATCTCGCCGCCGCCGTCGCGGTAGCGCCAGCGCCGGGCGACCTCGCCCGGGTAGGCGGGCTCGACCGGGTCGAGCGGCATCTCGGCGGCGATCCGCTCGACGATCTCGCGCCCCGGGACCACCTCCTCCATGCGCCAGCCGTTCATCGTGCCGACGTCCATGAACTCGATGAAGCGGACGGTGTGGCCGGTGCCGCGGAAGTGGCGGGCCAGGCCGAGCACAGTGTGGTCGTTGACCCCGCGGCGGACGACCGCGTTGATCTTGACCGGCGCGAGCCCCGCCGCGGCCGCCGCCTCGATGCCGGCGAGCACCTTCTCGACCGGCACCCGCGTGTCGTTCATGCGCGCGAAGACCTCCGGGTCGAGCGAGTCGAGGCTGACGGTCACCCGGTCGAGGCCGGCGGCGGCGAGGGCGGGGGCGTGGGCGGCGAGGAGCGAGCCGTTGGTGGTGAGCGCAATCTCATGCCCGTCAGTCGGAGCGAGCATTTCCACCAGCTTCGGCAGGTCGCGGCGCAGGAGCGGCTCGCCGCCGGTCAGGCGGATCTTCCTCACCCCGAGGCGGCGGAAGATCCGCGCCACGCGCGCCACCTCGTCGAAGTCGAGGATCTCCGCCCGCGGCAGGAACTCGAACGCCTCGCCGAACGCCTCGCGCGGCATGCAGTAGCGGCACCGGAAGTTGCAGCGATCGGTGACCGAGATGCGCAGATCGCGCACCGGGCGGCCGAAGCGGTCCCGCGGCACCTTGGCCGGTTGGTCAGGGGCCGGGCGTTCAGGGGCCGGGCGTTCGGGGGCTGTGACGGGGAGGGGCATGGGGGAGGAAAAACTCTCAACCGGCCTCGTTCCTTCGCGGAACGCGCCTTGCAACCCTATTACGCCAGGAGCCCCCGCCTGGCCACACGACCATCGACCCGGCCCCGGCGACGCGCTCCACGATTGAAAACCGTACCAGCCATCGAACGATTGCACATCGAGGAGAAGTCATCATGAGAGTCAACCCATTCAAGGTCGCATCCGCCGCCCTGTTCGCCGGCCTCGGCGCCGGCTTCATGTACCTGCTCGACCCGAGCTCGGGTCGCCGCCGCCGCGCTCTGGTCAAGGACAAGGCGCGCCACGGCGCCAACGTGGCCGGCGACAAGCTGAGCGCGACCGCGAGCGACGTGAGCAACCGCACCCGCGGTCTGACCCAGGAGACGATCAAGCGTTTCAAGAGCGACGAGGAGCTCCCCGACGACAAGCTCGCGCAGCGCGTGCG
>CAZLLV010000022.1:0-3483 GCA_964560325.1 uncultured Thermoanaerobaculia bacterium | reverse complement strand
GGGCGACAGCTCGTCGAGCTGGGCGAGCGCGTCGTCGATCGTGTCGCCGACCCGCCGGGCGGTCTCCTCGTGATCGGTATGGGCGCCGCCCATCGGCTCCGGGATCACCGTGTCGACCACCTCGAGGGCGAGCAGGTCGGGCGCGGTCAGGCGCATCGCCTCGGCGGCCGCGGCGCGCTGGCTCTGGTCCTTCCACAGGATCGCGGCGCACCCCTCGGGCGAGATCACCGAGTAGGTCGAGTACTCGAGGATGAAGACCCGGTTGCCGACCCCGAGAGCGAGCGCGCCGCCGCTCCCCCCCTCGCCGGTGACGGTGACGACGATCGGCACGGTGAGCGAGGCCATCTCGATCAGGTTGCGGGCGATCGCCTCGGCCTGGCCGCGCTCCTCGGCGCCGATGCCCGGGTGGGCGCCGGCGGTGTCGACGAAGGTGAGCACCGGCCGGCGGAACTTCTCCGCCAGGCGCATGATGCGCAGTGCCTTCCGGTAACCCTCCGGCCGGGGCTGGCCGAAGTTGCGGTAGATCCGCTCCTTCGTGTCGCGCCCCTTCTCGTGGCCGATGACCGCGACGCTGCGCCCCCGGAAGGTGGCGAGCCCGGCGACCACGGCGGGGTCGTCGGCGAAAGCGCGGTCGCCGTGGAGCTCGACCCAGTCGCTCATCAGCAGGCGGACGTAGTCGAGCGTGTAGGGGCGATCGGAGTGCCGCGCGACGAGGGTCTTCTGCCAGCGCGAAAGACCGCCGAAGACATCGGCGGTCGACTTTTCGAGCGTCTTCTCGAGGCGCTCGAGCTCCTTCGCCTTGACGGAGTCTTCGGGGTAGGCCTGGAGCTCGGCGATCCGGCGGCGCAGCTCGACGAGGGGCTCTTCGAACGAGGCGTCGGTGGCGACCATGGGGAGAGGCACGGTAGCAGAGGGGTGGCGGAATCGGCAACTACAGAAGATCGTACGGGTCGACGTCGACGACCAGGTCGGTGTCGGGCTTGTCCGGCAGGGCGCGGTCGAGGAGGCCGTGGAGGACCTTGGTCGAGGGGTGGCGGAGAATGATCTGGAAGCGCCACTGGTTGCGCAGGCGTTCGAAGGGCGCGGGCGCGGGGCCGGCGGTGCGGATGCGGCGGGTCTCGGGGTCGCGCTCGCCCTCCCGCGCCAGGGCGCGGGCGAGCCGCCGGGCCGCCGCCTCGGCCTTGGCGCGGTCCTCGTCGCGCACCAGGAGCTGCACCATGCGGGTGTACGGCGGGTAGTGGAACGCGCGGCGGAAGCGCATCTCCTCCTGCGCGAAGAGCTCGTCGTCGTGACCGAGCGCGGCCTGGATCGCGTAGTGGTCGGGAAAGTAGGTCTGCACCACCACGCGACCCGGCCGCTCGCCGCGGCCGGCGCGGCCGGCGAGCTGGGTGAGCAGCGTGTAGGTGCGCTCGACCGCCCGGAAGTCGGCGAAGCCGAGGTAGGTGTCGGCCGAAAGCACGGCGGTGAGCGCCACGTTCGGGAAGTGGTGCCCTTTCGAGACCATCTGCGTGCCGATCAGCGCCCGTGTCTCGCCGCGGCCGAAGCGGGCGAGCACCGCCGCCACCCCGCCCTTCTTGCGTACCACGTCGCGATCGAGCACGTCCACCGCCACGTCCGGAAAGAGGTCGCGGAAGCGCTCCTCCACCCGCTCGGTGCCGGCGCCGATCGGCTCGAGCGCCTCCTCGCCGCACGCCGGGCAGGCGGTGGGCACCGGGTCGGCCGAGCCGCAGTAGTGACAGAGCAGGAGCGCGCGGCTGCGGTGGAAGGTGCGGGGGATCCCGCACGCCTCGCACGCCTGCTTCTCGCCGCAGGCCCGGCAGAGGAGGACCGGCGCGTAGCCCCGCCGGTTGCGCAGGAGGATGATCTGGTCACCGGCGTCGGCCGCGGCGCGGATCTCCTCCTTCAGGCGCTCCGAGAACGTCACCTCGCCCGGCTTGCGCGGCGACGCCGGCTCCTCGCGCAGGTCGACCAGGATCCCCTCCGGCAGCCTCCCCTGCCCCGCCCGCGCGGTCAACCCGAGCGCCGAGAGCTTGCCGCGCTCGACGTTCAGGCGGCTTTCGAGGCTCGGCGTGGCGGAGACGAGCGCCGCCGTCGCGCCCGCCCGCGTGGCGCGCACGAGGGCCAGGTCACGCCCGTGGTAGCGCGGCACCTGGTCCTGCTTGTAGGCCTCGTCCTGCTCCTCGTCGACCACGATCAGCCCGAGGTCGGTCACCGGCGCGAAGAGCGCCGAGCGCGGACCGACCACGACCTTCGCCTCGCCGCGGCGGATGCGCTCCCACTCCTGGTGCCGTTCGGAGGCGCCGAGGGCGGAGTGCAGGATGGCGCCGCGGCGGCCGAACCGCGCCACCACCTCGCGCACCAGCGCCGGCACCAGGGCGATCTCCGGCACCATCAGGATCGACGACTTGCCGAGCGCCAGGGCGTGCGCGACGGTGCGGAGGTAGACCTCGGTCTTGCCCGAGCCGGTCATCCCCTGGACCAGGTAGGCGTGATAGCCGCCGCGCGAGACGCCGTCGGCGAGGGCGCGGAAGGCGGCCTCCTGATCGGGCCGGAGCACGATCGCCTCCTCCTGACCCCCTCCCGCTCGCTGCGGCGGCCGCCGCTCGAGCGCCTGGTGGTCGAGCGACAGACGCTCGATCTGCGTGAAGCTCCGGAGCGCCCCGAGCTTGACCAGCCGGCGGACGACGGCGGGCGTGCAGCCGACCTCGGAGGCGATCTCCTCGACCGTCGCCGGACGGCCGAGGGCGGCGAGGAGCTCGATCACCGCCCGCCCCGGCGCCGAGCGCCCCGCCTTCTCGAGCAGATCGTCGAGCGCCCCGGGCACCAGCTCGACCCCGGCGAGGTAGCGCGCTCCCCGCCGCTCCCGCCCTTCGAGGAGGATCTTGCCGTGCTCCGCCAGCCGGTCGATCGCCTCCGCCACGCCCCGGCCGCCGACTCGCGCCTGCACCTCGGCGGCGGAGAGCCGCCCCCCCTCCATCAGGACCCGCACGACCGCCGCCTCGGTCTCGTCGCGCGGCGGAGCGATGGCGCCGCCCGAGGTCAGCCGCACCTTCTGGTGCCCCCACGGCGGCAGGTCGCCCGGCAGCATCCCGCGCAGCACCTCGCCGAGCGGCGCGCGGTAGTACTCGGCGGTGAAGCGGGCGAGCTCGATCAGGTCGGGCGGGAACGCCGGCTCGCGGTCGACGATCTCGTCGAGCGGGCGGAGCTTGACGCCCGCCGGCGGCTCGGCGGGACGGCCGACGATGACACCGGTGAGCTTGCGCGGGCCGACCCGCACGCGGGCGCGCGCGCCGGCCACGGCCAGGTGCTCGAAGGCGGGGGGAACGGTGTAGGTCAGCGGCGGCAGCGGCATGGGGACCGCGATCTCGACCAGCCGCGGGGTCCGCCGGGTCGACTGGGGGTCGCTCATCGCGGCCCGCCTCTCGGGGCCGCCGGCGCGGTCATGCCGAGCGTCGCCGCTCGATCTCCTGGGCCAGCCGGTCG
>CAZLLV010000021.1:0-7309 GCA_964560325.1 uncultured Thermoanaerobaculia bacterium | reverse complement strand
GCCGCCGAGGGCGCGGCCGCTCTGACGCGCCTGCGCGCCCTCGCCTGGCGCTACGCCGGGGTCGAGCGGAGCGGCGACGGGCTCGCGGCGATGCTCGCGGAAATCGACGCTTTCGAGCCGCTCGTGCCGGCGATGGGCGGCGAGGGCCGGAACCTCCTGCTCGCCGCCCGGTTGGTGGCGGAGGCGGCGCTCACTCGCACCGAGAGCCGGGGCGGGCACTATCGCTCCGACTTTCCGGAGCCGCGCGATGCCTGGCGCCGTCACCTGGCGGTCGAGCTGGCGGCCGGCGGCTCTCCTCGCTTCGTGCCGATGCCCCTCCTCGCGCCGGCGGCGGAGTCGGCAGAAGAGGCCGCGCGGTGACCGGAGCCCACGGCCGCGACCCGATCCCGCCGCTCTACCCCCTCCTCTACGAGCCGCTCGTCCGGAGGGCGCTCGAGGAGGACCTGGGGCGTGCCGGCGACCTGACCACCGATGCGGTGGTGCCGGCTTCCGCGCGTGGCGAGGCGCGGGTGGTGGCGCGCTCCGGCGGGCGCATCGCCGGTCTGCCCGCCGCCCTCTCGGCCTTCCGGCTGCTCGATCCGGGGGATGGGTCGGTCGAGGTCGACCCGCGCACCTTCGACGGCGCGGACGCCGAGGAGGGCGAGATCTTAGCGGTGGTGCGCGGCCCGCTCCGGCCGATCCTGTCGGCCGAGCGCACGGCGCTCAACCTCCTGGGCCGGCTGTGCGGCGTCGCCACGACCACGCGCGGCATCGTGCTGGCGGTCGAGGCGGCGGGCGGGGAGCGGCCGGACGGCGCGCCGCCGGCCCGGGTCGTCTGCACCCGCAAGACGACGCCCGGGCTGCGCGCGCTCGAAAAGCACGCGGTGCGCTGCGGCGGCGGCGCCAACCACCGCTTCGGTCTCGACGACGCGGTGCTGATCAAGGACAACCACCGTGCGGTGGCGGGGGGCGTTGCCGAGGCGGTCCGGCGCGCCCGCGCCCACGTCGGCCACCTGGTGAAGATCGAGGTCGAAGTCGACACGCTCGACGAGCTCGACGAGGCGCTGCGCGCAGGCGTCGACGCGGTGCTGCTCGACAACATGGGGATCGACACGCTGCGCGAAGCGGTCGCCCGGGTGCGCGCGGCGGGCGGCGGCACGGTCACGGAGGCTTCCGGCGGGATCACGCCCGAGACCGCTCCGGCGATCGCCGCGACCGGCGTCGACCTGCTGTCGGTCGGCTGGATCACCCACTCCGCACCGAGCCTCGACGTCGCGCTCGATCTCTGATCCCCCCTCCGGACCCCGCCCGAACCTCTTTCTCCGATGCGCGGCGAGCGCGTATGATGGGCGGACCGTCGTCCAACGTCCGCGGAGCGTCATGAAACGAGCCATCCTCGCCGGTGGAGCCCTTTTCCTCGTCTTGCTCGTCGTCCTCGGGAGCGTCATCGTCGCCCGTACCCTCGGGCTCGAGTCGAGTCTCCCTGCCGCGGCGCCGGCGGAGGGCGGGGACGAGACGGTTCACGTCGACCTGGAGGCGGTCGAGCGGCTCGCCGGCGCGCTGCGCATCCGGACCGTCACCGGCGCCGGCGGCCAGCCGCCCCAGGATCGCTCGCTCGTCCGCCTGCGCCGCTACCTCGCGCGGCACTTCCCGCGCGTCCACCGCGATCTCGACCGGCAGGTGCTGGCGGGCGGCAGCCTCCTCTTCACCTGGGACGCGGGGGAGCCGGGGGCGGCGCCGCTCGTCCTCCTCGCGCACCAGGACGTGGTGCCGATCGAGCCCGGCACCGCCTGGACCCATCCGCCGTTCCAGGGCATCGTCGCGGACGACTACGTCTGGGGCCGCGGCGCGATGGACGACAAGGGGTCGCTGGTGGCGATCCTGGAGGCGGTCGAGGGGATGATCCGCGACGGCGTTTCGCCCCGGCGGCCGGTGATCCTCGCCTTCGGCCACGACGAGGAGGTCGGCGGCGCGGGCGCCCGGGCGCTGGCGGCGGCGCTCGAGGGGCAGGGGGTCGAGCCCTTCCTGGTGCTCGACGAGGGGCTCGCGGTGGTCGAAGGGATCATGCCCGGGATCGAGGCGCCGGTCGCCCTGATCGGCGTGGCGGAGAAGGGGTATCTGAGCCTCGAGCTGCGCGCGCACGGGGAGGGCGGGCACTCCTCGGCGCCGCCGCGCCAGACCGCGGTCGACGTGCTGGTGCGCGCCCTCGATCGGCTGCGCAAGGCGCCGCTGCCCGCCGGCATCGACGGGCCGGTCGAGGAGCTGTTCCTCGCGCTGGCGCCGGAGATGGACTTCGACAAGCGCCTGGTGCTCGCGAACCTCTGGCTCTTCGAGCCGCTGGTGACGCGCGACCTCGCCCGGCAGGCGGCGACCGACGCGCTGATCCGCACCACCGTCGCTCCGACCATGCTCGCCGGCAGCGTCAAGGACAACGTGCTGCCGACGCAGGCGAGCGCGGTCGTCAACTTCCGCCTCCATCCGCGCGACACCGCCGAAGAGGTGATCGCGCACGTCGAGCGGGCGATCGCCGATCCCCGGGTCGAGGTGGTGCGCTACGGCGACTTCGGGAGCGAGGCGAGCCCGGTCTCCCCGGCCGAGGGGCCGGCGTACGAGCTGATCCGGAGCACCTTCCAGCGCCTCGAGCCGGGCGCCCCGGTCGCGCCCTCGCTCGTCCTCGGCGGCACCGACGCCCGCCACTACACCGGTCTCACGCCGCACGTCTACCGCTTCGTGCCCTACACCGTCGGTCCGGGCGACCTCGAGCGGGTCCACGGCACCGACGAGCGCCTGGCGATCGAGGACTACCACCGGATGATCCGCTTCTACCGCTCCCTGATGGAGGGCGGCGCGGGTGGCGAGTGAGGTAGGGTGACGGGATGAATCTGACCGGCGTTCAGCGCAAGCACCTGCGTGGCCTGGCCCACGGGCTCGATCCGGTGGTGCAGGTGGGGCAGAGGGGGCTGACCGAGGGCGTGCTGACCGAGATCGACCGCGCCCTCGACCACCACGAGCTGGTGAAGATCAAGATCGCGGCCGACCGCGACGAGCGGCGGGAGATCGCGGGCACGATCGTCGAGCGGCTCGGGCCCGAGCTGGTCGGCTCGATCGGAACGATGGCGATCCTCTTCCGCCGCAACTCCGACCGGGAGGCCCGGAAGATCCGGCTTCCTTGATGCGTTGACAGCATTACGACCCATTCTCCCCGGAGGCCGATCTTGAGACCCTCAGCGCACGCCGCCGCCCTCTCGCTCGTCGCCCTTCTCGCGTCCGCCGCGCCCCCGGAGGCCGCCGCGGACGACGTCTACCTGACGAACGGTCAGGTGTTCGAAGACGTGGTGGCCCGCCGGGACGGCGACATGGTCCGCATCCGCATGGGGCACGGCGAGATGGGCCTGACCGCCTCCTGGGTCGAGCGGATAGACGAGGGCGACTCGGTCCTCGGCGAGTACCTCGAGCGCCGCGCCGCGCTCGACCCGGCCGCCACGGCGCGCGACTGGCTCGATCTCGCCCACTGGGCACACGCTCGCGGCTTCGGCGAGGGTG
Source organism: uncultured Thermoanaerobaculia bacterium (assembly GCA_964560325.1). Classification (GTDB taxonomy): domain Bacteria; phylum Acidobacteriota; class Thermoanaerobaculia; order Multivoradales; family DATKCC01; genus CAZLLV01. The sequence goes on along the minus strand of CAZLLV010000021.1, from coordinate 3,787 downwards.
CGCGCGAGGCCGGCCTGCGGGCCGCCGCGCTCGATCCCCGGCTCGACGGGCTGGCGCCGGTCCTCCAGGCCGCCGGTTACACCTTCGACGGCGAGAGCGGGGAGTGGCTGACCGAGGCCCGGCTCATGGCCCGCCGCGGCTTCGTGCGGGTGGGCGACGAGTGGCTGCCGGGCTCGGTCGTCGTCGAGCGCGCCCGGGCGGCGCAGGAGGCGCGCGCGGACGCCGAACGGCGAGCGCGCGAGGAGCGGCTCGAACGTGCGATCACGCTCCTCGCCCTGTCGCAGCTCGAGGAGCAGGCGGAGGAGGCCGCGGCTCCGGTCGCGACCGCGCCGGCGGTGGTCGGCGCCTATGCCGGCTACGGGCCATTCGCCGCCTATCCGGGTACGGTCGTCCATGTTCCCCGCGGCCACGACCGCCGGCCGCCGCGCCGCGACCCGCCCCCGATCCACCCGCCGCCCGAGAGTCACCGTGGCGGCTACGACGCGCTGGCCGGCCGCCAGCCGGGCAGCATCATCCCGATCGCCGTCGATCCCGGCGCGGCGCGCGTCAGCGCCAGCTCGGACGGCCGCGACTGAGTACCGTTTCCAGGCCGCCCGCCGACGCCCGGACGCTTCACCCGGGCTCGGAGTCTCCGTGTCTCGACTGTCGTATGATCATCTTTCCCCATGGACGCGCCACCCACCGAGGATTTCCGCATGTCGACTCGCTTTCGCACCGTTCTCGTCCTGACCGTCGCCTTCCTGCTCGGTGCCGCCGGCTTCGCGCCGGCCGGCGCCCAGGGCTCCCGTAGCGCGCCGCTCCTGCCCGCCCCGCCCGTCGCCGCTGCCCAGCTCTCGGCCGCGGTGGAGGAGCCCCCCGCCCGCATCGCCGCCGGCTTCGCGGTCGAGCCGCTGGCCGACCTGGTGGTCGCCGAAGAAGGTGCCGCCGACGCGGTGCGCGCGATCGCCGAGTGGAACCGCGCCGACCGGGTGCCGATGCGCAACGGCATCGTGCGGGCGGTGCCGTCCGCGCGCGCGGTCCGCTTCGACGCCTCGATCACGAACGCTCCGGCCGGCCTCCACGCCGGCGGCGCCTTCGCCCGCGTCGGCTCCGGCTCGACCGTCTGGGGCGCGTCGGTACGGGTCGCGAACGCGCACCGCCTGCGCCTCCACCTCGCCGACTTCGATCTGCCCGCCGGCACCCGGATGTGGGTCTACGACGACGACGGCGAGACGGTCGCCTTCGCGCCGGAGCTCGCCTTCGAGGGCGAGCTCTGGACCCCGAGCGTCGGCGGCGAGACGATCCGGCTGGAGGTCGAGCTGCCGGCCGGCGCCTTCGAAAGTGCCGCGGCCGCCGACCGCGGGTTCACGATCGACCGGGTCGGGCAGATCTTCCGGCTCGACATGACCGGTGCACCGATCCTCGATCCGTTCGTGGTCACCAAGGGAGCGGGCGACTGCTTGATCGACGTCTCGTGCGTCTCCCCGGCGGTCTTTCCGGTGGCCGACGAGGCGAGCCGGGCGATCGCCACCTACGAGTTCCCCTTCGGCCCCTTCTTTGCTGTCTGTAGCGGCGGCGTGCTCAACCTGGCCCAGGAGGCGCCGAACGATCTCGATCCGCCCTTCCTGACCGCCAACCACTGTGTCTCGACGCCGACCGAGGCGGCGGGAGTGGAGGCGTTCTGGGACTTCCGGACCTCGGTCTGCGGCGGCGGCGAGCCGAACCTCGCCAGCCTGCCCCGGACCAACGGCTCGCAGCTCCTGGTCACCTCCGCCGACAGCGACTTCACGCTGCTCGGCATGGCGCTCCCGGCCGGCCGCACGCTCCTCGGCTGGAACGCCGAGGTGCCGGTGCAGCCCGCGAACACGATTCTCCACCGGATCTCCCACCCGGTGCCGTTCGACGAAGTGCTCTCCCAGCAGTACACCCGGTATCGGGTCAAGGGACAGGCCGAGATCCTGACCTGTGCCACCGGCCCCGGCGACCCGGCGGTCAACGACCTCGAGATCTTCCACCACACGGTCTTCCTGGAGGGCGGCACCTACGGCGGCAGCTCGGGCGCGCCGCTGATGCTCGGCAACGGCCAGGTGGTCGGTCAGCTCTTCGGCGCCTGCGGTCCGAACGTCGAGGACGGCTGCAGCGTGCTGAACGACGAGCTCGACGGCAACTTCTACACCTCGTTCGACCTGGCGGCGCCGTTCCTCGGCGTCGGCGATCCGGGCGACGGCTGGCTGAGCACGCCGGAGCTGCCCGGCTTCGAGTTCCAGGTGAACATCACGCCGGTCGGCGGCCCGACCGTCCAGGGGCAGGCGGAGGCGAACTGCATCGTGGAGACCTTCTGCGCGAGCGGCGCTCTCGCCGGCCGTCCGGAGGTGTTCGTCAAGGTGATCGGCCCGCGGCCGAACGGCTTCCTCTGGGTGCAGATCAGCCGCTTCACTCCGTCGGAGGTCGAGGTGATGGTGCGCCAGACCTCGTCCGGCCTGGTCCAGGAGTACACGCTGCCGCCGGTCGGAGCGCTGTCGGACGACGTCTCCGGCTTCCAGGACCGGGAAGCGTTCGTGCCCAGAGCCGGGACCGTCTCAGGGCACGACGGTGGGTTCGAAGCCGTTGCGCGCGTGTGCGAGCGCACTCTCGACCACCTCGGCCACCGCGCTCAGCCGGAGCGGCTTGGTGCACACGCGAAAGACCGGCAGGCCGTCGATCCGGCGCCGGATCTCCGGCTCGGGCAGCCCGCTGATCACGATCACCGGCAGGTTCGGGTCCTCCTCCAGGAGGGCCCGGGCGACCTCGGCTCCGCCCTCCTTGTCGGCCAGGAAGAGGTCGGTCAGCAGCACGTCGGGGTGGAAGTCGGCGGCGAGCTCGATCGCCTCCCGCGCCCGCGGCGCCGCGACCACCTCGTAGCCGTTCTGGGAGAGGAAGTACTCGAGGGCCCGGACGCAGTTCTCTTCGTCCTCGACCAGCAGGATCCGGGCCCGGGGCGCCAAGAGTCAGGTCCTCGCGGCCGGCAGCTCGATGCGGAAGGTCGAGCCTTCGCCAGCCTCGCTCTCCACGTCGATCGTCCCGCCGTGATCGGTGACGATCGAGTGGGCGAGAGAGAGGCCGAGGCCGGCACCGCCCTTGTCGCGCCGCGTGGTGAAGAACGGGTCGAAGATGCGGTCGCGCACCTCCGAGGCCACTCCGATGCCGTCGTCTTCGACGGCGAGGGTGACGCGGTCGCCCTCGGTGAGCGTCCGCACCACCACGTTCGCCGGCTCCTCGTCGTCGCTCGATTCGAGCCCGTTGCGGATCAGGTGGATGAGCGCCTGCTCCATCTCCGCGCGGCTCAGGTTCACCCGCGGGAGCGCCTCGGCCAGGTCGACGCCGATCTCGGGGGTTCGGCCGCGCAGCACCTTCTGAGCCATCAGCACGGCCGATCGAACGAGCTCGTTGACATCCTCGTCCTTGCGTTCCGGCCGTCGCTCGCGCACGAAGTCGAGGACCTTGCGCACGATCTCCCCGCACCGCTCGGCCTCTTGGACGACGACCGAAAGATCCTCGTCGAGCCGTCCGTTCGAGCGGCCGGAGCGTAGCGCCATCCGGGCGGACTCGGCGGTCATCAGGATGGTGTTGACCGGGTTGTTGATCTCGTGCGCGATCCCGGCGGCCAAGGTGCCGAGGGAGGCGAGCCGCTCGGAGCGGCGGAGCCGGTCCTCGGCGACGCGCAGGGCGAGCTCCGCGCGGCTGCGCCGTAGCTCCTCTTCCACGCGCTCGCGCTCGAGCACCGCCGTCAGCACGTTCGCCGCCGCCTGCAGGAAATGGATGTCGTCGC
>CAZLLV010000020.1:0-4697 GCA_964560325.1 uncultured Thermoanaerobaculia bacterium | reverse complement strand
CACCGCCGCTGCCACGCTGGCCGCGCTCGCCGTCTGGGGCGGCCTCGCGGTGGCACCCTGGCTCTGGGCGCTCGCCGGAGCAGCCGCCGCGATCGTCGCCTGGTGCTGGCTCGACGTCGCCCGCGAAGGGCGCCGCCGGCGCTTCCTGGAGGAGGAGCACGCGCGCCGGCCGGGCTCCGGGACCCTCCGGTTCATGCCCGACGAGGTGGCGCACCGGCTCGGCGATCTCGAAGCGGAGATCGCAACCCTGCGCCTCGACCGGGAGCGCCTGGCGCGGCGCGCCGGGCTGGAGGAGCGCCGTGGCCGGCTGGCTCGCGCGACCGCGGAGCTCGAGGCCGACCGCGCCGCGCTCGTCGGGCGCCTCGGTCTCGCGCCCACCGTCGACCCGGGGGAGCCGGCTCCCCTGGCGGGTCTCGTCGAGGCGCTCTGCCGGTGGCGCGAGGCCGACGCGGACGTGCGCCACCGCGAACGATCGCTGGCGGAGTGCCGCCGTCAGCTCGACCGGGAGCTGGACGCGATCCGGAGCGATCTCGCCCGGTTCCACGCGGCAGACGGAGTGCAGGACGCCGCCTCCGCCCGCGGCGCGATCGAAGCGCTCGGCCGGCGGGCGAGCGCTCACCGAGAGGCGAGGGAGCGCCTGGACCGGCTGGACGGTGCGGAAGGCGAGCTGGCCCGCGCCGGGCGCGAAGTCGAGCGCGCCGAGGAGACGATCCGGAAGCTGTTCGCCGGGCTGGACCTCGCCGACGGCGACGACGCCGGCCTCCACCGGTTGCTCGACCGCCTCGACGACTACCGCGAGGCGCGCGACTGCAAGGACGAGGCGGCGACGGCGCTCCGGCTCGCTTCGTTTCGGCTGCCGGACGACGGCGACGGCGCGGCGCTGCTGGAGCGCTCGGAGGAAGAGCTCGCGGCCGAGCGGCAGGAGGCCGCCGCCGTCGCCGAGCGCAAGGACGAGCTGCTGCAGCAGATCGCGAGCCTGAAGCGCGAGATCGACCGGCTCCGGCACGAGCACGCGCTGGAGGATGCGCAGGCCGCCCACCGGGCCGCCGCCGACCGGTTGCGCGCCGACCGGGAGCGGGAGACCCGCGCCGTGGTCGCCTGGGAGGTCGCCGACTGGGTCCGGGAGCGGAGCACGCGCCGCCAGCGTCCCGCGGTCCTGCGCCGGGCGGCGGCCCTCTTCGCCCGCATCACCGGCGGTGCCTTCCGCCTGGACGACCCGGCTGGCGACCCGCCGGTCTTCCGCGCCCAGGACAGCCGGTCCGGCCGCACCCGGGAGCTCGACCAGCTCTCCGGCGGACGGCGGCTCCAGCTCCTGGTGGCGGCGCGGATGGGCTTCGTCGAGGAGCAGGAGCGGGGCGTGCGCGTGCCCCTGGTGCTCGACGAGACCCTCGCCAACTCGGACGACGAGTCCGCCGCCGCCCTGATCGAAGCGATGATCGAGATCGCCCGCGAGGGGCGGCAGGTCTTCTACTTCACGGCGCAGGCGGACGAGGTGGCGAAGTGGCGCGCGGCGCTCCAAGGGGTGTGCGATGTGGCGCGGCGGGAGATCGACCTGGCGGCGGTCCGCCGGGGTGAGGAGGCGGCGCGTGCACCCCGGGGCGCCTGGACGCCGAGCGGGCGAACGGTCCCCGCGCCCGACGGCGATGACCGCGCGGCGTACGGCGAGCGGCTGCGGGTGCCGGGGATCGACCCGCGCCGCGACGCGGGCGAAGTCCACGTCTGGCACCTGGTCGAGGAGCCGGCGACGCTCCACGGCCTCCTGGTGCGCGGCGTCGAGCGCGGGGGGGAGCTCGAGATCCTGCTGCGCGACGGCGGCGTGGGGGTGCTCGGTGCCGGCGACGGTGCGGGCGTCGGCCGGGTCCGGGCGCGGATCGAGGCTCGGGCGCGCTGCGTCGAGGCGCTGATCGAGAGCTGGCGGATCGGCCGTGGCCGCCCGGTCGACCGGAAGACGCTCGGGGAGTCGGGGGCGGTGAGCGAGCGCTTCCTCGACGAGGTGTGCGACCTCGCGGAGAGGCTCGGAGGCTCGGCGGACGCCCTGGTCTTGGCCCTCGAAGAGGGAGAGGTGACCGGCTTCCGGAGCCAGAAGATCGCCGACCTCGCCGCCTACCTCGCGGAGACGGGCCACCGGGACGAGCGATCGACCCTGGAGCGGGCGGCCCTGCGCGAGCGGCTGCTCGCCGCGGCTGCGGTCGACGTGGCCGCCGGCGACCTCACGCTCGATGCGGTCGACGAGCTGCTCGCGCAGTTGCCCGGCCCGTTCGAAGCGGACGAGCGCGGCGAGTGACCGCCCGCGCCTCTTTGCGCATGGGCGCTTATTTCAAACCGAGCAAAACGTTTTCACGCCGTCGACGCCTGTGTATGATGACGGGCACATCGAAATTCGGCTTGGCGGCGAGGCGGGGGACGGACGGCGGATCATCCGCCGCGGGGTCCGGGGGCGCGGCGGCGCTCCCGGACCCCGCCGGGGTGAGCTGCGATCAGACGGCGTGCTTCTCGAGCAGCCGCAGGTTCCTCCGGTTCGCCTTGAACCAGAAGTCCCACAGGTCGCCGACCACCGGCACCGAGCCGAGCAGGCCGTCGAGCCAGAGGTTCAGGGCCATGCGGCCGATCACCCACCACGGGGCGCGCACCCGCAACGCCTCCAGGATCAGGGCGGCGCCGATCAGCATGCCCATCATGTCGCCGAAGCCCGGCACCAGCCCGATCACCGCGTCGAGCCCGAAGCGGAAGTTCGTGCCCGGCACGTGGTAGCGCGCCTCCATCAGGTCGACCAGCTTGTGAATCCTCGGTGAGATCTCTCGGTCCGGCATCGGGCTCCTCTCCTTCGAACGGTTCGGTCGTGGCGTGAAGGCCGCCGGGCGGCGGCCGCCCGAGGAGTGCTGCAAAAACGGTTCCCCGGGGGGCCGTATCCGCCGCGACGGCTTCACCCGCCGCTCGACCAGATCGCCGCGTAGCGCTGCCCGCTCGCGTAGCTCTGGACCACTTCCCGGTCCTGGAAGTCGGGCGCCTTAGGTAGTCGTAGACGTACCAGCCGTCGCTCAGGCCGCTCCGGTGCGCAGGTGGAAGTAGAGGCTCCGGTACTCGAAGTCCCCGGTGTCGTCGTGCTCGACGACGAGCACGTTGCCGTGCCACCCGTCCCAGTACTTGGCGACCACCGTCCCCCCAGCCGGCGGCCCGGACGCGGAACGCCGGGTCCTCTCCCTCGTCGGTCGCCTTGCCGTAGTCGAGCGACCCGTGGGCGTTGCGGGCTCCGCCGTTGTCGACCCGTCCGTGGCCGAGGCTCACGTCACCGTCGGTGTACGGCAGGAGGATCGGCACCTGAGCGTAGATCTGCCGCAGGGCCTCGTGGGCGCTCGACTCGTCCGCGAAGAGCGCGCCGGGGCGGTACCCGGCGGGCGGCGAGCCGGACGCCGGGCTGTTCCAGGGCACCCGCGTGACCGAGGTCTGCGGCTGGAACGTCAGCCGTCGCGGCTCCAGCACGTCCTGGCGCAGGTCGTCGAGGACTCGCATCGATCGGCTGCCGGGGGAGAGCGCGAGGCGGTTCGGGTTCACCGCCTCCACCGGATCGGCCGCGTCGAAAGCGGCCCGTGCGCGGAACATCCCAGCGCCAGAACGGCGACGGTGGACAACGCCACGAGCTTCGAGACGAGGGGGTGACGAGCCAAGGCAGTGCTCTTTTCGAGCTTTCGTCGAGTGACGAAGATCTGTGGAAGGAGAACGCCGGCCGCCCGGCACGGTCCTCACACGGCCGCTGAAACCCGGCCCGGCCGGTGACCAACGATCGCCGCGCCCCGAGTCGGCGAAATGCCGAGAGGTCGCTCTGTGTTAGCCTTGCCGAAGCCGGTCGCCCACGGCCGGCACCCCACCACGTCCCCATCGTCTAGCCAGGTCAGGACTCCAGCCTTTCAAGCTGGCAACACGGGTTCGAATCCCGTTGGGGACACCATTGTTTTCAAGGGTTTACGAGGGTTTCGTCCCCTCGCGATTCTCTGGCGCCCAACCAGCACCCAACCTTCCCCCCGAATCCACACCCCTTCCCCTGCTTCGGCCGGCACCGCTCCGCCCGAGATCTGGCTCCGTGCGTAGATTGCCTGCGGACCACGTCGGGGGATAGCTCCTTGTGCTTCGGGATGACCACGGGCCGGGCCATGCCGGCTCGCGTCATGATGGGGTGGTTACCTTTTTGGCGGCAGTCGATGCGCCCGAGGAGCAGGCTCTGCGAGGGCCGCCGCCTGGAACGCCGGGATCGTCACTTCCAAGGGGAAGGGCTCGCCGAGCACTTCGTCGGCGGGCTGGAGGCCGGTGGCGGCGTCCTCGCCCTCCGGTGGGACCGGGAAGCCGGAGGAGAGGTGCCAGCCCACCTCCCGCAACGCATGCTCCAGCGTGCCGCGCTCCAGGCAGCTCTCCACCCAAAGCTCCACCGCTTCCCGTAGCGCGCTCTTCGCCTCGTCGGCCGTGCTGGCTTGCGAGAACACGCCCAGGCTCGGGCACCCGGACACCCAGGACTCGCCCTCGGAGCGGACGAAGCACCGGAGCCGGACGGTGATCTCGACGGTCTCGGGCATCGTGGTCTTTTTCCTCGGGGTCCTGGTGACGGCTCGGGTCGTGCGATTCACTCCGAATATCCGGCGGGCGGGACGGTCAGGCTTCGATACCGAGGACACTGTAGCTGTTGCGCCTCCTCACGGCCGTCTGCC
>CAZLLV010000019.1:0-15554 GCA_964560325.1 uncultured Thermoanaerobaculia bacterium | reverse complement strand
GCGGGGAGATCGCCGTCCGGGTGCTCCGTTCGCTCCGCGAGATGGGCATCCGCTCGGCCGTCGTCTACTCCGAGCCCGACCGCGAGGGCCTGCCGGTGCTCCTCGCCGACGAGGCCTACCCGATCGGCCCGGCGCCGTCGCGGGAGAGCTACCTGCGGGGCGAGGCCATCGTCGAGCTCGCCCGGGTGATCGGTGCCGACGCGGTCCACCCGGGCTACGGCTTCCTGGCCGAGAACGCCGGCTTCGCCCGCGCCTGTCGGGAGGCCGGGCTCGTCTTCATCGGCCCGCCGCCCGAGGCGATCGCGGTCATGGGCTCGAAGGTCGAGAGCCGGCGCCGGATGATCGCGGCCGGGGTGCCGATCGTGCCCGGAGGCCAGGACGCGCTCACCGACCTCGAGGCCGCCCGCGCCGCCGCCGCCGGGCTCGGCTACCCGGTGATGCTCAAGGCGTCCGCCGGCGGCGGCGGCAAGGGGATGCGCCGGGTGGCGGACGAGGAGGCGCTCGCCTCCGCCTACCGCGCCGCGCGCTCCGAGGCGGCGGCTTCGTTCGGCGACGATTCGGTCTACGTCGAACGCTTCGTCGACCGTCCGCGCCACGTCGAGATCCAGGTGCTGGGCGACGAGCACGGGCGGGTGGTGTCGCTCGGCGAGCGGGAGTGCTCGCTCCAGCGCCGACACCAGAAGGTGGTCGAGGAGGCGCCGTCGCCGGTCGTCTCGCCCGAGCTGCGGCGCCGGATGGGCGAGGCGGCGGTGCGCGCCGCGCAGGCCGTCGGCTACACCAACGCCGGCACGGTCGAGTTCCTGCTCGCGCCCGACGGCGAGTTCTACTTCCTCGAGATGAACACCCGGCTCCAGGTCGAGCACCCGGTGACCGAGATGGTGACCGGCATGGACCTGGTCGAGGCGCAGATCCGGATCGCCCGCGGCGAGACGATGCCGCCGCCGTTCGACCGGACCGACTGGATCGAGCCGCGCGGTCACGCGATCGAGGTGCGGATCTACGCCGAGGACCCCTTCCGCGGCTTCGTCCCGTCGCCGGGCCGGATCACCCACCTGCGGCTGCCCGAGGGACCCGGCGTGCGCAACGACTGCGGCGTGGCCGAGGGCGGCGAGATCACCATCCACTACGACCCGATGATCGGCAAGCTGATCGTGTGGGGCCGCGACCGGGAGGCGGCGCTCGACCGGCTCGGCCGCGCGCTCGCCGAGCTCCGAATCGAAGGGATCCGCACCACGGTGCCGCTCTTCCGGGCGCTCCTCGACGACCCCGACTTCCGGTCCGGCGAGATGGACATCTCGATGCTCGACCGCAAGCTCGCGGAGGGCGTGCTCGTCGCGCCGGACGGCGGGGCCGGCGACGGCACGCCGGAGGACCTGCAAGCCGACCTGCCGATCGTGGCGGCGGCGCTCGCCCACCACGAGCGCTCCGAGCGGCGCGCGGCCGGTGTGCGCGAAGAGGACGACGGCCGGGGCTCGGCACGCTCCGGCTGGGCCGCGCGGGCGCGCGCCGAGGCGGTCGGGAGGGGCACGTGGAGCTGATCGTCACCCTCACCGAGCGCGGCGAGACCCGCGAGGAGCGGGTGACGATCCGCCGCGACGGCGAGCGCTGGCGGGTGGCGGTCGGCGAGCGCCGCTACGAGGTCGACGCGCAGCACGTCGCGGACGGCGCCGGCCTCTGGAGCCTGATCGTCGACGGCGCCCAGCACGAGGTGGCGGTGGCGCCGGACGGCGAGGACCGCTACCGCGTCTCGACCGGCACCGCGCTCCACACGGTCGGCGTCACCGACCCGCTCACCCACCTCGCGCGGCAGGCCCACGGCGCCGCGGCCGGCGGCGGCTCCCAGACCGTCACCGCCTACATGCCCGGCCGGGTCGCCGCGATCCTGGTATCGGAGGGCGACGAGGTCGAGGCCGGCCAGGGCGTGGTGGTGCTCGAAGCGATGAAGATGGAGAACGAGATCGCCCCCGAGCACCCCGGCCGCATCGCAAAGATCCACGTCACTCCCGGCCAGGCCGTCGAAGGCGGCGACCCGCTGTTCGATCTCGAACCGCTCGACGGACAGCGCTGATACGCTGGGTTCTTCCGAGGACGGGCAGTGCCACCATTCATCGATGATCCGAGTCGCCAGCGTTACCTCGATTTCGAGGCGCGCTGCCGCCAGGCGTTCACTCCGTTCGCGCCCATCGAGCTGCCCGACTTCTTCGCCGGGCGCGGAGACGTCATCGAGAGAGTCGACGACGAGCTTCGGTCTCCTGGCAGGCAGGTCGCGATCTTCGGAGAGCGAGGCGTCGGCAAGACCTCACTCGCAACACTCCTCTACTTCTTCACGTCGCTCTTCGACGATACTCGGGTCCACATCGTCCGGTGTACCGCCGACGACGATTTCGACTCGATCATCGGGCAGTTCCTCGAGCATTTCGGAAGCGATCTGGAGCTCGATACGCTGGAGCGAGGAGTCCACCGAGAAGCGGCGCTGGGATTCGAAGGAAGCGGGTTCCGGCGCAAGCGCGAAGATCGACAGACCTTTCGGAAGCTCGCCCAGACACGCTCCGTCGCCACTGCCAGGCTTCTCAAGGCTTTTCAGGACGCGGGACGTCTACTGATCGTCGACGAGTACGATCGCGTGGACGACACCGCGACGCACAGACGGTTTGCGGAGATGGTGAAAGCGTTCTCGGATGCGCGGAGCACCACGAAAATCGTCATCGTGGGTGTAGCAGACACGCTGACCGAACTGATTGGGCAGCACCAATCTCTGAGTCGATCCCTGGCCCAGATCCGGCTGGATCGGATGAGCTTCAAGGAGTTGTCGGAGATTCTCAAGCGAGGAGAGAGGCGAACGGAGGTCCGGTTCAGTGATTGGGTGGCTGAGCGCATCGTGCGCTTGGCCGACGGATTCCCGCAGTACGTCCACCTCATCGCCCTCTACGCATCTCTAGAAGCGATTCGCGTTCTTCAAGACGATCCCGACGCTGCACAGGTCACGGTGGGCGACGACGAATACCAGCGCGGCCTGGAGCGTGCTATCGCTGCCAGCGAGTACAGCCTCGTCGAGGCGTACGAGACCGCGACGGTCACGACCCGGAAGAAGAGCGATATCTACGAGATCATCCTGAAAGCGATGGCGATGACCGCCGAGCCGGTCGTGCAGGTCCGCGAGCTCGCGGAGAAAGCATCCGAGATTGCGGGAGACCCGGTCAAGCCAGGCGGTCTCAGCACGCCACTGAGCAACCTCACGAAGGGGCGTGGGCAAGTTCTGACCAAGGTGCGCGACGGTTACTACCGCTTCACGAACCCGATGCTCAAGGCCTACGTCCGGCTCTTGCTGGAGCATCGGCACGGCACGCAGCTCGTTCTCCCGTTCTACGTGGCCGGCCGGCGCATCATGTCGACCGGCTCTTGAGCGCGTCGGGGCACCGTGCTGGCCCGCCCACCCAGGCGCCGCAGAAGACCGCGTCCTCGATGGATCTCGCGGGGGCTGCTGAAGCGCTGCGGCTTCGCCGGCTACCCTACCGCCGCCGGAGCGCGAGCCAGCCGGCCACGGGGGTGAGGACGGCGCCGGTGGCGAGGAGGGTGGCGAGGGCGAGGAGGACGGGGTTGCCGAGGCGGAGGGTGGTGGCGAGGTGGCGGAGAGCGGCCACGGCTTCGGCGCCGAAGAGGGTGAGCACGAGCGCCACGGCGACCGAGAGGGTCACCGCCTGGCCGATCCAGAGCGAGCGCCGGGCGCGCTCCTCCGCCTCCCGCCGCTGCCGGAGGCGCATCCGCCACCACATCGTGCCGGACGACGGCACCGGCGCCTCGGCCACCGCCCGCGCCTTGTCGTCGAGGACGGCGGAGGCGACGGCGTGGAGGTCGGCGCAGTCGGGGCACTCCGCCGCGTGCGCCGCGAGCTCCGGGCCGACGAAGCCGCGGCCCAGCGCTTCCAGCAGCTCCGGCTCGCGCGGGCAGGCGCCGGCGCTCACGGCTCCGCCCCTTCCTCCGCGCGCCGCCCGGGCCGCCGCAGCACCTCGGCCGCCTTGCGCCGGGCGCGCAGCAGCATCGTCCGCACGCTGATCGGCCGCAGCCCGAGCGCGTCGGCGATCTCCTGGTGCGAGGCGCCCTGGGCGTAGGCCAGCCAGAGCAGCCGGCGCTGCGTCGGATCGAGCTCCTGGAGCGCCCGCGCGAGGTCGACCCGGCCGGCGGTCCGCCGCTCGGGAGCCGGGCTCCGGTCGTCGAGCGTCTCGCCGGCCGCTCCCTCGCCGTCGATCGGGACGTGCCGGCGCAGCGCCGAGCGGCGCCCGGCGTCGCGCACCACGTTGGTGGCGATCCGGAACAGCGAGTTCCTCCGGTGCGCCTCGCTCTCGTAGCGGGAGCCGGCGCGGTAGAAGCGGTAGTACGCCTCCTGGAGCGCGTCGTCCGCCGCGTGCGGATCGCCGGTGACCCGCGCGAGATACGCCCAGAGCGGCCGTGCCGTGCGCTCGTAGAAGGCGCGGAACTCCTCCTCGTCCATCACCGGCTCGGCTCGGTCGAGGTCCCGGGCATCGGTCGCGGTCGCGGCACGCAAGGCGAGGGGCAGGCTCATCCCGGTGATCATGGCACCGTCTCGTCGCGCTCGCCAGAGCCGCCGTGCCGGACCGGCTCCCACAGGCCGAGGCGCCGCGACAGGACGTTGGAGACGGCGGCGGAGGCGACGAAGCCGACTCCGATCGAGAGGGCGATCACGCCGAGCGAGAAGAGCACCCGCGCCCCCTCCTCCTCGAGATTCGCGCTGATCAGCAGCATGCCGAGCGCGGCGCAGGCGACCACCACGCCGATCTGCACCGAGCGGACGATCCGGGCCTGCGGCGAGCTGTCGCGTTCGGCGTGGACGGCGATCGGAGCGGCCTCCAGGAACCGGGTACCGGCGGAGGTGCGGACGTACTCCAGCAGCTCTTCGCTGCTCCCGAACCGGTCGAGGATCCGGTTGTGGACGTCGATCTGGTTCTTCGAGAGCCGGTTCCACCGCTTCTGCTCGATGATCGTGCGGATCAGCCAGCCGAGGGCGAGCGCGACGAGCGCGAACATGCCGAGAACGGCGAGCCCTTCGAGGAGGGCCTCGGCGGCGTCGACCCGGTGCGCCGTGCCGATCTCGGCGATCTCGCCGGCCGGGGCCGGTTCGACGGGAGCGGGGTCCGCTTCCTGGGCCGGCAGCAGGACGGGGGTGGCGAGGACGAGGATCGCGAGCAGGACGAGAGCGGTGCGGGTGATGGAACGCATCGGTGTGGCCTCCTTTCGCCCGGTGATACGGCCCGGCGGGGAAACGGTGGACGGGCGTGCCGAAGCCGGGCTCTTCGTGCACCGTCGCGCGACTCGGTCGTACTCGGAGGGTGAAGACGCGAGCCGCGCGTCGCCGGCCGCAACCGTCCACCCGGATCGCGAGGAGCCCCCATGCAGTCCATCCCCGTCCCCGTCCCTCCGAGCAGACCGCCGGCGGAGCTTCGCATCGAAGGCGTGTCGAAGACCTATCCGACCGGCGTGCGCGCTCTGCGCGACGTCACGCTCACCATCCCGCGCGGGGTTTTCGGGCTGCTCGGGCCGAACGGCGCCGGCAAGACGACCCTGATGCGGATCCTCGCCACCCTGCAGGAGCCGGACGAGGGGAGCGTCCACCTCGGCGGGATCGACGGGCTCCGCGAGAAGGAGGAGCTGCGCAAGACCCTCGGCTACCTGCCCCAGGAGTTCGGACTGTACCCGCGCTCGACCGCCGAATCCCTGCTGGAGCACTTCGCGGTGCTCGAAGGCATCGCCGGCCGCCGGGCGCGCCAGGAGGTGGTCGAGGCGCTGCTGCGGCGGACGAACCTCTGGTCGGTGCGCAAGCGCAAGCTCGGCGCCTTCTCGGGCGGCATGCGCCAGCGCTTCGGCATCGCCGTGGCGCTCCTGGGCGAGCCCCGCCTGCTGATCGTCGACGAGCCGACGGCGGGCCTCGATCCGGCCGAGCGGGTGCGGTTCCTGAACCTCCTCTCCGAGCTGGGCGAGAGCGGCGTGGTCCTCCTCTCCACTCACATCGTGGAGGACGTCGCCGAGCTCTGCACCCGGATGGCGGTCATCGGCGTGGGGGAGATCCTCCTCGAGGCGGAGCCGCTCGCGGCGGTCGCCGCTCTCCGGGGGCGAATCTGGAGCCGCGCGATCGACCGCTCCGATCTGCCCGAGATGGAGCGCGCGCACCCGGTGCTCTCGACCCGGCGGCTCGCCGGCCGCACGCGAGTGCGCGTCTTCGGGGACGAGCCGCCCGGCCCCGGCTTCGAACCGGCGGAGCCCGACCTCGAGGACGTCTACTTCGCGGCGCTCGCGGGGTGTGCGGGGAGCGGGCTCGCCGGCCGCCCGGCGGAAACGGCGGTGGCACGGTGAGGGTCGTCGAGGTCTTCCGCTTCGAGCTCGCCTACCAGCTCCGCCGGGGCTCGACCTGGCTCTACCTCGCCGTGGCGGCGGCGCTCGCGACCCTCTCGGCGAGCGGGTTCGTCGACGACGCGCGGAGCGGCGGGTTTCCGGTCGACGCGCCGATCGTCGTCGCCGTGGTCACCGTCCTCGCCGGGCTCTTCGGTCTCCTGACGACGGCGCCGGTGGCGGGCGACGCGGCGGTGCGCGACGAACGGACTCGGATGGCGCCGCTCCTCGACGTCACGCCGCTCTCTCCGCGGGACCGCCTGATCGGCCGCTTCGGCGCCGCCTTCGTCCTCGCGGCTCTCTTCGCGGCGGCGGTGCCCGTGGGGCTCGCGCTGGCCGTCCGCGCGCCGGGGGTGGCGGACGGCCTGGCCGGTCCGTTCCAGCCGGGCGCGTACGCCGGAGCCTTCCTCCTCGTCGGGTTGCCGAACGCCTTCGTCGCCACGGCGCTCCTCTTCTCGGCCGCGACGCTCGGCCGGGGGGTGGGCGCGGGCTACCTGTGCGGCGCCCTCGTCTTCCTGGCGACCATGCTGTCGAAGGAGCTGGTCGCGGATCACCTCGGCCTCTGGCGCACGGCCTGTCTGCTCGATCCGCTCGGGCTCACGCCGCTGGGCGCTCTCTGGGATTCCTGGTCGGCCGCCGAGAAGGGCGCGCGACCCGTCGGCGGGGACTCGGTGTTGCTCGCCAGCCGAGCCCTCTGGGTGGCGATCGCCGGCGGCGCCCTGGGGCTCGCCCGGCTCCGCTTCGCCTCCGCCTCCGCCCTCGGGACGCCGCGCGGAGCGCCGCGCCGGCGGCCGTGGCACCGCGTTTCGCCGGAGGGGGCGGAGGAGGGCCCCGCACCGAGCCCCGCCGCCGTCGCCGTGCCGCGCGTGGAGCGCCGGTTCGGCGCCGCCGGCCGCGCACGTCAGCTCCTCGGCGTGACGCGCGCCTCCTGCCGCCGGATCGTGACCGGTCCGGCGTTCCTGGCGGTGCCGGCCGCGGCGCTCCTGCTGGTCGTCACCGGTCCCGAGCTGGCGGAAGGACCGCTCGGCACGCCGGCCGTGCCGGTCACCGCCCGCGTCCTGCCGCTGCTCGACGACTTCACGCTCGGCATGTTGGTGGCCGCGCTCACGTCCTGGTTCGCGGGCGAGCTGGTGTGGGGCGAGCGGGACGTCCGGATGGCCGAGATGACCGGCGTGGCCCCGGTTCCGAACGGCGTCGCCCTCGGCGGCAGGCTGCTCGCGCTCGGGGTGGTGCTGGCGGCGGTTCAGGGGTTCTTCGTCGCCGCCGGCGTGCTCGTCCAGGCGCTCGGCGGCCACCCGAGGTTCGAGCTCGCGGTCTACGCCCGCGCGCTCTTCGAGCTCCAGCTCGTCGACCGGCTCCTGTTCGTGGCGCTCGCCCTGGCCGTCCACGTGGTGGTGGACCAGAAGTACGTGGGCCACCTGGCGGTGATGATGGTCCACTTCTGGGCGGTGTTCGCGCCGTCGCTCGGCCTGGAGCACCACCTCGTCGCCTTCGGCTCGGTCCCCGCCTGGAGCTACTCCGACCTCGCCGGCTTCGGGGCGTCGCTCGCCCCGCACCGCTGGCTCCAGCTCCACTGGGTCGGCTGGGCGGTGGTCGGGACGGTGGTCGCGGCCGGTCTGTGGACGCGGGGACAGCGGCGGGAGCCGGTCCGGGTTCGCCTGGCGCGCCGCCGCCGTCCGGGTCCGCTCGCCGCGGGCGCGTTGGCGTTCGGCGCTCTCGTCGTGCTCGGCACCGGCGTCGTCGTCTTGCGCGCCACCGAGGGGGCGAACGGCCGGGCGTCGGGCTCGGAGCGCGAGGCGGCACGGGCGGCGTACGAGCGTCGCTACGGGGAGCACGCCGGGGACCCGCAGCCGAGCCTCACCGCCACCCGCCTGCGGGTGGAGATCGAGCCCGAGCGCCGCCGGGTCGCGATCACCGCCGCCCACCGGCTGCGCAACGACGGCGGGGAGGAGATCGGCGTCGTCCACCTGACGACGCACCCGGAGGTCACGACCGGACCGGCGCGGTTCGACCGGCCGGCGCACGCGGTACGGCTCGACGACCGGCTGGGATTCCGCAGCTACCGCCTGGAGGAGCCGCTCCGCCCGGGGGAGTCGCTCGGCCTGGAGATCGAGGTGCTCGTCGCGCCGCGCGGGTTCCCGGTCGCCGGCGTCGACAGCTCGGTGACTCCGGGCAGCGTCCTGTTCGAGAACCTCGACGTCGACGGCGCGGCCGGCCGGCACTGGTTGCCCTGGGTCGGCTACCGCCCGGGCCGCGAGCTCCACGATCCGGGCGCACGGCGCGAGCACGGGCTCGGCGCTCGGCCGGCGGTTCCGCTCCTGGACGATCCGGTGGCCCGCCGCGACGGCGCCGGCCGGGAGTCGATCGACTTCGAGGCGGTGATCGGCACCGCGACCGATCACGTGGCGGTGGCGCCGGGGAGCCTGCTCCGGAGCTGGAGCGTGCCCGGCCGCCGGTACTTCCACTACGCGGCCGAGGCGCCGATCCGCAACGCCTGGGTGGTGGCGTCGGCGCCCTACGCCGTGCACGCGGAGCGCTGGCGGGGGGTCGCGATCGAGGTCCTCCACCACCCCGGCCACCGGTGGAGCGTCGAGCGCACGGTGCACGCCGCCCGGGTCTCGCTCGAGGCCTACTCCCGCCGCTTCGGCGCGTACCCGTACCGCTGGCTGCGCTTCGTCGAGGTCCCCGGCGTCGGCTCCGGCCTGCGGGCCTACCCCGGCACCGTCGTCTTCTCGGAGGGGTTCGCGGCGCTGGCTCCCGACACCGACGCGCGCGGCATCGACCTGCCGTTCGCGGTGGTCGCCCACGAGGTGGCGCACCAGTGGTGGGGGCACCGGCTCGTGCCGGCGCCGGTCGAGGGCGCCCCGGTGCTCACCGAGAGCCTGGCCTGGTACAGCGCGCTCGGGGTCGTCGAGGAGGCGCAGGGGCGCGAGGCCCTGGATCGCCTCCTCGACCTGATGCGGAGCGAGTACGCGAAGCCGCACGCGAGCCGGGAGGTGCCGCTCCTGCGGGCCACCGACTGGCTCGACGTCTACCGCACCGGCCCGCTCGCGATGCAGGAGCTGCGTGACCGGATCGGCGGCGAGCGCGTCGACCGGGCGCTGCGCCGGCTGCTCGCGCGGCACGCGACCGGAACGCCGCCGCACCCGACGACGCGCGACCTCTACCGGGAGCTCCGGGCGGTCACTCCGGAGCCGCTCCAGCCCTTCCTGAGGAGCCTGTTCGAGGAGGTGGGCCCGTAGGCCGGATCCACTCCTCCGTGCCGTTTCCGGGCCAGTCGACGGCGACGCCGAGCAGGTCGGCGATCCAGCCTGAGACGTGCTGCAGCGGGGGCACGTCGTCGGTGCGGCCGGGCTCGACGCCGGCGCCCAGGGCGACGAACATCGCGCGGCGGTCGTGCTCCATCGGGGTCCTTATGCCGTGGTCGGACATCACGATCAGCGTGTCGTCGGCGTCGAGGCGGCGGTAGATCTCGCCCAGCCGCTCGTCGACGTAGCGGTAGGTGCGGTAGAGCACCCCGTTTCCGTCGTCCTGACCGGAGGGCAGGAAGTCCTGGAACGAGCCGTGGGTCATCAGGTCGAGCGCGGCGACGCGGACGGAGACGAGCTCGATCCCCGGCTCGGCGGTCAGCTCCGCCACGACGTCGAAGTCGGCCGCCATCTCTTGCAGGTGGCCGCGGAGGATCTGCGAGTCGACCTGGAGGAGCTCCTCTTCCGCCGGAGCGAGCGGGCGGGAGGAACGGTAGCCTTCGATCGGCCGGACCGCGTCGCCCGGGCCGATCACCTGGGCGTTGCGGCCCACCTGCAAGGCGCCGTGGGAGTGGAGCAGGTTGACGGTGCCGAACCCTTCGCCGGCGAGGGTCGAGAAGAGATCGGTCTCCTCGGGCAGCACGCCCTCGAGCGCGCCGAACGGGTTGCGGCCTACGAAGTTGAGTCCCTCGATCTCGCGCCCGAGCTGGTGGACCAGCTCCGGGAACGATCGCAGGCCGCGCTTCCTCGGATTGACCAGACGGGTGATCGCGAGCGCGGTGAACGGCGGGTAGCTGTCGAGCACCGCGCGGTGGCCGTGCTCGATCGCATGCTCGAAGAAGGGCAGCTCGCCGCGCGCCAGGCCGTAGCGGACGATCCGCCAGTCGGCGCAGTCGAGGATGATCTGGAATACCCGGCGCTCGCCGTCGGCCGGCCGCGCGGGGCCGAGCGCCGCGTCCGGCCGATCGCTCGGGTCCGACCCCGCCGGCCGCCGCTCGACCGTCACCCTCTCGATCTCGCCCGGCCGCACCCAGGCGGCGCCCGAGCCGGCGGTTCGCCCGCGGGCGGACCGCAGCACCCACCGCACGGGCCAGGTGTCGAGCGAGCGCGTCACCTCGACCGAGCGGGAGGGCGCGACCGGCGCCTCCACGTACGCGGAGTCGACCGTCGCGTCGACCGGAGGCGAGACGAGCAGCCGGTCGCCCGGCCGCGCGTCCGGCACCCGGAAACGGATCGTCCCCCATGCCGCCGCCATCCCTTCTTCGCCGAGCGCTTCCTGGGTCGCCGCGCGGAGGATGTCGTCGCGCTTCAGGAACTCGAGCTCGCCGCGCTCCGCCACCACCTGGTCGTAGAGCGCCAGCGCCTCGTCGTGCTCACCGGCCAGGACCAGGGTCCGGATCAGCCGCAGGTCGACGACGCCCAGGAGCTCGGTATCCGACAGCTCGTCGCCACGCTCCGCGACCTCTCGCAGCATGCCGAGCGTCGTCCCCTCGCGGTCCTCGATCTGGTTGCTGCTCCGCAAAATCGCGTGCCGGGCGAGGAGATCGGTCGGCTTGCCGCCGCGCCGCTCCCACTCCGCGAACAGCTCGGCGAGCTGGTCGGCACGGCCCAGGCCGGCGATGACGGCGGCGCGAGCTTCGAACCATGAGTCGCCGAGCGTCGCCGGGAAGGCGTCCGGGTCGTCGCCGAGGAGGTCGAGCGCTTCCTGCCATTCGCCGCGCGCCGAGTGGCGCCGCGCGAGGTCGAGCCGCACGGCGTAGGAGGAGACGCTCTCCCGGCCCTCGAGCCGCCGCGCCATCTCCGCCAGCACGTCCGCCTCGTCCTCGACCCGGCTGCGCAGCGTCATCTCCTGGTGGGCGAGGAGGACGTCCTCCGGATACTCGATGGCGCCCCGGTTGGCCAGGTCGGCGGCCGCGCTCGGCTCGCCCGCCTCGTCCCGCGCCGCCACCACCAGCGCGGTGAGCGTCGGGTCGGGAAGCCAGTCGTCCTCGCTCTCGGCCGCCAGCAGATCCTCGAGCAGAGCGACGCAGGCCTCCCGCTCGCCGGTGGCGAGGAGTGCCCGGCAGCGGCACTGGGCGGCGCGCCGGCCGGCGGTGTCGTTCGCGATCAGACCTTCGCTGGCGGCGAGCGCCGCCGCCCAGTCGCCCCGGTCCGTCGCGGCGCAAACCTCTTCGGTCGTCCGATAGCGCTCGATCCGCGGCAGGGTGCGCAGCACCAGGAAGAGCGCCACCGCCACCAGGACGACGAGGAGGGCGAGGCGGAGGACGAACGGTCGAGAGAGCTTCACGGCGCTGCCCCCTCGCCGCCGAGCCGGACCCGGAAGCGGTAGACGTTGCCGTCGCGCCGTCCGTTCAGCTCGACGAGATCCCACGGGTAGACGCCGGGATCGATCGCCGACGGGGCGCCGGTGGTGCGGGCGATCACCTGGTCGGCAGCCGGGAAGCGGGAGACGTAGGCTCTCGCCCCGCTCGCCTCGGGGTCGAGATCGGAGGCCGGCGCGCCACCGGTCCCGGCGCGCGGCTCGGGCTCGGCCAGCGCGAGCTCCAGGCTGCGCGGGTTCCAGCCGACGACGAGGGCATCGGGAGTCGCGACGTAGCAGGGGGCGAGGTTCGGCATCACCCGTACGTTGCCCAGGCAGGCGCCCGAGTGCCCGGCCAACCGGTAGTCGCTCCGGCGCACCGGCCAGGTCTCCTGGAGCTCGCCCAGGAACCGTTCCATCCCCTCCACCGCCAGCTCCCGGTCCTCGGTGTCGACCGAGAGCGCGAGCGGCGGGACCATCTCGCTCTCGATCGGCGTGTAGACCGCCAGCTCCCAGACGCCGGCCAGCGCGCGGCCCTCGAAGAGGTCGCTGCGCAGCCGGTACATCCGCGCACCCCAGCCATCCCCCTCGACGAAGCGCGCCAGGTCGAGACCGCCGTCGGGGCGCACGCGCAGGTGAAGGAGAGCGTCGGCGCCGGTCAGGCGCGCCGGCCCGGGGGCCTCGGCGGCCGGCAGGAGGAGCGAGACGGCGCGGTCGAGATCGACCGGTCCGGCCTCGCCCTCGAGGAGCGTCGCGCCGGTGCCGCCGTCCGCCGCGCCGTCGGCGCTCGCCCGCAGCACGAACCAGAGCCCGTCCTCGACGCGGCGCGACAGCACCCAGTCGGCTCCGGCCTCGGCCTCGCCGAACCAGTCCGGAAGGTCGTCGGCGCAGACGGCGGTCTCGGCGAGCCGGCAGGGAGGCACCACCCCGGCACCCTCCTCGCCCTCCGGGGCCGTCTCCGCCGGGCAGTGGGCGACGAACGTCTCGCAGCCGCCGATCCGCGAGCGCAGCTCCGCCGCCTGGCCGGCGATCGGCGAGCGCTCGAGCGCTGCCAGCCGCTCGAGCACCGGCACGAGGCGCTCGCTGTGCCCGGCGAGCGTCCAGCCCTCCGGCAGCCGCTCTCCCGGATCGGCACCGCAGCCGGCCAGGAGCGCGCAGACCGCCGGCAGAGCGGCGGCGGCCGCCCTGCTGCGGATGCTACGGACGGCGCGGAGGGCGCGCGAGAGGAGCGCGAACGACGGTGGACGGGACGGCGGACGCATGGCGGGGCGGGGTGGGGAGCGGCCCCGCAGTCTACACGTCGGACTGCGAGGCCCGCGGCTCCTTCCAGCGCTCGTGGAGCCAGAGCCAGCTCTCCGGGTGGCGGCGGATCTCCTCCTCGCAGGCGGCGAGGTAGCGGCGGGTCAGCTCCGCGACCGCCTCCTCCTCGCCGCTCTCCGCGTCGACCTCGTCGGGCCAGATGGCCGCGCGCAGCACCACCCGGTAGCGCCCCTTCGGCAGCGCGTGGCCGAAGATCGGCACCACCGGTGCGCCGGTTCGCAGCGCCATGCGCGCCAGGATCGGCGTGGTGTAGGCGGGCCGGCCGAAGAACGGCACCCAGATCCCCTCGCGCGGACGGGCCCGCTGATCGATCAGGATACCGACGCGGCCGCCGCGCGAGAGGATGCGGAACATCGGCCGGACCGCGCCGCGCTTCGGGATCAGCTCGTTGCCGAAGCGCGCCCGGGAGCGCGCCAGCTCGGCGTCGAGCAGCGGGTTGTCGAGCGGCCGGCCGACCACGTGGAGCGGTCCGCCGTAGATGCCCGGCGGGTAGGCGGCGACCTCCCAGAGGCCGAGGTGGGCCGACATGATGAACAGCCCCACGCCCCGCTCCTCGGCCTGCCGCTCCGCTTCTTGTACGTGGTGCCACCCTTCGAGGTCCATCCGCCGGCAGAGCTCGATCAGGTCGAACCGCTTCGCCGAGATGGCATCCGCGAGCGCCAGGCCGAACTGCTCGAACACCCGGGGCACCAGGCGCCGGCGCTCGGCGGCGGAGAGCTCCGGGAGCGCCAGGGCGAGGTTCTCGCGCACGATCCTCCGGTGCTTGCCGAGCAGTCGGTGGAGCAGGCGGCCGCCGGCGCGGCCGAGCGCGCGGGCGGCGGCGTGCGGCAGGAGCCGGATCAGGACCCGCACGGTGACGTAGACGGCGTACTCCACCCGGTGGCGCGCGCGGGTCACGTTCGGCGGTCCTCCCGGGAGTCGTTCTCGATCGATCGGATGAGCGGCGCGAGCCGGTCGTCGAGCCAGCGCAGGAAGGCGGGCTCCGGCTCGGCCGCGAGCGGCAGCTCGGCGAGCGGAAGGTCGAGGCGCCCGTGGAGCTTCACCCGGTCCTTGGCGGTGGTCAGGACCGCCTGCGCGCCCTCTCCGCGGAAGGCCCGGCGGATCCGCTCCAGGCTCTCCTCCGGGTACCGGTGGTGGTCCGGGAAACGGAGCTCGCCGGTCACCCGCAGCCCGTCGCGCGCGGCCGCGTCCCGGGCGGCGGCGGCGAACGCCTCCGGCCGCGCAATGGCCGAGACCAGGAGGACGCGGCCGGCCGGCGGGCCGTGGAAGCGTGGCGGACCGAGGCGCGACGGCGCCAGGAAGCCGGGGCCGCGAAAGCCGTGGGGCGCGAGCGCCCGCGCGAGGTCGTCGCCGGTCGCGTCTCCGGGCTCTCCGGTCAGGAGCGCCGCGTCCGCCCGGGCCGCCGCCGCGAGCGGCTCGCGCAGGCGGCCGGAGGGCGGAAGCCGGCCGCCGCCGAACGGGTCGGCGGCCGGGAAGACCAGCAGGTCGACGTCGCGGGCAAGCCCCAAGTGCGAGAAGCCGTCGTCGAGGAGGAAGAGGTCGGGCGGCGGGTCGAGGTGGGCCAGGGCGTGCCGGCCGGCGGCGGCGCGCGAGCCGGCGACCACCACCGCCACGCCGGGCAGCTCGCCGGCGAGCAGCACCGGCTCGTCGCCCCCGACCGACGGGTCGAGGAGCGGGCCGGCGCCGGTCGAGACCACGCGCACCTCCCGGTCCGGCCCGGTCGTCCGGCCGTAGCCGCGCGAGAGGATCGCCACGCGGAGGCCCCCGCCGGGTCGATCGCGCAGGTGCGCGGCGATCGCCGCCGTCACCGGCGTCTTGCCGCCGCCGCCCCAGAGCAGGTTGCCGATCGAGACGACCGGCCGGGGGAGACGCTCCGCCCGCTCTCGCCAGAAGCGGCGGCGCGCACGGTGAGCGGCGCCGTAGAGCCGCTGCCAGGGCGAGCGGGGGTGCGGTGGCGAGGGGGGGAGCGGCACCGTCAGCGCTCCGCCGCCTTCGGTTCGGTCGACCCCAGGACCGGCGCGAGGACGTCGAGGGTGCGGCCGAGGGCGCCGCGGTTCGCCTCGACCAGCTCCCGCCCGCGCGCGCCCAGCGACCGGGCCGCCTCCGGGTCGTCGAGCCAGCCCCGGAGCGTCCGGCCGAGGTCGTCGGCGTCCTCGACCCGCGCCCAGGCGCCGCGCCGGTCGAAGTCGTCCGCCATCTCGCGGAAGTTCTCCATCGACGGGCCGACCGCGACCGGCACGCCCCAGCGCGCCGCCTCGATCGGGTTGTGGCCGCCGGTCGGGACC
>CAZLLV010000018.1:0-5190 GCA_964560325.1 uncultured Thermoanaerobaculia bacterium | reverse complement strand
GAAGCGCTCGTCGAGGCGGGGAAGAAGCCGCTCCTGGTGGTGACCAATCCCGCCCGTCCCGTCGGTCGTGGACAGGAGGTGCAGGACCCGCCGGTCGCCGTGGCGGCGAAGGCGCACGGCCTCGAGCTCGCCCAGCCGGAGAGCGTGAAGGACGAGGCGTTCATCGAGCGGATGAGGTCGCTCGAGCCGGACGCCTTCGCGGTCGTCGCCTTCGGCCAGATCTTCCCGCCCGAGCTCCTGGAGGTGCCGAAGCAGGGGCCGATCAACCTCCACGCCTCGCTCCTGCCCAAGTACCGCGGCGCCTCGCCGATCCAGTCGGCGATCGCGAACGGCGAGAAGAAGACCGGCGTCACCACCATGCTGATGGAGGAGGAGCTCGACTCCGGCCCCATCCTGCTCCAGGAAGAGGTCGAGATCCGGCACGACGAGACCGCGGGCGAGCTCACCGACCGCCTGGCGAAGGTCGGCGCCGAGCTGCTGGTGCGGACTCTCGACGAGCTCGGCCAGGGCAAGATCAAGCAGCGCAAGCAGCGTGAGGAGAGCTCGAGCTACGCCTCCAAGTTCAGCAAGGACGACGGGCGCATGAACTGGGCGCTCGAGGCGGACGAGCTCTACAACCGGATGCGGGCGTTCGATCCGTGGCCGGGGATGACCGCCAACTTCAAGGGTCGCCCGGTCAAGGTCCTGTGGGGCGTGCCGATGAGCTGGGAGAAGGGCCCGTCCGGCTTCACCGGCACCTACCTCGGCCTGCGCCAGGGCAAGATGGCGATCCTGTGCGGCGGCGACACGGTCTTCGGCATCGAGGAGGTGCAGCGGGCGGGCAAGAAGCCGCAGCGCGCCTCGGACTTCGTCAACGGAGAGCGTCTCCGCGTCGGCGAACGGTTCGCCTAGGGGCCGCGTCCCATGGCTAGACCCCGGCGTCCCGCCGCCGCCGGCAAGCGGGTCCAGACCAGTCAGGAGAGCGTCCGCGCGGCCGCCGGTTGGGTGCTCGAGCGCACGCTCGCCTCCTCGGCTCCGGTCGGCACGTTCTTGGACGGCGCGCTCGCCCGCTTCGAGGCGCGCGACCAGCGCCTGTTGAGCGAGCTCGTCCTCGGCACGCTGCGCTGGCTCCGCCGCATCGACGCGGTCATCGCCCAGGCGAGCGACCGGTCGCTCGACCGCATCGACCCGGCGCTCCTGACGCCGCTCCGGATCGCCGTCTACCAGCTCCTCTTCCTCGACCGCGTGCCCTCCCACGCCGCGGTCAACGAGGCGGTCGACCTCGCCGGCCGGCAGACCCACCGCGGCGGCGCGAGCTTCGTCAACGCCGTGTTGCGGCGCATCGCCCGCTCGCCCCACCTCGACCGCTGGCCGGTACGCGAGAGGGACCCGGTCCGCAGCCTGGCGATCGAGTGGAGCCATCCCGACTTCCTGGTCGCGCGCTGGATCGAGCGTTTCGGCCGCGAGCGGACCGTGGCGTTCCTGCAGGCCAACAACCGGCCCAAGCCGCTCCACCTGCTGGCGTTCCGCGACCGGGGCGGGCGCGAGCTGCTCGCCGAGTCGCTGATCGAGGCCGGGGTCGAGGTCGACCCGGCGCCGCTCTCTCCCCGCGGCCTGATCGTGCGCGACGGCGATCCGTTCGCCACCGCGGCCTTCGATCGCGGGGAGTTCTACGTGCAGGACGAGGCGAGCCAGGCGGTGGCCCTGGTGCCGCCGCCCGAGGCCGGGGAACGCGTGCTCGACGCCGCCGCCGCACCCGGCGGCAAGAGCTTCGCCCTGCTCGCGGCCGAGCCGGAGGTGCGGGTGGTCGCCGCGGACGTCGACCCGGCACGGGTCCGGATCCTGCGCGACAACGCCCGCCGGCTCGGTCGCGTGCTCCCGCTGGCCGTGGCCGACGGCACCGCGCCGCCCTGGGGCCGAGCGTTCGACCGCGTGATCCTCGACCTGCCGTGCACCGGCACCGGCACCCTGCGCAAGCACCCCGAGCTCAAGTGGCGGATCAGCGAGAGCGAGATCGGCCGTCTCTCCCGCCGCGCGCTGCGCCTCCTGGAGGCCGGGGCGGCGAGCGTGGGTGAAACGGGTCGGCTGGTCGCGATCACATGCTCTCTGGAGGCGGAGGAGAACGAGGACGTGGTGGCGGAGTTCCTGCGGCGTCACGGCGAGTTCGCGCCGGAGCCGCTCGAGGACCTCCTCCCCGCACCCCTGTCGCGCAAGATCCGGGGACCCGGGTTCGTCCGGATCTTCCCGGCGGGGGACCACGACGGGTTCTCGGTTCACGTGCTCCGCCGCCGCACGTGACGAGACGCCGCAAAGGGCCGAGAATCCGACGGCCGTCCATGTTGACAGCCCCTGGGCGTTGCCGTATCGTGAGCTTCGTTTTTCAGCCCCGAGCCCGGACTATTCAATACTTCCCCGAAGGAGGAGAACTATGGCTGGTAAGGCCGACATCGTCGACCACGTCGCTAGCAGCGTGGATGGACTGACCAAGAATCAGGCGAGCGAAGCGGTCGACGCGACCTTCGCGTGCATCGCCGAGCACCTCAAGGACGGAGACCGGGTCACCTACCCCGGTTTCGGCAGCTTCTCGGTCAGCGAGCGTGCCGCGCGCAAGGGCCGGAACCCGGCCACCGGCCAGGAGATCCAGATCGCGGCCAGCAAGAACGCCCGCTTCAAGGCCGGCAAGGACCTCAAGGAGAGCCTCAACTCCTGATCCCGAGGCCGCCGGCCCCGTGCCCGGCCCGCGCCCGGACCGCGCGGAAGCTCCATTCCGTCGGTCCGGGTTGTCGAACGAAGCCCCGCATCGCCCAGCGCGACGGCGGGGTTTTCGTTTTTTTGAGATTAGCGAAGGCGGCGGGTCCTACCGGACGTTGCGGTACAGGCGAGCGAGGCGCTCGGGCGACACGCCGGCGAAGTAGAGCGCCCAGATCCACCAGTTGATCGCCACCGTCCGCAGGGTGCCGCGGGTTTCGAAACGGCGCGCCGAGGTGGTCACCCGCCCCGGCAGCACGCGGCCCCGCCCGGTCCGCTTCAGGCGGCGCGCCAGGTCGAGATCCTCGAGGATCGGCCAGTCGCGGAAGCCGCCGATCTCTTCGAAGAGCGTCCGCTCCACCCACTGCGCCTGGTCGCCGAGCGGCGCTCGGGTGAGCCGGGTGCGCAGGTCGATGAGCGCGGCGCCGAGCGAGAAGAGCCGGCGCGGCGAGTCGAAGCGCAGGTGGAAGGCGCCGTGACGGGCGCCCTCGGCGACCGCGCGGCGAATCGCGTCGAGGCCGCCGTCGGGAAGCGTGGTGTCGGCGTGGAGGAAGACCAGCACGTCGCCCTCGGGCGCCGCCGCCGCGGCGCGGTTCAGTTGCCGTCCGCGCCCCGGGGGGCCTTCGACGACCCGCGCGCCGAGCTCGCGCGCGACCGCCGCCGAGCGGTCCCGGCTGCCGCCGTCCGACACCACCACCAGGTCCCCCGCGGCGAGCGCCGCGGGCAGGTTGCGGCGGAGGTTCTCCTCCTCGTCCAGGCTCGGGATCAGGATCGCGACGGTGCGGTGCGGCAACGAGCCGGATGCTAGCATCCGGCCCCCATGGGCGAGCTCTCCCACCTCGACTCCCGCGGCCGGGCGGCGATGGTCGACGTCTCCGGAAAGCCGGTCACGCGACGGGTCGCCGAGGCCTCCTGCCGGCTCCTCGTCCCGCCGGAGGTGATCGCGCGTCTCGACTCCCTGCCGAAGGGGGACGCCTTCGCCGTCGCCCGTCTCGCCGGCATCGCGGGAGCCAAGCGGACCGGCGACCTGGTGCCGCTCGCCCACCCGCTGCCGCTCGACCAGGTGGAGGTCGAGCTGGAGCCCTCGACCGATGCCGAGCGGGGCGAGGTCGTGATCCGCAGCCGGGTGGTCACCACCGCGCGCACCGGCGCCGAGATGGAGGCCCTGACCGCTTGCGCGGCCGCTGCGCTCGCCCTCTACGACATGGTCAAGGCCGTCGCCCGGGACGCGGTGATCACCGACCTGCGCCTGGAGGCGAAGAGCGGCGGTGCGCGCGGCGACTACCGCCGGGCCGACGCCGCCTCCGCACAGGCGCCGGAAGGCGGGTGAGCGGGTGAGCGCGGGGAAGGTCGCGACCGGGCTCGACCGGCTGCTCGACGAGGCGGGGACGCTGCTCGCCGGCCGGCGCTACGCGCTCCTCGCGCACGGCGCGTCGGTGACCGCGGAGCTCGAGCCCGCGCACACAGCTCTCGCCCGCGCCGCCGGTCGCGCGGCGCTCCTTCTCGGTCCCGAGCACGGCTTCTACGGCGTGGAGCAGGACATGGTCCCCGCCGGGAGCGCTCCCGACCCCTGGACCGGCGCCCCGATCGCCTCCCTCTACGGCGACTCCGAGGGATCGCTCGCGCCCGATCCGGCGCTCTTCGAGCGGATCGACCTGCTCCTCCTCGACGTGCAGGACGTGGGCAGCCGCTACTACACCTACGTCGCGACCGCCGTCTGGGCGGCCGAGGCGGCGCTCGCGGCGGGCGCCGAGGTCTGGGTGCTCGACCGGCCGAACCCGCTCGGCGGCGAGCGGATCGAGGGCGGCCTCGTGCGCCCCGGCTACGAGTCGTTCGTCAGCGCGTTCCACACGCCGGTCCGCCACGGCCTCACCGCCGGCGAGCTGGTACGGCTGGAGGCGCTGCGCCGCCGCTGGCCGGGCGCCCGTGAGCGGCTCGCGGTCTGGCGGGTCGCCGGCTGGGACCGGGCCGAGACCTGGGAGGCGATCGGGCGGCCGTGGATCGCCCCGTCGCCCAACATGCCGACCCCGGCGACCGCCCACCTCTACCCGGGCGGCTGCCTGATCGAGGCGACCCAGGTCTCCGAGGGCCGCGGCACGACACGGCCGTTCCACCTGATCGGCGCGCCGTGCGTCGACCCGCCGAAGCTCGCCCGCCGGCTGGTGGAGCGGCTGGCGTGGGAGGGGCTCGGCGGCGTGGTGCCGATCCCGACCTACTTCCGGCCGCAGTTCCAGAAGCACGCGGGCGCCGAGTGCGGCGGCGTCGAGCTGGTGGTGACCGACCGGGAGGCGCTCCGCGCCTATCGCGTCGGCATCCATCTGCTGCTCGCTCTCCACGAGGTCGCCCCCGACGCGTTCGCCTGGCGCGACGAGCCGTACGAGTTCGTGATCGACCGGCCGGCGATCGATCTGCTGACCGGGAGCGACGAGCTGCGCCGGCTGTTCGAGGCGGGGCGCGATCCGT
>CAZLLV010000017.1:0-16178 GCA_964560325.1 uncultured Thermoanaerobaculia bacterium | reverse complement strand
GACGAGCAGCTCCGCGAGATCCGCGACGACCTGCCCCCGGGCTACTACCGCGAGCTCCCGAAGCTGGCCGCGGGACATCTCGAGGGCTACCCGCGGGTCCTGGGCATCGCCTGGGCCTACATCGCCCACACTGACAGCCGTTTCGACCCGGAAAGCCTGCGGCGCATGGTGCGCGCCTACCAGAAGGTGGAGCCGCTGACGATCGGCGAGCTCTGGGCGATCGCGATCAGTCTGCGCATCCTCCTCGTCGAGAACCTCCGCCGCCTCGCCGAACAGATCGTGCGCAGCCGGACCGCGCGGCAAACGGCTGACGACCTCGCCGACGGACTGCTCGGCCTCGGCAAGGACAGCCCGGAGGTCGCCGCGGCATCGCTACGTCGACTCTCGCGTGAACCGTTCCCGACGGCCGGCCGCGTCCAGCTCTTCCAACGCCTTCGAGAGCAGGATGCAGCCGTCACCCCTGCCCTGCGCTGGCTCGACGAGCTCCTCGGCGACCAGGGGATCACCGCCGACGAGATGATCCGCCTCGAACACCAGCGCCAGGCGACGATGAACGTGACGGTCCGCAACGTGATCACGAGCATGCGCCTCATCTCGTGGTTCGACTGGGCCGAGTTCGTCGAGAGCGTATGCCTCGTCGACCAGGTTCTTCGCACGAAGAGCGCGTTCGCCGACATGCAGTTCGAGACGCGAGATCGCTACCGCGATGCTGTCGAGGAGCTGGCGAGGGATTCGGACCTGACCGAGGTCGAGGTCGCCCTGAAGGTCACGGAGATGGCCGCGACGGAGCCGCCAGAACCTGTCGAACCATCCCTGGCGGCGCGACGCCGAGATCCCGGCTACTACCTGATCGCCGACGGCCGCACCGCGCTCGAACGAGAGCTCCACGTTCGAGCGCCCTTGCCGGTGCGGGCGCGGCGCGCCTTCGTCCGCCTCGCCTCGACCGGATACCTGGGGACGGTCGCGGTGGTCACTGCGCTCGTCGTCGCGGCAACTCTCTTGCTGTCGTGGGATGGAGGCCCGTCCGCCGGCACCGTCGTCGTCGCGATCCTCGCGCTCGGCCCGGCGTGCGATTTGGCGATCGCCCTCGTCAACCGGTTGGTCACCAACGTGGTGGGCCCGACTCCGCTGCCCCGGCTGGGTCTCGACGATGGCGTGCCATCATCGATGCGGACGATCGTCGTCGTCCCGATGCTGTTCACCAGTGAGGCGGATGTCGAGGACCACGTCGTCGACCTGGAGGTCCACTACCTCGCGAACCGCGAGGGCGACATCCGTTTCGCCCTACTGTCGGACTGGCTCGACGCCCCGACGGAGGACGTCGCCGGCGACGACGAGCTCCTCGCAACGGCCGCGGCGGCCATCGACCGCCTGAACGAGCGCCACGGCGTGGCCCCAGGCGGAGGCGCCCGGTTCCTGCTCTTCCACCGGAAGCGACTATGGAACGAGGCCGAGGGCACCTGGATGGGCTGGGAGCGCAAGCGGGGCAAGCTCGAGGAGCTCAACCGCCTGCTGCGCGGCGCGGCGGACACCGGCCTGCGCGTCGAGGTGGGGGATCCGGCGGTGCTCCCCGCCGTGCGCTACTGCATCACGCTCGACTCGGACACCCGGCTGCCGCGCGACGCCGCCAAGGCGCTCATCGGCATCATCGCCCATCCCCTGAACCGCCCGTACCTGGACCCGCGGCTCGGCCGCGTCACCGAGGGTTACGGCATCCTGCAGCCGCGGGTGAGCGTCACCATGGCGAGTGCCGCGGGCTCGCTCTTCTCCCGTCTCTACGCCGGTCACACGGGCGTGGACCCGTACACCACCGCCGTCTCGGACACCTATCAGGATCTCTTCGGGGAGGGGATCTTCACCGGCAAGGGGCTCTACGACGTCGACGCCTTCAGCGCCGCGCTCGAGGGGCGCGTGCCCGAGTACGCCCTCCTCGCCCACGACCTGTTCGAGGGGATCTACGCCCGCCCCGCGCTGGTGAGCGACGTGGAGCTGGTGGACGACTACCCGTCGAGCGTGCTGGCCCACGCCCGGCGCCAGCACCGCTGGGTGCGCGGCGACTGGCAGATTTTGCGCTGGCTCTTCCCCTGGGTACGCAACCGGGCCGGCGGTCGCGAGAGAAACCGCCTCCCCCTCCTCGCGCGCTGGAAGATCCTGGACAACCTGCGCCGCAGCCTGGTGCCTCCGGCCACCCTGGCGCTCTTGCTCGCCGCCTGGACGCTCCTGCCGGGCGGCCCCGCGGTCTGGACCGCCGCGGTGATCGCCGCCCTCGCTTTCCCGCTCTACCCGGTGCTGCTCGCGATCGTCGACGGCCCGGAGCGGCGGGAGCCCTGGCGGGTGTTCCTGCGCGCGGCCGGTGACGACCTATCGGTCGCCCTGGGGCAGGCGGGCTTGCAGCTCGTCTTCCTGGCGAACCATGCGTGGCAGATGGTGCACGCCGTCACCATCACCCTGGTGCGCCTGGTGACGCACCGCCGGCTCCTGGAGTGGGAGACCGCCAGCAGCGCCGCCCGCGGCGCACGCCGGGGCGGCCCGCGACCCTTCCTGCACGCGATGGCGGCCAGCCCGCTCCTCGCCCTGGGCGCCCTGGCCCTGGTGGCGGCGGTGCGGCCGGCGGCGCTGCCGGTGGCGCTGCCGGTGCTGCTCCTCTGGCTCCTCGCGCCGCTTCTCGCCTACCTGCTCAGCCGCCCGGTGGCGCCTCGGCAGCGCGAGCTCGGCGCCGAGGACCGCCGGTATCTGGAGGAGGTGGCGCGGAGCACCTGGCGCTACTTCGCCACCTTCGCCGGCGACGACCACCACGGGCTGCCTCCCGACAACTTCCAGGAGATCCCGGAGCCGCGCGTCGCGGCCCGCACCTCGCCGACCAACGTCGCCATGGGCCTGCTCGCCACGCTGGCGGCCCACGACCTCGGCTTCATCGGCGGCGACGAGCTGATCGCCCGCACGGACGCGGCGCTCACCACCATCGAGGGGCTCGAGCGCTACCGCGGCCACCTGCTCAACTGGTACGACACCCGGAGCCTGGAGCCGCTGCCGCCGCGCTACGTCTCGACCGTGGACAGCGGCAACCTCGCGGGCTCGCTCCTCTGCCTGGCCGAGGGGCTGCGGGGGCTCGCCGCGAGCCTGGCCACGAGGGCCGCGAGGGCCGCGGGGGCCGCGGGGGACGGCGAAGGCTTCGCGCCCGGCGCCGGGGAACGCCTCGCGGGCCTGGCCGCGCGCGCCGCCGCCTTCGCCGAGGAGATGCGCTTCGGCTTCCTCTACGACCGGCAGCGCCGGATCTTCGCCATCGGCTACCGGCTGGCCGACGGCGAGCGGCCGGGGCGGCTCGACGCCTCCTACTACGACCTGCTCGCCTCGGAAGCGCGGCTCGCCAGCTTCCTCGCCATCGCCCGCGGCGAGGTGCCGCAGAACCACTGGTTCCACCTCGGCCGGCTGGTGACCAGCGTCGAGGGGCGGCACACCCTCCTGTCGTGGAGCGCCACGCTCTTCGAGTACCTGATGCCGCTGCTGGTCCTGCGCAGCTACCCGGACACGCTGCTCGACCAGGCCTGCCGCATGGCGGTGCGGGCGCACCAGCGCTACGCCGGCGAGCGCGGCGTGCCCTGGGGGAGCTCGGAGTCGGCCTTCGCCGTGGTCGATCGCCACGAGACCTACCAGTACAAGGCCTTCGGCGTTCCCGGCCTGGGGCTCAAGCGCGGGCTCGGCGACGAGCTGGTGATCGCCCCGTACGCCACCGCCCTCGCCGCCATGGTGGAGCCCTCCGAGGCCGCCGGCAACCTGCGCCGGCTCGCGGCGCAAGGGCTCCAGGGCGAGTACGGCTTCTACGAGGCGATCGACTACACCCACCGCGCGGCGAGCGAGGACGAGACGCCCGCCGGCCGGCGGGGCACCGTGGTGCGCGCCTACATGGCGCACCACCAGGGGATGACGCTGGTCGCCCTCGCCAACGCGCTCCGCGGCCACCGGATGGTGGAACGCTTCCACGCCGACCCGCGGGTGCGAGCCACCGAGCTGCTGCTCCAGGAACGCGTTCCCCGGCACGCGCCGGTCACCCGGCCGCGGCCGGCCGAGGAGACGCGGGTGGCGCCGGCCGTCCCGTCCGCCGCGGTGCGCCGCTTCCGCTCGCCGCACACCCAGGTGCCGCACGCCCAGTTCCTGGGCAACGGCAACTACAAGACGGTGATCACCAACGCCGGCGGTGGCGCGAGCTTCTGCGGCGGCCGGGCGGTGACCCGGTTCCGCCGCGACGCCACCCGCGACCCCGGCGGGCAGCACCTCTATCTGCGCGACGTGCGCAGCGGCCTGATCTGGAGCGCCACCTACCAGCCGACCGCGAAGGAGCCCGAGGACTACCGGGTCGAGTTCCAGCCGGAGAAGGCGATCTTCCACCGCAGCGACGACGGCATCGCCACCCGGCTCGAGATCGCCGTGTCGACCGAGGACGACGTGGAGGTGCGCCGCCTGTCGGTGACCAACCGCAGCGACCGGCCGCGCGAGATCGAAGCCACGAGCTACGCCGAGATGGTGCTCGCGCCCGCCGCCGACGACCTCGCCCACCCGGGGTTCGCGAAGCTGTTCGTGGAGAGCGAGTACCTCCCGGACTCCGCGGCGCTGCTCTTCCGCCGCCGCCCGCGGGCCGCGGACGAGGCCGCGACCTGGGCGGTGCACGTCCTCGGCCTCGAGGGTCGGCCGCAGGGCCCGGTGGAGTGGGAGACCGACCGGGCACGCTTCCTCGGCCGCGGTCGGGACGCCGACGACCCGCAGGCGCTCGACGGGCGGCCGCTGTCGGGGACGACCGGCGCCGTGCTCGATCCGGTGGCGAGCCTGCGCCAGCGGCTGCGGCTGGAGCCGGGCGGCCGCGTGCGGCTCACCTTCGCCACCGGTGTGGCGGCCAGCCGCGAGGCCGCCGTCGCCCTCGCCCACAAGTACCACGACGCCGCGGCCGTCACCCGCACCCTCGCCCTCGCCTTCGCGCACGCCCAGAGCGGCCGCCGCCACCTGGGCATCGACGGCGACGAGGCCGTCCTCTTCGAACGGCTCGCCTCGCGCCTGCTCTACGCCGACGACTCCCTGCGGGCCGACGCCGAGGTGCGGGCGCGCAACACGTTGGGCCAGGAGGGGCTCTGGCCGCACGCGATCTCGGGCGACCTGCCGATCCTCCTGGTGCGGGTGGTCGAGGAGGACAACCTGGCGATGGTTCGGCAGGTGTTGCAGGCGCAGGAGTACTGGCGCTTGAAGGGGCTGGCCGCGGACGTGGTGCTGGTCAACGAGAACCCCATCGGCTACGTCGACGCCATGCAGGTCCAGCTCGAGACCCTCCTCGACAACGGCCCCTGGCGCTCGTGGCGGCACCGGCCGGGCGGCGTCTACCTGCTCCGCGCCGAGCGCCTCTCGGAGGCCGACCGCGTCCTGCTGGCGAGCGTCGCCAGCGCCGTCGTCAGCGGCGACCGCGGCGAGCTCGCCCATCAGCTCGACCGTCTCCACCCGGAGCGCTCGGCGCTTCCGCCGGCGCTCGTGCCGGTCGCGCCGCCGACGCCCCGCGCGGACGAAGAGGCGCTCGCTCCGGCCGCGACGCCTGAGCTGACGCTCGACCATCCCCTGGGCGGCTTCACCCGCGACGGGCGCGAGTACGTCATCCACCTCGACGGCGACCAGGAGACGCCCCTGCCCTGGACCAACGTCCTCGCGAACCCGGGCTTCGGGACCATCGTCACCGCCGGGGGCGCCGCCTTCACCTGGTGCGGCAACAGCCGCGAGAACCGGCTGACGCCGAACGCCGGCGATCCGGTGAGCGATCCCACCGGCGAGGCGCTCTTCGTCCGGGACGACGAGAGCGGCGAGGCGTGGACGCCGACCCCCGGGCCGCTGCCGCGCCGGGCCGGCGATCGCTGCGTGATCCGCCACGGCGCCGGGATCACCCGCTTCTCCCGTGCGGTCGGTGGCGTGCGCCAAGAGCTCGAGCTGTTCGTCGACGCCCACGACCCGGTCAAGCTCTCGCGCCTGACCCTGACCAACGAGAGCGGGCGCCCGCGGCGGCTGAGCGTCTTCTCGTACTCCGAGTGGGCGCTCGGGCCGCCGCGCGAAGGGCACCACCTGCACACCGTCACCGAGCGCGACGAGGCGACCGGCGCGGTGTTCGCCCGGAACCCGTACAACCGGGACTTCGCGGGCCGGGTGGCCTTCGCCGGCGCGAGCGAGCCGCTCCGCTCGGTGGGCGGCGACCGGACCGCCTTCCTCGGACGCAACGGCTCGCTGGCGGCGCCGGCGGCGCTCGGCCGGGAACGGCTCTCCGGGCGGCTCGGAGCCGGTCTCGACCCCTGCGCCGCGCTCCACGTCGAGGTCGAGCTCGCGGCCGGCGAAGCGCGGACGCTGGTGTTCGTCCTGGGCCAGGGCGAGGACGCCGCCGCGGCGCGCGCGCTCGTTTCCCGGTACGCCACCGTGGCCGCGGCCGAG
Source organism: uncultured Thermoanaerobaculia bacterium (assembly GCA_964560325.1). GTDB lineage: Bacteria > Acidobacteriota > Thermoanaerobaculia > Multivoradales > DATKCC01 > CAZLLV01. Next base: position 9,728 of record CAZLLV010000017.1, on the reverse strand, counting down.
GCGTCGCGCGACGCGGTCTGCCGCGGCTGGCAGGAGACGCTCGAGGCGGTCCAGGTCGCGACCCCGGACGACTCCTTCGACCTGCTGATGAACGGCTGGCTTCTCTACCAGACGCTCGCCTGCCGGATGTGGGCGCGGTCGGGGTACTCGCAGCCGGGCGGCGCCTTCGGCTTCCGCGACCAGCTCCAGGACTCGATGGCGCTGGTGCTCGCCCGCCCCGACCTCGCCCGTGAGCACCTGCTGCGCGCGGCCGGCCGCCAGTTCGTCGAGGGGGACGTCCAGCACTGGTGGCACCCGCCCGCCGGCCGCGGCACCCGCACCCGCTGCTCGGACGACCTCCTCTGGCTGCCGTTCGCCGTCGCCCACTACCTGCGGACGACCGGCGACGCCGCTGTGCTCGACGAGACGGCGCCGTTCCTCGCGGCGCCCCCGCTCGACGACGGCGTCGACGAGGCCTACATCGAGCCCGCCGTGGCCGCAGAGGAGGGCACGCTCTTCGAGCACTGCGTGCGCGCCATCGACAAGGCGACCACCGCCGGCGCCCATGGCCTGCCGCTGTTCGGCAGCGGCGACTGGAACGACGGCATGAACCGGGTCGGGCGCGAGGGGCGCGGCGAGAGCACCTGGCTCGGCTTCTTCCTGCACCACATCCTGGGGGATTTCGCTCCGCTCGCCGCGGCGCGCGGCCAACGGGCGCGGGCCGACGGTTACCGCGCGCAGCGCTCCCGCCTCGCCGCCGCCCTCGAGCGGACCTGGGACGGCGAGTGGTACCTGCGCGGCTACTACGACGACGGCTCGTCCCTCGGCTCGGCACAGCGCGACGAGTGCAGGATCGACTCGCTGCCGCAGACCTGGGCCGTGCTCTCCGGAGCCGTCCCCACCCGCTTCGCCGAACGCGCGCTCGACGCCGTGCGTGCTCATCTGGTGCGGCGGAGCGACCGCGTGGTCACCCTCCTGACGCCCCCGTTCGACCGATCGCCGCAAGACCCGGGCTACATCCGCGGCTACCCACCGGGGGTGCGCGAGAACGGCGGCCAGTACACGCACGCCGCGGCGTGGGTGGTGATGGCCGTGGCGAGCCGGGGCAGCGGCGACGAGGCGGTCGAGCTGTTCCATCTGCTCAACCCGATCAACCACACGCGGACGGCGGCGGGCGTGGAGCGCTACAAGGCCGAGCCCTACGCGCTCGCGGGCGACGTCTACTCCCACCCCCAGCACGCCGGGCGCGGCGGCTGGAGCTGGTACACCGGCGCCGCCGGCTGGCTCTACCGGGCGGGGCTGGAGAGCATCCTCGGCCTGCGCCGCCGGGGCGCGACGTTCACCGTCGACCCCTCCATCCCCGCGTCCTGGCCCGAGTACTCGATCGCCTGGCGGTTCGGCCGGTCGCGCTACGAGATCACCGTCACCAACCCCCAGGGCCGCTGCCGCGGCGTCGCCGGCGCGGAGCTCGACGGAGCCCCGGTCGACCCCCGCGCCATCCCCCTGGTCGACGACGGCGCCACCCACTCCGTGCGGGTGGTGCTGGGGGACGCCGACGGGAAGCGGAAGAGTCCGCGGTAGACCTGCTGCGCCGAGCTATGCTCCGCGTGCCCGACGAACCTTCCAGGAGAGCCCGATGACCGATTCCCTCCGCGCCGCGAGCGCCCGTTCCGCCTGGGCGGCGCTCCTCGCCCTCCTCGTCCTCCTCCCGTCCGCCGCCTGCACCGGTGGCGGGACCCCGACCGCGGCCCCGGCGCCGGTCCAGGCCACCGCGCCCGCCGAGCCGCCGGTGGCCAAGCAGGTGCCCCACCGGCTCGAGACCCACGGCGACGTGCGGATCGACGAGTACTACTGGCTGCGCGAGCGGGAGGACCCGGAGGTGATCGCCTACCTCGGGGCGGAGAACGAGTACACCGAGGCCGTCCTGGCCCACACCGAGGCGCTCCAGGAAGATCTGTACGAGGAGATCGTCGGCCGCATCCCGCAGGAGGACGAGTCGGCGCCGGTCTTCGACGACGGCTACTGGTACTACCGGCGCTTCGAGGAGGGGGAGGATTACCCGGTCTACCTGCGCAAGAAGGGGAGCCTCGACGCTCCCGAAGAGGTGATCCTCGACGGCCCCGAGCTCGCGCGCGGCCACGACTTCTTCTCGCTCCAGGGAATGGCGGTGAGCCCGGACGGCCGGACCGTCGCCTACGGGGTCGACACGGTCGGCCGGCGCCGCTACACGATCCGCTTCAAGGACCTCGCGACCGGTGAGACGCTGCCGGACGAGATCCGGGACAAGACGCCCGCGCTCGCCTGGGCGGCCGACTCGCGCACCCTCTTCTACACCGGTCAGGACCCGCAGACGCTACGCGCCGACAGCGTCTACCGCCACGTCCTGGGCACCGACCCGGCGAGCGACCCGTTGGTCTACGCGGAGGAGGACGAGGAGTACCGCTGCTTCGTCTCGGAGAGCCGGTCGGACGACTACCTGCTGATCGGCTCGTTCCAGACCGAGACGAGCGAGTACCGCTATCTGCCGGCGGACGATCCGGCCGGCGACTTCCGGGTCTTCGCGCCGCGCGACGAGGGGCACCGCTACACGGTCGACCACGCGGGCGACCGCTTTTACGTTCTGACCAACGACACCGGCAAGAACTTCCGGCTGGCGTCGACGCCGGTCGGCGACACCTCGCGCGCGAGCTGGAGCGAGGTGGTGCCGCACCGCGAGGAGGTCTACCTGGAGGAGGCGCTCGCCTTCCGCGGGCACCTGGCGCTCGCCGAGCGCCGCGGCGGGCTCACCCGCATCCGCGTCCTGCCGCGGCCGACCGGCGGCGGCGTCGCGGTCCAGGGGGAGGACGCCGGCCACTTCGTGGGCCTCGACGAGGAGTCGTACACCGTCTTCCTGGGCGCCAACCCGGAGGTCGACACCGACACCCTGCGCTTCGACTACAGCTCGCTCACCACCCCCTGGACCGCCTACGACTATTCGATGGACGAGCGGGAGCTCCGGCTGATCGACCGGCAAGAGGTGCCGGGCGGCTTCGACCCCGCCGACTACCGCACCGAGCGGCTGCTCGCGCCGGCGCGCGACGGCGAGCGCATCCCGGTCTCGATCGTCTACGGCAAGGACTTCCGGAAGGACGGCAGCCGCCCGCTCCTCCTCCACGGCTACGGCTCCTATGGCGCCACCATCGACCCGAGCTTCGACCCGGCCCGGCTCTCGCTGCTCGACCGCGGTTTCGCCTTCGCCATCGCGCACGTGCGCGGCGGCCAGATCTACGGCCGCGAGTGGTACGAGCAGGGGCGCCTCCTGCACAAGAAGAACACCTTCACCGACTTCGTCGACGTGGCCGAGCACCTGGTGGCGGAGGGGTACGCCGACCCCGGCCGGCTCTACGCGCGCGGCGGCTCGGCGGGCGGGCTGCTGATGGGGGCGGTCGTCAACCTGCGGCCCGACCTCTGGGACGGCGTCGTCGCGCACGTGCCGTTCGTCGACGTGGTGACCACGATGCTCGACGAGACGATCCCGCTCACCACCTTCGAGTACGACGAGTGGGGCGACCCGCGCGAGAAGGAGTACTACGACTACATGCTGAGCTACTCGCCCTACGACAACGTGGAGGCGAAGGACTACCCGGACCTGCTCGTGACCACCGGCCTCCACGACTCGCAGGTGCAGTACTGGGAGCCGGCGAAGTGGGTGGCGCGGCTGCGGGAGAGGAAGACCGACGACAACCGGCTGCTCCTGAAGACCAACATGGAGGCCGGCCACGGCGGCGCCTCCGGCCGCTTCAGGAAGCAGCGGGAGACGGCGCTCGAGTGGGCGTTCCTCTTAGATCTTTCGGGCCAGTGACAGGGCGAACAGCTCGTCGTCGTCGGTCAGCCAGGCGGTGAGCTCGAAGCCGGCGGCGGCGAGCATCGCTTCGACGCGCGGCCGGTCGAACTTGGTGCTGATCTCGGTCAGGATCTCCTCGCCCGCCGCGAGGTCGAGGGTCAGGTCGAGCTCGGGCAGCGTCACCGTCTGCTCGCGGGTCGAGACCAGGCGCATCTCGATCCGGTGGCGCTCCCGGTCGTAGAACGCCCGGTGCCGGAAGGCCGCCGGGTCGAAGTCGCCGCCGGTCAGGCGGTTGACCACGCGCAGAGCGTTGAGGTTGAACTCGGCGGTCACCCCGGCGGCGTCGTCGTAGGCCGCCTCGATCACCGCGGGGTCCTTCACCAGGTCGGTGCCGAGGAGCAGGAAGTCGCCGCGGTCGAGGCTCGCCGAGACCTGGGCGAGGAACTCCTTCGACTGCTCGGGCGTCAGGTTGCCGATCGTACCGCCCAGGAAGAGCGCGAGCCGGCGGCCGCCCTCGCGAAAGCGCGGCACCTCGCCCAGGTGGGAGAGGAAGTCGCCGACCACCCCGTGCACGCGCAGCCGCGGGTAGTCCTCGGCGAGCTCGCGGGCGACCCGGCGGACCATCGCCTCCGAGACGTCGAACGGCACGTAGACCTCGAGCGTCCCCTCCTCCTCCATGGCGTCGAGCAGGATGCGGGTCTTGGTGGCGGCGCCGGAGCCGAGCTCGACCAGCTCGGAGGCGCCGCTTCGGCGCGCGATCTCGCCCGCCCGGCGCTCCAGGATGCCGCGCTCGGTGCGCGTCGGGTAGTACTCGGGCAGCTCGCAGATCGCTTCGAACAGCTCCGAGCCCCGGTCGTCGTAGAAGTACTTCGACGGAATGCGGCGCGGGGTCTCGGCGAGCGCCGCGCGCAGCTCCTCGCGGAAGCCGTCGCTCTCGCGGCCGTCACGGTGGAAGTCGATCTCGACGCGCTCGCCCGCCGGGGCGTGCGTCGCGGCTCGGCTGGATTCGTCGGAATCGACGGACTGGGTTTGTGGATCCAAGGTCGGCTCCCCCTTCGCGCCCCATGGTATGCGAAAGGTTTGCCCATCCCGTTACAATCACCGGCCGGGGAGATCGGCATCCGGTTTGCTAGCCTGCCCCGCCGTGCCCTCCACGAGAGAGATTCGATGATCGAAGCGCATCAGCTCACCCGCACCTACGGCCCGAAGACCGCCGTCGACGGGCTCTCCTTCGCCGTCGGCGAGGGGGAGATCCTCGGCATCCTCGGCCCCAACGGCGCCGGCAAGACGACGACCCTCCGGATGATCACCGGCTTCCTGCCGCCGACCTCCGGCCGGGTGACGGTCGCCGGCTACGACCTCGCCGAGGAGCCGCTCGCCGCCCGGCGCGCGATCGGCTATCTGCCGGAGAACGTCGCGCTCTACCCGGAGATGCGGGTGCGCGAGTACCTCGCCTACCGGGCGCGGCTCCAGGGCCTCGACCGGGCGAGCTCCAGGCGCGCCATCGAGCGCGCGCTCGAGCGCTGCCTGATCGCCGACGTGGCGGGGCAGACGATCGGCACCCTCTCGAAGGGCTACCGGCAGCGGGTCGGCCTCGCCCAGGCGATCCTCCACGAGCCGCGGGTGCTGGTGCTCGACGAGCCGACCGTCGGGCTCGACCCGAAGCAGATCATCGCCATCCGCGAGCTGATCCGGGAGCTGGGCGAGGAGCTCACGCTGCTCCTCTCGTCGCACATCCTGCCCGAGGTCGAGCTCCTCTGCCGGCGGGTGATGATCATCGACCGCGGCCGTGTGGTCGGGCAGGGGACGCCGCAGGATCTGCGCACCCGCCTCCGCGGTCACGCTCTGTTGCGCGTCGAGCTCGAAGGCTCGCCGCCCGGGGCCGCCGAGGCGCTCGCGGCGCTGCCGGGGATCGAGTCCGCCACCGACCACCCGAGCCTGCCCGGCAGCTTCCTGGTCCACGGTGCCGAGGGCGCCGACCCGCGCGCCGCGATCTTCCACGCCGTGGTCGAGCGCGGCTGGGTGCTGCTCGCCCTCGAGCAGGAGCGGGCGTCGCTCGAGGACGTCTTCGTGCGCCTGACCACCCGCGAGGAGGCGCGCGACATGGAGGAGCCGGGCAGCGTCGAGGCCGAACGGCTGGTCGTGGACGAGCCGGAGGGTGTGGACGAGCCGGCCGGGGAGGAGGAGCGATGAAGCGAAGCGCCTGGACCGCCTGGACCGACTGGAGCGGTGGCGCCGGCGCCATCTTCCAGCGGGAGCTCCGAGCGTACTTTCTGTCGCCGACGGCGTACGTGGTGCTCTGCTTCCTGCTGATCGCGAACGGCATCGCCTTCTCGATGATTCTGTCGATCCTGAACGACCCGCTGGCCCCGCCCGGCCGGCCGCTCGACTTCTTCTTCAGCGGCGTCTTCTACTGGATCGTGGTGATCACCGCGTCGCCGCTCCTGACCATGCGGCTGGTGGCCGAGGAGCGCCGCAGCGGCACCTTCGAGATGCTCCTGACCGCGCCCGTCACCGAGGGGCAGATCGTCGCCGGCAAGTACCTGGCGTCGCTCGTCTTCTACGTCTTCCTCTGGGTGCCGACGCTGACCTACGCCGCGATCGTCGCCTTCCACAGCGAGCTCGACTGGGGGACGGTGGCGGGCGGCTACCTCGGCGTCTTCCTGGTCGGGGCGCTCTTCCTCGCCGTCGGGCTCTTCGCCTCGGCCCTGACCGCCAACCAGATCATCGCGGCGGTGATGAGCTTCGCCCTGCTGCTGGCGCTCTTCTGCATCGGCTTCCTCGAGTTCTTCGTCAACACGCCGTGGCTCGAGGAGACGTTCTCCTACCTGTCGCTCATCGGCCACATGGAGGAGCTGGCGAAAGGGATCGTCGACACCCGGCGGCTCGTCTTCTACGCCGCCACCACCCTGTTCGTCCTGTTCCTGACCGGACGGGCGATCGAGTCGGGGCGGGGGAGGTAGCGCCGTGGCCGAGACGAGACGGGAGAGGAGCCGGGAAGGCAAGCGGCAGCGCGCCGCGGCGGTGGCGACGGCGGTCCGCGCGTCGGTCCTGGGCGCCGGGGTGCTGGTGCTCTTCGTGCTGCTCGCGATCGTCAACTACCTGGGCTGGAAGTACCACGCCCGCTTCGACTGGACCGAGACCAGCATCTACACCCTGTCGGAGACGACCGAGCGGGTGCTCGACGACCTCGAAGAGGACGTGCGGGTGACGGCCTTCCTCACCCCCGGCAGCCGTCTCTACGAGCCGACGCGCGAGCTCCTGTCGCGCTACGAGGCGGCGTCGAACCGCCTGTCGGTGCGCTGGCTCGATCCGGAGCGCAACCCGGTCGAGGCCCAGAACCTGATCGAGGAGTACGAGGTCTCCGCCGCCGGCATCGTCTTCGAGACCGGCGACGAGCGCCGGGTGGTGGCGGCCGACGATCTCGCCGACCTCGACCTCTCGGGCGCCCAGTTTGGGGAGCAGCCGGAGATCGCCGCCTTCCGGGGCGAGGAGCGCTTCACCAGCGCCCTGGTCGACCTGACGCAGGGGGAGAAGCCGCGCGTGCTCTTCACCACCGGCCACGGCGAGCTGTCGCTCGACGACGCCGGCGCCGGCGGCCTCCGGCTCGCCCGGGAGGTGCTCGGCCCGGAGAACGTCGAGGTCGACGAGTGGGCCTCGCTGGGCGCGCGGCAGGTGCCCGACGGGACCGACCTGGTGGTGATCGCGGGGCCGCAGGCGGCGTTCACGAACGACGAGCTGGCGGCGCTCGGCGGGTTCCTGTCGTCGGGCGGGCGTCTGCTCGTGCTGCTCGACCCGGTGATCGGCCCGGCCGGCGGCGGCCGCGGCTTCGTCGATCTCGGCCTCCAGGAGTGGCTCGCCGACTACGGCGTCCACGTCGGCGAGGACGTGGTGGTCGACCCGTCGACCACGCCGCTCGGCTTCTCGGCCGAGACCTTCTTCGTCACCCGCTACGACCGCCAAGACATCACCCGTTCGCTCGCCGACGGCGGCATCGCCACCCTGGTGCGCCACGCGCGCTCGGTGCGCTCCGGCACCGGGCCCGAGGGCGCCGAGGCGGTGGAGCTGTTCGAGACCGGGCCGGACGGCTGGGCGGTGACCTCGCTCGGGCGCGAGTCGTACGACGAGCCGGCGGCGGACGATCTGCGCGGGCCGGTGGCGATGGCGGTGGCGGTCGAGGCGCGGGTGGCGCCGCCGGAAGAGGACGAGCCGGCCTTGGACGACGATGACGACGGCCTGGTCAGGGACGCTAGGGACGCCGAGGGCGCCGAGAGCGGGGAGAGCGCCGAGGCCGCCGAGGCGGAGGCGCCGGTTGCCGAGGAGGACGCCCGCATGCGCCTGGTGGTGATCGGCGACTCCGACTTCGCGACCAGCGCCTTCCTGGAGATGGGGCCGGGCAACCAGGTGCTCCTCAACAACGTCTTCAACTGGCTGGTCGACCGGGAGGCGCTGGTCGGCATCCCGCCCAAGCGCCCGGAGCAGGTGCGCCTGTCGATGACCCCGTCGGAGTTCCTCTGGTCGGTGCTCCTCGCGGTCGTCGGCCTGCCGGCGCTCGCCGTCGCCGCCGGCTTCTGGGTCTGGTACCGCCGGAGGCGCGTGCGGTGAAGCCGAAGACCCTCCTCGTCCTCACCCTGCTGGTGGCGGCTCTCCTCGCCTTCGTCTGGTTCGTCGAGCGCGAGCTGCCGTCGAGCGAGGAGCGGGCGGAGCTCGCGAACCGGGTGCTGCCGGTCGAGCCGGACGAGGTGGCGGCATTGGCGATCGACTGGAACGGCCGCTCGCTGCGCCTGGAGCGGCGGGCGGCGGAGACGGAGGCAGAGGGTGAAGGCGAGGGCGAGGCGGCGGCGCCGGCGCCCGCGTGGCGCCTGGTCGAGCCGTACGAGGCGCGCGCGGACGAGGCCGCCGTCGACACGCTGCTCGAAGCCTTGACCGGCCTGCGCAAGACGCGCACCCTCGAAGACTTCGACCCCGCCGCCGTCGGCCTCGAATCGCCCCGCGGCGCCGTCACCCTGACCACCGCCGACGGCGAATCGCGGCTCCGCGTGGGGGCCGGCGTGCCCGGCTCGGACAGCGTCATCGTCGCCCTCGACGGCGCGGACGACGCCTGGGTCACCACGGCGTCGTTCCTGGCGCAGCTCGACCGCGAGCCGGAGGCGTGGCGCTCGCGCGAGGTGGTCGCCGTGGCGCGCGAGGAGGTGCGGGAGGTCCGGTTGGCAGGCGCCGATGGAGCCGGCGCGGCCGGCGCGGCCGGCGAGGGTGCGAACGAGCCGGTCGTCCTGGAGCGGCGCGGCGAGCGCTTCCACCTCGTGTCCCCGATCGAGGACCTGGCCTCCGCCGACCTCGTCGACCGCCTGCTCGCCGACTTCGCGACCCTGCGCGCCCGCCGCTTCCTCGACGACGACCCGCGCTCCGACGCCGAGCTCGGCCTCGACCCGCCGCGCGGGACGATCGAAGCGACGCTCGCGGACGGCGGCACGATCCGGATCGAGCTGGGCGCGCCGGTCGACGGGGAGGCGCGGCCGTCCGAGGCGGCGCCGCGGAGCGATCCGCAAGCGGTCTACGCCCGGGTCGACGGCCAGCGCTTCGAGACCTCGACCGACCTCCCGGGGGCCGTCGCGCGGCCGGCGGGCGACTGGCGCTCGCCGTCGTGGAGCGCGTTCCGCTCGTTCGAGGTCGACCGGATCGAGGTCTCCGAGGCGGGAGCGCCCGACCTTGCGCTCGCGCGCTCCGGGGTCGACTGGCAGCGGGGAAGCGAGACCGTCGAGACCATCCCGTACACCGCCGCGAGCGACCTCCTGTTCGCCCTGACCGAGGCCGAGGGGGTGACGGCGGAGGCCGAGGCGCCCGGCGAGCCGATCCTCACCGTCCGGCTCGCCTCCGACGAGGGCGAGGAGGAGACCCTGACCCTCTACGCCGCCGCCGGGGGCGG
>CAZLLV010000016.1:0-6740 GCA_964560325.1 uncultured Thermoanaerobaculia bacterium | reverse complement strand
GAGCGCGGCCTCCGGGAAGAGCACGTGTCCGCCGAGGAAGCCGGCCGCGGCGGCCATGGGATTCGAGTACTGGAAGAGCGCGCCGAACTCGCTCGTCGGTTGCATCGTGCCGAGGGTCGCCATCGCGCGGTCATCCCGGTGCGCATAGCTCCTGTGTCTCGTGTACAATCTGTGCATGCCGACCAAGACCGTCTCCGTCCGGATCGAGGCCTACGAGAAGCTGAAACGTGCCCGGCGCTACGAGGGAGAGTCGTTCAGCGAGGTGGTGCTGCGTGCCCGCTGGCCGGAGGAGACGATCACCGCCAGGGAGCTCGCGAGGATATATCGGGAGAAGGGCCCGTTCTTCGATGAGAACGAGCTCGCCAGGATCGAGCGCCTGAAGCGTGACGACCAGCCGCCGGAGAACAAGTGGGCCGATCGCTGATCCTGGAGACGACGTACCTGATCGATCTCGAACGGGAAGCTCGCCGCGGGGAGCCTGGCCCAGCCCACGGCCTGCTGGCGGGAGAAGAGAGCTCGGCGCTTTACCTGACCTTCACGGTGGCTGGTGAGCTGGCCGCCGGGACGAGCCTCGGCGAGCGAGCGAGGTGGGAACGGTTCCTGCGGCCCTTCGAAGTCCTCCAGTCCTCTGCCGACGTTTCCTGGCGGTACGGCGAGCTATACCGCCATCTTTCCCGCAACGGGATGCTCATCGGAACCAACGATCTCTGGATCGCGGCCACCGCCCTGGCCCACGAGATGCCCCTGGTGACGAACAACACGGCCCATTTCGCCCGCATCCCGCAGCTGCAGCTCGTCGAATACCCCGACGATTCCCGAGAGTGACCTCGCCAGACGACCTGCTCGGATCGGGTCCGCGGTGGCTTCATGACCGAGATGCGCCCCTCATGGCCCGAGATGCGCCCTTCATGACCCAGATGCGCCTTTCATGACCGCGAAGGAGCTCCGCCCGCGCCGCTCAGCGCCGAGGGCTGCTCCTGGTAGCATCGCCCCTCATGAGCGACACACCACACATCACCCGCCGTGCCGTACATCGTGTCGTCGACCTGGTACCCGAGGAGAGCCAGCACCTGTGGGACCTCTCGGTCGAGGAGGCGCGGGAGCGCATCCTCGACAACCGCCCCGAAGAGGTCCTGCGCATCGCCGGCTCCTTCGCCGTGGTGGCGCGGGACGGCGAGACCGTGCACATGGCGCGCAGCCTCGACCGCCCGCTGCGCTACTTCCTCGCCAAGGAAGCGAACGGGCCGCTGCTCGTCGTTGCCGAGCGCATCGACGCGATCCGCGAGCTGCTCGAGGAGATGGGCTACGGCGACCAGTTCCACCCGTCCTACACCAGGATGGTGCCGGCCCATCACGTGACAACCCTGCGCCTCGTTGGCTGCCCCGACCCCAATCCCGTCCACACGCGGTTCTTCGCGCCGCCTCGTGCCACCGGCGAGCCGAACCCGGAGCGGCTCGGCCGCGCCTACGTCGGGGCGCTCGTCGAGGAGGTCGACCGCTGGCTCGACACGATCCCGGCCGACGAGCCGCTCGGGGTGCTCTTCTCGGGGGGAATCGACAGCGGCGCCGTGCTGCTCGCCCTCAACCATCGCCTCCTGAGCCGCGGCCAGAGCGCTGCGCGCCTCAAGGCGTTCACCCTCGACGTCGACGGAGCGGGCGCCGACGCCCGCCAGGCCCGCGATTTCCTGCGCCGGGTCGACCTCGAGATGCTCGGCGAGGCAATCGCAGTCGAGCCGGGAGACCTCGATCCCTACGAGGCGGTGCGGGTCATCGAGGACTACAAGGCTCGGGACGTCGAGTGCGCCACCGTGGCCCTCGCCCTGTTGCGCGGCATCCGCACCCGCTACCCGGGATGGCTCCATCTGGTCGATGGCGATGGCGGCGACGAGAACCTCAAGGACTACCCGATCGAGGAGAACCCGGAGCTGACGATCCGCAGCGTCCTCTCGAACTCGATGCTCTACCAGGAGGGCTGGGGGGTCGACGCGATCAAGCACTCGCTGACCTACTCGGGGGGGCAGAGCCGTGGCTGCGTGCGCACCTGGGCGCCGGCCCGGACCCTCGGGTTCCGGCCCTTCTCGCCCTTCACCCGACCCGCGATCATCGCCGCCGCCGAGGCGATCCCCTTCGCCGAGCTGACCGGGGGGAGCCACGAGAGGCTCTACGCGCTCAAGGGAGAGATCGTCGGCCACGGCGTCCGTCATCACCTGGGAGTCGACATGCCGATCTTCCCCAAGCGCCGCTTCCAGGAGGGGGTGGTCTCCGGCGAGACGTTCCGACGGCTGTTCCCACCGTCGCCCGCCGAGTACCGGCGGACCTTCGCGGCGCTCCACGAGCGATGATCGCGGTCCGGGCGTCGCGGCCTGCGAGCCCGCCGGCGCTCGAGCCCGATGTGCCGCGCTGGCTCGTTGAGCGCGAGCGGCTGCCGTCGGGTCGCGTCGTCGACTCGATGACCGTCTTCCCCATCGGCCCCGAGTGCCCCTTCGCCTGCGTCCACTGCGATCTCTGGCGGCACACCACGGGGCCCCGGCGAGGCCGCCCGGGCTCGCTGCCCCGCCAACTCGGTCGCGCCCTGGGCGCCGCCGACGCGGTCCTCGAGCGGCCACCCGGCCAGGTCAAGGTCTACAACGCCTCGAACTTCTTCGAGGAGCGCGCCGTGCCGCCCGAGGACGATGCCGCCCTCCTCGAGCTGCTCGCGCCCTTCCCGCGGGTGGTCGTCGAGTGCCATCCGCGGTGGATCGACGAGCGCTGCTTCCGCTTCGCGGCGTCGCTCCCCGGGCGCCTCCAGGTGGCGATCGGGCTCGAGACCGCCCACCCCGAGGCTCTCGCCCGGCTCGGCAAGGCGATGACGCTCGAGCGCTTCGACCGCGCCGTCGAGGCCTTGACGTCGCGCGGCATCGGGGCGCGCGCCTTCGTGCTGCTCGGGGCTCCCTTCGTGCTCCCCGGCGAGGCCGTAGAGTGGACGGTGCGCTCGGTGCGGCACGCCCTCGAGCGCGGCGTCGAGCACGTGGCGATCGTGCCGCTGCGCGGCGGCAACGGGACGGTCGACGAGCTGGCCATCGCGGGGCTCGTCGCCTCACCCACCCTCGGCGCCATCGAGGAGGCGTTCGATCGCAGCCTCGAGCTCGCTCGCACCCTCGGAGTCGACGGCGTCGTGACCGTGGACCTATGGGACCTCGACGACGGGCTCGGGTGCGCGGCGTGCCGGGCGCCCCGCCTCGCACGCCTGGCGCAAGCGAACCTCGGCGGTTGTCTCGACGAGCGCATCGTCTGCCCGGATGGATGCAACGCGGAGTGAGCTGCGACGTCGCCATCGTCGGCTCGGGCTTCGCGGGCTCGATCCTCGCCCGGGTCCTCGCCGCCGCCGGCCGACGGGTGCTGCTCGTCGAACGGGGGAGACACCCGCGCTTTGCCCTCGGGGAGTCGTCGACCCCCCTCGCCGCAGCCTCCCTCGAGCGCCTCACCGCCCGCTTCGACCTGTCCGACCTCGGCGCCCTGGCCGCCTACGGGCGCTGGACCGCTTCCCTCCCCCACCTGCGGCGCGGCCTCAAGCGCGGCTTCACCTTCTACCACCATCCCGGACGCGGGGAGCCGTACCGGTCCCGGCCGGGTTCCCGAATGCTCGTCGCGGCCTCGCCGTCGGACGCCGTCGCCGACGCCCATTGGCTGCGGGCCGACGTCGATCATCACCTCGTCGAGCGGGCGCGGCAGGAGGGGGTCGAGGTCCGCGAGGAGACCAGCATCAGCTCGATCCGCAGGCGCAACGGCGGGTTCACCCTCGAGCTGGTGGACGCCGCGGGGAGCTCCGAGGCAGACGCCAGGTGGCTGGTCGACGCCTCGGGCCCCGCAGGAGCAGTCGCCAACGCGGCCGGCGCCCGCCGCGACACGCCGGCGCTGCCACCTCGCGGGCTGGTCTACGCCCACCTCGGGGCGATGCCCGACTTCGCCGACCTGCTCGGCGAGCGGTCGCCCCCCGGCCCGTACCCCGACGAGCGCGCCGCGGTTCACCACCTGCTCCCCGGCGGCTGGCTCTACCGGCTGCCATTCGACCACGGGGTGTCGAGCTGTGGGCTCCTCCTCGAGCGCCACGCCTGGGCGGAGGGCCCCGAGCCGGCCGCCGACCCGGGAGCGGCGGTGTGCTACCAGCTCCGCCTGCGGGCGCCTACCCTGGCCCGTCAGATCGGCACTGCAGAGCCGACCGTCGCCTGGACCTGGGTTCCGGAAGTCGCCTTCCGCCTCGACCGGGCGGCGGGCCCGGGCTGGGCCGCCCTGCCCCACGCCTTCGCCTTCGCCGACCCGCTGTTCTCGACCGGCATCGCGTGGAGCCTGCGGGCGATCGAGCGGCTCGCCGACGTGTTCGCCGGCGATCGCCCCCTGGCCGATTACGGAGTGCTCCTGGAGCGCGAGGCGCGACGCATCGAATCACTCGTGCGGCTCGCCTGGCGCTCTCTCGATCGGCCCGGCGCCTTCTGGGGGACGGCCCTGCTGTACTTCGCCGCGGCGTCCTTCCAGGAGAGCCGCGAGAGGATCCTCGACCCTCCGGCCGGAGGCTTCGCCTGGGACGGCTTCCTCGGGGTCGGCGATCCCGTGATCGACTCCTGGTTCACGGCGGCCGAGGGCCGCCTCACGGCCGACCCCGCGGGCTTCGCCGCCTGGGCCCGGAGCCGCATCGCGCCGCGCGACGTCGCGGGGCTGGCCGACGAGACGAAGCAGTGCGTCCACGGCATCGACTTCGGCGACCTGGTGCGGGGCGCCGCGAAGCTCGGTCTCGACGAAGCGACGATGCGCGACCGCGCCGCCCGGCTGCGCCGGGAATCGTCTCGCGGATGACCGCGCCAGCCCAGGGCTGTCTCACCCCTGTGACATCGCCGTCGGATGGCCGAGGTCGGGGAGATCGTCGGGGTGCGTCGCGGGGGCCAGTGCCAGGACCGTCGGCGGCGAGTGGTGGCAGCTACAGAGGTGAAACGTGCCCGAGCAGCCGTGCTCGTCACCATCCGGGGCATGATACAAAGCCACTTCCGTGGTCAACTGGTGGTCAAATCCGGCAATGGAACTCAGGGAGACGCCCCTGGACCCAGAACGACAAACCATTGAGGGACAAGAGCTTTAGGCATACGCCAGTGGACTCTAGAAGACTTAAACAGCAGCCTCTCACGCCGGTAACACGGGTTCGATTGGCGACTGCATCTACTCCATTGGGCACCACCGTCAGCTATGCAGATCTTACGGCTGCTGGCATAAGACCCATAAGGCGCGGTAAGCTCTGTCCATGGACCCAGTCGCCAATCCGTATCGTCCTGGAGCGGTGACGAGGGCTTCAAGATCGGCTTCATCGAGGCGCCCGAAACCAAGGAGTTTCGACTGCTCTTGGCAGCCCACTTGCGGACGATTCTCCTCGAGCTGCGCGGAACCAAGCCGACCGAAGCGATCCTCAAGGCCCTGCGGGTCCTGAAGGCTTTTACGATCCAGACAGCCGACGGCACTTCGTACTCCATCGACGTGGAACCGTTGATTGGCCAGGGCGATTCTGGCATCCTGGCGGAGGACGTAGCGCAGGGGAGGCGGCGCGGTCGCAGGAGCGGGGGCTCCTTCTCGCCATCGACGAAGTTCAGTACCTGACCGCCGAGGAACTTGGTGCGCTCATCTCGGCGGTTCACCGGACAGCTCAGCTGGACCTTCCGGTGATTCTCGCAGGTGCCGGACTGCCTCAACTGCCCGGTCTAGCGGGCGAGGCCAAGTCGTACGCAGAGCGGCTATTCGATTTTCCGATGATCGGGTCGCTCGAGAAGGACGAGGCTATGGCGGCTCTGTCAATCCCAGCCGCGGACGAGGGCGTCGAATTCGTACCCGTACTTCCTTCAGGAATGGGGCTTCCGCGTCTGGAACGACGCAGACGCTTCGCCCATCACGCTTGTCGACGTCGAGCATGTCCAGGACGAGGTGGTGCGGCAGCTCGACCAGAACTTCTTCCTGGTTCGCTTCGACCGGCTGACTCCCAAGGAGAAGGAGTATCTTCGCGCCATGGCGGAGCTTGGTCCGGGCCCCCGCCGAGGCGCCACCGACTCGACCTTAACGGCCAGGCAAGCGGCGATGTCTCCCGGCAGTCTGGTTTCGATTCCCCTGCGGTGTGCGACGCCTTAGTAGTGCGAGCGCATGGTCTTCCTCGAACGCCGCTACGTGCAGCCGGCGAGCGGGCGTTGGTCGTCCAGGGAGAAACCGTCCTCGGCTCGGTCGAAGATCGTCAGGGCACCTCCGCCGTGGAGTCCGCGGTCGAGCACCTGAACATGCTGCTGGTCACGGCCGCGGGCACGGCCGGCCTTGCATCCCTGCTCGGAGGGCGTCGGCGAGGAGCCGGCCCTCCTCGATCGTGACCTCGAACTCCTGCCCCAACCGGAAACCGGCATCGTGCAGCCACCTCCCGGAGAGCCGGCCGCCGCGCGAGCAGCAGGAGATCGTGCCGAAGCGGCGGCCGTTGCGGTGCACTTCGCGCCGGCTGCGGCGTTTCTGCTCTCGCTCAACCGCCTCACGCCGCGGAGTCGAGATTCTCCCTGATGATGCGGGGATGGCGTGCGGCAATACGAAGCAGTGCCACCGCCGGCCCTTCCGGTCGCCGGCGGCCCTGCTCCCAGTTGCGGAGCGTGTGGACGCTGATGCCCATCGCACCGGCGAACTGGACCTGGCTCATGCCGATGAAGCGTCGCAGCGCCGCGATGTCGTCACCCGACTCGAACTGTCCCCGC
>CAZLLV010000015.1:0-2714 GCA_964560325.1 uncultured Thermoanaerobaculia bacterium | reverse complement strand
CGACGAGTAGGCGACCAGCTTCTTCATGTCGTCCTGCACCCAGGCGACGAGCGCGCCGTAGAGGATGCCGACCACCGCCAGGGTCACGAGCACCGGCTTGGCCGCCTCGGCCGCGTGCGGGAAGAGCGGCAGCGCGAAGCGGAGGAAGCCGTAGGTGCCGAGCTTCAGCAGCACGCCGGCGAGCAGCACCGAGCCGCCGGTCGGCGCCTCCACGTGGGCGTCCGGCAGCCAGGTGTGGACCGGCACCATCGGTACCTTGATCGCGAAGGCGAGGGCGAAGGCGGCGAAGAGCCAGATCTGGAGGTCGAGGGGCAGCTCGACCCGCAGCAGGTCCTGGTAGGCGAAGCTCCAGGCGCCGGCGAGCTCGGCGTGCGTCCACGCCAGGTAGAGGAGCGCGACCAGCATCAGCAGGCTCCCCACCATCGTGTAGAGGAAGAACTTGACCGCCGCGTAGATCCGCCGCTCGCCGCCCCAGATGCCGATGATCAGGTACATCGGGACGAGCGACACCTCGAAGAAGACGTAGAACAGGAAGAGGTCGCCGGCGAGGAAGGTCCCGAGCGTGCCGGTGGTCAGGAGCAGGAGCGAGATCGCGTACTCCCGCCAGTGCTTCGTGATCCCCTTCCAAGTGCCGACCACCACGATCGGCAGCAGGAAGGCGGTCAGGAGGACGAGCGGCTGCGAGATGCCGTCCGCCACCAGGTGGTAGGAGATCCCGTAGCGCTCGATCCACCCGAAGACGCCGTCGCTCGCGGTCTCGAAGTGGCCGCCGGAGAAATGGCCGACGGCGTACCAGCAGGCGATCGCCAGCTCGACCAGCGAGACGGCCAGCGTGTAGACCTTGACCGCCCCCCCGGCATCACGCCGGAAGAAGAGGAGCGGCAGCGCCGCGATCGCCGGGAAGAAGACGATGCGCGTCAGCGAGTCGCCCAAGAGAAGCTCGAGGAGCGTAGCCATCACAGGAGCACCCAGGTCAGGAGGACCACGATGCCCAGGAAGAAGTAGAGGGCATAGTTCCTCACGTTACCGGTGGTGGTCAGGCGCCCGAAGTCGCCGAGCAGGCGGGTCAGGTAGGCGCCGAGGTGGATCGAGCCGTCGATCGCCTTGCCGTCGATGCCGCGCCAGAAGAAGCGCGACAGGCCGCGTAGCGGCTTGACGATGCCGGCGTCGTAGATCTCGTCGACGTAGTACTTGTGGACCAGCAGCCGGTGGAGGCCGGAGAAACGCTCGGCGGTGGCCCGGCCCTTCGCGAGCCCCCGTTCACCGCCGTAGTAGCTCCGCGCGATCAGGATGCCGACGATCGCCACCACCACCGAGAGGAGCATCAGGCCGATCTCGAGCCCGAACGAGAGATGATGCGCCTCGCCGTGACCGACGGTCGCGTAGACCGGCTCGAGGAAGTGGTGGATCCAGTTCCAGTCGTCGCTGCCGAAGAGATGCGCGATCCCGACCGGGATGCCGAGGAACCCGACGAGCGCAGATCCGACCGCCAGAATCACGAGCGGCACGGTCATCACCGCCGGCGACTCGTGCAGGTGGTGGCGCTGCTCTTCGGTGCCGCGGAACTTCCCGTGGAAGGTCAGGTAGACGGCGCGGAACATGTAGCAGGCGGTCAGCCCCGCCGTCACCAGGCCGACGCCGTAGAGGATCCACTGCCCGTGGCCGGCCGCCGCGGCCAGGATCTCGTCCTTCGAGAAGAAGCCGGCGAGCGGCGGGATGCCGGCGATCGCGAGCGTCCCGATCAGGAACGTCCAGTAGGTCAACGGTAGCTTCTTCTTCAGGCCGCCCATCGACCGCATGTCCTGCTCGCCGCTCATGGCGTGGATCACCGAGCCGGAGCCGAGGAAGAGGAGCGCCTTGAAGAAGGCGTGAGTGCCGACGTGGAAGATCGCCGCCGTGTACGCCCCGAGCCCGGCGGCCAGGAACATGTAGCCGAGCTGCGAGACGGTCGAGTAGGCGAGGACCTTCTTGATGTCGGTCTGGACCAGACCGATGGTGGCGGCGAAGATCGCGGTCACGGCGCCGATCACGGCGATGAACAGCGAGACGCCGGGCGCGAGCTGGTAGATCGCGTTCGAGCGCACGACGATGTAGACGCCGGCGGTGACCATGGTGGCGGCGTGGATCAGGGCCGAGACCGGCGTCGGGCCGGCCATCGCGTCCGGCAGCCAGACGTAGAGCGGGATCTGCGTGCTCTTGCCCATCGCGCCGATGAAGAGGCAGAGGCCGACGAAGGTGGCGAGCGGCACACCCCAGAGGAACGCCTCCTGCGCGCCCGCCGGGTCGGCCTCGATGGCCGAGAAGATCTGACCGTAGTCGAGGGTGCCGAAGACCGCCACCAGCGCGAACAGGCCGACCAGGAAGGCGAAGTCGCCGATCCGGTTGACGATGAACGCCTTCTTGCCGGCGTAGGGCGGGAACTCCTGGTCGTAGTAGAAGCCGATCAGGAGGTACGAGCACAGGCCCACGCCCTCCCAGCCGACGAACGAGATCAGGTAGTTCGATCCCAGGATCAGCAGCAGCATCGCCCCCATGAAGAGGTTCAGGTAGACGAAGTAGCGCTGATACCCCTTCTCGTGGCTCATGTAGCCGACCGAGTACACGTGGATCAGGAAGCCGACGAAGGTGACGACGAAGAGCATCACCGCCGACAGCGGATCGAGCAGGAAGCCGACGTCGATCGAGAGCGGCCCGACGGTCCACGGGTAGAGGGT
>CAZLLV010000014.1:0-6707 GCA_964560325.1 uncultured Thermoanaerobaculia bacterium | reverse complement strand
GGACGAGGCGGGCGCGCGGGTCAAGCTGCGCCGGGTGCGCGACACCCAGAACGTGCGCCGGCTCGAGCAGGAGATCCGCGACGTGGTGCACGAGATGAAGGCCGCCATCTCGGCCAAGGACTTCGAGCGCGCCGTCTACCTGCGCGAGCGGGAGATCGAGCTGCGCGAGGATCTCGAGCGGCTGAACGCGACCGCCCAGGAGGAGGGCCTGCTGGAGGTCGCGCGGCGCGACATCGAAGAGGTGATCGCGGCCTGGACCGGCATCCCGGTGTCGAGCCTGGAGAGCGAGGAGGCCGAGCGCCTGCTCGACATGGAGAACACCCTGCGCCGCCGCGTGGTGGGGCAGGACCGGGCGATCAACGCGATCAGCCGCGCGATCCGGCGCTCGCGCCTCGGCGTCTCGAACCCGCGGCGGCCGATGGGCTCGTTCATCTTCCTCGGCCCGTCGGGCGTCGGCAAGACCGAGGTCGCCCGGCGGCTCTCGGAGTTCCTGTTCGGCACCGAGCGCGCGCTCGTGCGCTTCGACATGAGCGAGTACATGGAGAAGCACGCGGTCTCGAAATTGATCGGCTCGCCGCCCGGCTACGTCGGCTACGACGAGGGCGGCCAGCTCACCGAGCGCATCCGCCGCCAGCCGTACTCGGTGGTGCTCTTCGACGAGATCGAGAAGGCCCACCCGGAGGTCGCCAACCTGCTCCTCCAGATCCTCGAGGACGGCATCCTGACCGACGCCTACGGCAACGAGGTCGACTTCAAGAACACCCTGCTCCTGATGACCTCGAACATCGGCAGCCGCCTGGTCGTGCGCGGCGGCCGGATGGGCTTCGGGGACGCCGACGAGGAGGCGAGCTTCCGGCGCATCGAGGAGGAGATCCTGGCCGACCTGCGGCGGAGCTTCAGCCCCGAGTTCATCAACCGGCTGGACGAGGTGATCGTCTTCAACCCGCTGGGCGAGGAGCACCTGCGCGGCATCGTGGACATCCTGCTCGACGACGTCAACCGCACGCTCGCCGACCGCGGGCTGCGGGTGGCGGTCGACACCGAGGCGAAGGAGTGGCTGCTGCGGGCCGCGGGGGTCGATCCGTCGACCGGCGCCCGTCCTCTGCGGCGGACGATCCAGCGTCACGTACAGGACGCCATCTCCGAGATCCTCATCCAGCAGCGGGGCGAGGCGCCGATCCACGAGATCGACGTCACGGTCGAGGACGACCGCCTGAAGCTCGGAGTCCGCGAGCCTTCGCACGCCGAGGACGAGGCCGAGCTGGCGGTGCAGGAAACCTGAGCCGCCGCGCGGAGCGGGCGGGGCATTTCACTTGCAGCGGGCGATCTGTCACAATCCGCGGCGGTCGCGCCCGGGGTGAGCTCGGCAACGCGACCGCCCGGCCGGCGCCCGATCCCCTGAACTCCCTTCGAGGCTCGTACGACCCGATGACACCACGCTTTTCGACGCGGACACAGCGGGGCCTCGCCAGGCTCCTCCTCGGCACGATGCTCTGGCTCTCGTGGTGCGTCACGGCGCCACCGGTGGCGGCCCAGACGAGCGATTTCGACGGGCGCACGATCGTCGCCATCGAGTTCGTGGGCAACCGGACGCTCGCCGAGGACACCCTCCAGTACTACCTCGACCTCCAGCCCGGAAAGGCGTTCTCCCGCGTCGAGCTCGACCGGAACCTCAAGCGCCTCTGGGACCGCGACCTGATCGACGACATCAGCGTCGAGGCCCTGCCGGCCGAGTCGTCGGAGCACGGTCCGGGCATCCGCCTGGTGGTGCGGATCGAGGAGCGGGCGCGGGTCTCCGGCGTCGAGTACGAGGGGCTCAAGCGGGTCAGCAACGAGGATCTGCGGGACCGGCTGTCGACCGAGCGCGTGGAGGTCGATGCCGGCTCGCCGCTCAACCTCGGCGAGCTCCACCGGGTCAAGAGTGTGATCGAGGAGATGTACGCCGAGAAGGGCTACCGCTTCGCCGAAGCCGAGTATTCGCTCGAACCGGCGGGCGAGGGCGAGCGGCGCGTCGTCTTCACGATCGACGAGGGCGACCGGGTGCGGATCGGCGACATCCGGTTCGAGGGCAACACGGTCTTCCGCGAGGCACGGCTGCGCTGGGAGATGAAGAACACCAAGGAGTCGGGCCCGATCACCCGCCTTTTCAAGGACGACATCTACAACCCGGCGCAGCTCGCCGAGGACCTCGACAAGGTGCGCGACGTCTACCGCGAGGCCGGGTACAAGAACGTGGTGATCGGCGAGCCGCGCATCCAGGTCGTATCGCGGAATCCGGACGCGCCGGTCGACGAGCAGCGCCGGCGGCTCGGCATCACGATCCCGGTCGAAGAGGGGAACCGCTGGAAGTTCGGCGAGGTCCGCGTCGAGGGCAACGAGGTCTTCGAGGACGCGCCGCTGCTCTCGGCCTTCCAGTACCGTCCGGGCGAGTGGCTGCGCGCCGACCGCGTCGACGAGGGCGTGACCGCGGTCCAGGAGATCTACCAGAACACCGGCCACATCCAGGCGCGCGTCCGGCCGGAGCTGATCGAGGTCAGCGACGAGGTGGCGGACGTGATCGTCCACGTCGTCGAGGGCGACCAGTTCCGGGTCGGCCGCCTCGAGTTCGAGGGCAACACCCGCACCCGGGACAAGGTCCTGCGGCGCGAGTTCCGGGTCCAGGAAGGCCGGGTCCTGTCGCTCGGGTCGCTGCGCAACAGCCTCTACAAGCTGCGCCAGCTCGGCTACTTCGAGCTCGACCAGGAAGATCCGATCGAGTTCGACTTCCACGAGGAGGAGAACGAGGTCGACCTGACCGTCAAGGGGCGCGAGGCCGACCGCACCGAGCTCCAGTTCGGCGCCGGCTACAGCGAGGGGCTCGGCTACTTCGGCCAGTTCTCGCTGCGCACCCAGAACTTCCTCGGCCGCGGCGAGCAGGTCGGCGTGTCGGTCCAGTCGGGCGCGCTGACGGAGTTCTACGAGCTCTCCTACTTCGTGCCCTGGTTCCTCGACCGGCCGCAGTCGATCGGCGTCCAGGCGTACGACCGGACCTACGACCTCGACATCATCGAGAACCGGCGCGAGGTGCAGGAGTCGACCGGCGGCGCCGTCACCTACGGGCGCTCCCTCGGCCTCTTCCAGACGCTCTCGGTCGCCTACAGCTACTCCGACCAGTCGTACCTCCAGCAGATCGACACCGAGGAGGGCACGCAGCAGTTCTTCAACCAGCTCGAGATCTCCTCGGTCCGGCCGTCGTACACCTACAACAGCGTCGACAACCGCTTCGAGCCGCGGGTCGGGACCCGGCTTAACGCGTCGCTCGAGTACGCCGGCGGCCCGCTCGGCGGCAGCGAGTACTTCATCCGGCCGGTCGCCGGCTTCACCACCTACCGGCCGCTCACCGGCTATCCGTTCGAGACCGTCCTCGGCTTCAACGTCGAAGCCGGTCTGGTCGAGCCGTTCGATGACCGCGAGCTCCAGCGCTTCGTCCTCTACCGGCTCGGTGGCGACACCTCGGTGCGCGGCTTCGACCGCTACAGCCTCTACGCGCGAAAGGAAGACGGGAGCTTCGTGCGCGACGAGAACGGCTTCCCGATCGGCGGCGACCGCTACCTCCAGGCGAACCTCGAGTACCACATGCTGCTCAACGGGCCGTTCCGGCTGATCGCGTTCGTAGACGCCGGCCAGGTCTACGCGCCGGAGACCATGCAGGATGACGACACGATCTTCCCGGAGCAGGACTTCGACCTCGGCCGTCTGCGTTATACCGCGGGGGCCGAGCTGCGCATCATCCTGCCGGTGCTCGGCGGCGCGCCACTGCGCTTCATCTGGGCGAGCAACCTCGACCCCCAGCCGCAGGACGAGTTCAGCTCGTTCTCGTTCAGCATCGGCAGCACGTTCTAGGACGCGATTGACCGCTTCCCAGCAAGGAGATTCGACACAGATGGTCCGTTTCAAGAACCTTTCCTTCCAGATCCTCGTCGCCTTCGCCCTCCTCGTCACGGCGGGGCCGGTGGCGGCGCAAGGAGCCGTCAAGGTCGCGGTGATCGACGTCGAGCGCATCCTGCTCGAGTCGAACCGGGGCAAGGCCGCGCTTGAGGAGATCGAGGCGCTGCGCCAGCAGAAGCAGGCCGAGGCCGAGACCATGCAGACGCGCGCCGCGGAGCTGCGGCGCCAGGTCGAAGAGGGCCAGCTCTCTCTCTCCCAGGAGCGGCTCGCCGAGCTCCAGAAGCAGCTCGAGGACTCGGTCATCGCCCTGCGGCGCTTCAACGACGACGCCACGCGTGAGCTGACCAAGAAGCGCAACGAGGTGCTCGACCAGATCGAGCAGAGCGTCTTCCCGGTGATCAACGAGATCGGCGAGGAGGGCGGCTACACGATGATCTTCAACAAGTACAACAGCGGTCTCGTGTACGCCGACGAGGCGATCGACATCACCGCCCAGGTCATCCAGCGCTACAACTCCTCGGGCGCCGGTTCGCGGACCGGCGGCGAGGGCGGCGGCCGGTAGCCGGCGTTCGCCGGACGGCGCGATCGGCGGCATGGGCGAGAACTCGGGGAGCGCCGGGACGGCGCGCCGTTACCGGCTCACCGAGCTCGCCTCGCGCCTGGATGCCCGGCTCCGCTTCGAGCCGGTGAGCGGCCGGGACGACGCCGGGGAGCGCGAGGTCTCCGGCGTCGCCAACCTGCGCGACGCCGGGCCGGAGGACGTCTCCTTCCTGCTCAGCCTCCGCTATCGGGGCGAGGCCGAGGCGAGCCGCGCGGGTGCGCTCCTGGTCGGGCCGAAGATCGCCGCCTCCGACCTGGGCCGCTCGCTCGCGGCCGCCGTGCCGTTGCTGGTGGTCGACGATCCGGAGCTCGCCCGCAGTCGCGTCCTCGACCTCCTGCATCCGCGCGCGCCGCGCGCCGCCGGGGTCCACCCGACGGCCGTGATCGAGGCGGGGGCGGAGGTCGCACCGAGCGCATCGATCGGACCGTTCGCGGTCGTCGGGGGGGAGAGCCGGGTCGGCGACGGCGCGTCGGTCGGGGCCCACACGGTGATCGGCCGGCGCTGCACCGTGGGCGCCGGGAGCGTGCTTCACCCGCACGTCGTGCTCTACGACGACACCGAGCTCGGCGACCGGGTGACCGTCCACTCGGGCACCGTCCTCGGCGCGGACGGTTTCGGCTACGTGTCGCGCGCCGACGGGCACCACAAGGTGCCGCAGGTCGGCCGCCTGGTGGTCGGCGACGACGTCGAGATCGGAGCGGTCTCCGCCGTCGACCGGGCGACGGTCGGGGCGACCCGCATCGGCGCCGGCAGTAAGATCGACAACCTGGTGCAGGTCGGCCACAACGTCGAGGTCGGCCGCGCCGCGTTGCTCTGCGGCCAGTCGGGCATCGCCGGCAGCAGCCGGCTCGGCGACGGCGTGGTGCTGGCCGGGCAGGCCGGAGTGAGCGGCCACCTGGAGCTCGGCGACCGCGTCCAGGTCGGAGCCGCCTCGCCGGTCGTCCGGAACGTGCCGGCCGGGACGGTCGTCAGCTCGACGGTGCCGGCGATCGAGATCGGCCGCTGGCGGCGGCAGGCGGCGCTGCTCGGCCGCCTGGACGAGATGGCGAAGCGGCTCAAGGCGCTCGAGCGGCGCCTCGGCGCTCGATCCGAAGAAGACCCGGAGGGAGGAGAGAGGTGAAGGAAGAAGCGCAGACGTGGGACGCGCGCTGGATCATGCAGATCCTGCCGCACCGTTACCCGTTCCTGCTGGTCGACCGGGTGCTCGAGATCGAGCCCCGCAAGCGGATCGTGGCGGTGAAGAACGTGACCATCAACGAGGAGTTCTTCCTCGGCCACTTCCCCGGGCACCCGGTGATGCCGGGCGTGCTCCTGGTCGAGGGGATGGCGCAGACGGGCGGCATCCTGCTGCTCCACGACAGCCCCGCCGACCGGGACGACCTGATCTACCTGGCGGGCGTCGACCGCGCGCGCTTCCGCCGGCCGGTCGTGCCGGGCGACCAGGTGCGTTACGAGGTCGAGGTCCTCGCCCTGCGGCAGAGCTTCAGCAAGCTCTCGTGCCGCTGCACGGTCGACGGGCAGGTCGCGGCGGAGGCGGTGGTGTCGTCGGCGACGGTGTCGCGCGGAGAGCGATGAGCGCGGCCTCCGAGACGCGAGTCCATCCGTCCGCGGTGATCGATCCGGGCGCTCGGCTCGGCACCGGCGTCACCGTCGGGCCGCACGCCGTGATCGGCGCCGGTGTGGTGGTCGGTGACGGGTGCGAGGTCGGCGCCGGCGCGCAGATCCAGGGACCGGACACCCGCCTCGGCTCCGGCAACCGCGTCTTCGCCCACGCCTGCATCGGCTTCGAGCCGCAGGACCTCAAGTTCGAGGGCGAGGCGAGTCGGCTCGAGATCGGCGACGGCAACCACTTCCGGGAGTTCACCACCGTCCACCGGGGCACCGGCTTCGGCGGCGGCGTGACCTCGATCGGCTCCGGCAACCTCTTCATGGCCTACAGCCACGTGGCCCACGACTGCCACGTCGGGAGCCGCTGCATCCTGGTCAACTCCGCGACCCTGGCCGGACACGTGACGGTCGACGACGACGCCACCATCGGCGCCTTCAGCGCGGTCCACCAGTACACCCGCGTCGGCCGGCACGCCTACATCGGCGGCTACACGGTCCTGACGATGGACGCGCTGCCCTACGTCAAGACCGTGGGCCAGAAGCCGCTGTGCTACGGCGTCAACCGCATCGG
>CAZLLV010000013.1:0-25964 GCA_964560325.1 uncultured Thermoanaerobaculia bacterium | reverse complement strand
CCCTCGAGGCGATCGACGCAGCCGGACCCGTATTGTTCGAACGCGCGCAGGATGACCTCGGTGTCCGACGTCGTGCGGAACCGGTGGCCCCGCCCCTCCAGCTCCGCGCGCAGGCTGCGGTGATTGTAGATCTCGCCGTTGAACACGACGGTCACCGACCC
The DNA here is from genome assembly GCA_964560325.1 of uncultured Thermoanaerobaculia bacterium. Classification (GTDB taxonomy): domain Bacteria; phylum Acidobacteriota; class Thermoanaerobaculia; order Multivoradales; family DATKCC01; genus CAZLLV01. Next base: position 25,803 of record CAZLLV010000013.1, on the reverse strand, counting down.
GGTTTCGTTGCTCATCGGTTGGGCGCCGCCGGCGAGGTCGACGATCGACAGGCGCCGGTGACCCAGGGCTACGCCGGGACCGTGCCAGAGCTCGCCGGCGTCCGGGCCCCGGTGGCTCATCGCCGCGGTCATGGCGGCGAGGGCGTCCCGGTCCACGGGGGCCGCTCGATCGAAGAGGAGCACGCCGCAGATCCCGCACATCAGGAAGCCTCTCGAGCAGGCGCGCAGGCGCGCTCCAGGATCTCGGCGAGCCGGCGGTCGTAGCTCTCCACTCCGTACCGCTCCGCCGCGAGCGCCGCCGCCGTAGCGGCCAGCCGCCCGGCCTCGTCGGGGTGGCGAAGCACCCGGAGCAGGCCCCCGGCGAGGGCTTCCGCTTCCGGCGCCACCAGCACGGCAGTCCCCTCGGAGAGCACCTGCCGGTGGGTCCACAGGTCGGTGGCGACGATGGGCCTGCCCGCGGCGAGGTAGCTGTAGATCTTGAGCGGAGTGTTGGTTCCCGCGGTCCGGGGCGAGAGGAGGACGTCCGCCAGAGCCATGTACGCGCTCATCTCGGACGGCGGACGCGGTCCGAGGAGGAAAAGACCCGCCGCGCGATTGCCCTCGGCGGCGAACGCCCGGACCCGCTCGAGATCGGCTCCGGTGCCGCCCACCAGCACCAGCCGCGCCTCGGGCACGGACCGCCGCACTCTCGCCATCGCCTCGATGGCGAGCTCGAGCCCCTGGTTCCTGCCGAAGGTGCCCGTGTAGAGCACCACCCGGCACCCCTCGAGCCCGAGCCGCCGCCGCAGCTCTTCCACGGCCTCGCCGCCGGGGGGAGCGGGCCGGTCCCAGTCGACGGGTAGGTTCTCGATCAGTTGCAGCGGGACGCAGGGCGCGATCCTCTCCACGTACTCGACCAGCTCGGGACAGATCGCGATCACGCCGGTCGCCCGGCGGAGGGCGAGCCGCTCGAAGAAGGCCATCGTTCGGCGGAGCCACGACCCTCCGCGGTGGCCGAAGTTCTCGATCTGCTCCACCAGGCTCGAGTGCATGTCGTAGAGCACCGGACCTCGGTAGAGCGGCCGGAACAGAGCCACCCAGAACGCCGCCTCTTCGTGCACGTGGACCAGGTCCCAAGGGCCCCGGAAGAGGAGCCACCACGCCGTCTTCCAGGCCAGCAGGGCGTCGAGAACGGCCTTCTCGAGAGAAGGTCCCATGGGGATCTCGCGGATGCCGGGCACCGCGGGGATACGGTGCACCCGGACGTGGGGTACCTCCACGTCCGCGCCCAGTGGGTACGCCAGCACGTCCACCCGGTGGCCGAGCCGGCTCAGCGCCTGGGTACGCTGGAGGGAGCTGAACGCGGTGCCCCGGGGGGTAAAGAAGGGGACCGTGATGATCTCGAGGACGCGCACGGAGCGGCCGTCAACCCCGGCGTCGCACGATCAGGTCGCCCAGGAGGGCAAGCCCGAACAGGAGCACCGTGATCAGGAGCCAGAGCAGGCTCTTCTCCGCGATGTTGTGGGACCAGCCTACCTCGTAGGCCAGGGTGCCAACGGTGATGACGAGGGCCGTCAGCGCCGGCGGCATGAAGATCCGCATGGGATCGAAGTACATCACCGTTCGGAGGATTAGCAGGAGGAAGTTGTAGCTGTCCCGGAGGGGCCGGATCTTCGAGGTCCCCGTCCGCTTCTCGTAGTCGACCGTCAGGTAGCGGACGAGCCGGGAGTCGGAGAGGTAGGCGAGGGTGATGGTGGTGGTGAACGAGAAGCCGTTCGGCAGCAGGTGCATGTACTCGGCCACCGTGCTCTTGCGGAAGCAGCGAAGGCCGGAGTTCAGGTCCGGGATCTCCACCTGGGCGAGGAACTGGGCGAGGCGGGTTAGGCACCACTTCATGGGCTTCCGGAAGAACGGGATGTGGACCCGCTCGCCGGTCCGTGCCCCCACCGTCATGTCCACGTCGCTCATGCCCTCGACCAGGTCGAGGAGGCGAGCCGCCGGGTAGGTCCCGTCGGCGTCGGTGATCACCACCAGGTCGTGGCGAGCCCGCCGGATGCCGGTCTTGAGGCTGGCGCCGTAGCCCAGGTTCGAATCGTGGCGGATGACCTCGACGCCGAGCTCCGCCGCGATCCGCGCCGTGTCGTCGGTGGAGCCGTCGTCGACCACCAGGATCTCGTAGGGGCGCGGGCAATCCCGCACGGCCTCGCGGATGGCCGAGATCACGCGCGAGACGCTGTCCGCTTCGTCGTAGGCGGGAATCAGGATCGTGAAGCCCTCGTGGTGCGGGTTCTGCGATTGCATGGCTGCCTCGTCGCGCGCTTCGGCGCTACTCCGGGGCCGGGACGACGGTGAAGTTGGTGACGCCGGTCCCGGCGTTGATCGACCACGGTCCCCAGTCGCCATCCTGGGCGCAGAGCTCCCTGCTGCACGCGCGGACGGTCACGCTGTAGGTCGTTGCCCGGTCCTCCAGCGCCTCGAGGTCGATCTGCACGAAGGTCTCGGCCGTCTCCCCACGGTGCCGCGCGTGGGGCTCCCCCTGCACCGCCACGAAGTAGTCGTAGCTGGTGGCTCCGGGGACCGCGGTCCAGCCGATCACCACGTCCCCTTCCGGAAGCGTGCTGTCGAGGACGGGTAGGGTCGGACGGGGGGCCGTGGGGGTGGTGGTGTCGAAGTGGATCTCGTCGCTCCCCAGCTCGCCGTCGCCCCGGAGGGCGGTGACGGTGGCCGTGTATCGGGAGTCGGGGGCCAGGTCGACGGGCCAGAAGTGATTCTCGGTGGTGATGTCCAGCACCTGCGTGGCGCCGTCGGCGGTCCGGACCTGGAGCCGGTATTCGGCCGGCGCCTCGACCGGGACCCACGAGAGGAGCACTCCGGAGGAGGGGAGGGTGGAGCCCGGCGCGGGGGCGCCGAACACCGGGGCGGGCGGCGCGGGCGGTGGCACGTCGTAGGTGGCGATCAGCCGAGGCGGTCCGCAACCGAGCTCGTTGCACGTGCTGAGCAGGAGGTGGACCATGCCCACCGGCAGCGGAAGCTCTACGATGCTCCCCTGCACCTCCCGCTCGACCACGCTGAGAGCTCCTCCTCCCGGCCCCCGGGGAGGTGGCTCCACCACCTGGAGGCGATAGTGGCTGGCGTGGACCAGGCGTCGCCACTGGACGACGGCCGCGGTGCCTCCCCCGGCTCGCTCCACGAGCCCGTGGTCGACACGCGGCGGCGAGAAGTAGCCCATGGGCACGCCCAGGCTGCGCTGCTGGTCGTCCACCTCCTGGACCGGGATCCCCAGCTCCTCCAGCCGGGCCCGGTACGAGCGGAACGGGGTGAGATTGACCCGGAGGGGCGAGTCGGTGCGCCCCAGGTCGGTGAGCAGGGTCTTCATCCCCCGGTGGTTGCGGATCGTGCCGACGACGTTGGCGTGGGCCACGGCGACGGCGTTGGTCGCACCGAGGGCGAGGACCAGGACCGCCACCACCATGGCCGGACGGCGCCGAGCGGCGAAGGCGACGGGTACGGCCAGGAAGGGGAGACACCACACCTGCGGCACGTAGCGCGCGAACCACGGGTGGGGAACGAGGAGCGCCGAGACCAGGATGGCGGCAGCGGCGAAGCCCGTCCATCGGAGCTCCCGCGAGCCCCCCCCGGCCAGGAGCGCCGCCAGCACCCCCAGCAGCACCATGCCGCCGAATAGGGGGCCCCAGCCACCGATGCGGACGTCGGGAAGGTGGAATACCTCCCATTCGGCGGCCTCGACCCGGAAGGGGATCTTGAGCCTCTCGCCACGCATCAGCGCGGCCAGCGCGAGGCCGCTGTCCGATGAGTGGCTGGACCGGGAGAAGATGGAGTAGACCAGCGACACCGGCCTCTCCAGGAGCCCCGCCTCTTCGACGGCCGGCGCTGGGTCGGGGGTCAGGAGCCCGGTCTCCTGCGGATCGCTCTCGACCGGCGCGTTCGGACCCGCGTAGGGGTAGAGAGGATGCCCGAACCGGACCAGGTTGGTGGCGTAGGGGTGAACGACGCTCAGGGCCACGAGGGCGCCCCCGATCCCGGTGGCCACGAGCGCCCGGCGGCGCGGCCATCGCCGGTGGAGGACGAAGTGGGCTGTACCGAGGGCGGCGACCGCGATCGCCACGAAGGGGACGCCGGTCAGCTTGATTCCCACCCCCAGCGTCGCTGCCATCAGGAAGGCCGCGAGAGCCGAGCGCGATCCCCGGCGGACGAGCAGCAGCCCCGTGGCCGCGACGGCCAGCAGGGCCGACGCCAGGTCGCCGTCGTGCTGGAAGTTCAGGGCCTGGGTGAGAGCGACGGGGTTCGCCGCCAGGAGGAGCGCTAGGAGGAACGCCACCCACGCGGGCAGGCGGCGGAGGTCGAGGAGGGCGGCCCACGCCAGGAAGAAGGCCGCCGCCATCAGGACCGCCGAGAAGGCCTTGCCCGTCTCCAGGCGGCCGGTGGCCGCCACCGCCGCCGCGCCGTAGAGCCAGGAGGCGGCGGGGTAGCCGTTGATCCGGGCGCGGGCGCCGGTCAGCGGCACGTCGTCGGCGTCGAGTGGCCTCTCCAGGGGGTTCCAGCCGTCGGCGAGCTGGAGCACCGCCTCCTGGTGAAACCACTGGCCGTCCCAGGTCGTGTCCCAGACCTGGGGAGCGGCGAGGAACGCCGCCGTGACGATGAGGCCGGCGAAGGACAGGGCTCCGACGCGGAGGGTGAGTCGATCTCCCGGTGCCCGCCAGGCCGCGAGGAAGGTGACGGCGCCCGCCGCGGCCACAGCGAGCGGCAGGGTGTACGCCCCGATGCCTCTCCCGACGGCGAAGCCGGACAGGGCGAAGACGACGCAGAAGAAGGGGAGGGCCAGGAGCGCGAGGCCGACCAGAAGCGGGAGCGTCCGTCCCTGCCGGAGAGCGGGCTCCTCCCGCGCCGGGACGAAAGCGGCGGGAGAGCCGAGGGGCGCGTGGGTGCGGGGCATTCCGGGATCGCGGACGGCGCTCGCGGGGCGACGGAACGCCCCGCCCCGAGCTTCCGAGGGTGGATCGCGCTGGTGCTTCGGGAGGGCTCAGGGTATCACGGTGAAGGTCGTGACTCCCGTGCCACCGCCGGCGTTGGACCACGGCCCCCACCCCTCCTCCTCGCCCGGCTCGCACTGGGCCCCCTGCTCGCAGGCCCGCATGATGGCGGTGTAGGTGGCGGGTCCACCGCTCGCCGTCAGGGGCACCCGCACCGACAGCCCCGGCGTCACACCCCGCGCCGCCACCCCTGAGGCGCCGCTCACGTAGTATTCGTAGAGCCCGGCCCCCGGCAGCGGCGTCCAGCCCAGCTGCACGTTGCCCGCGGGCAGGGAGCTCTGATGGGCCGGCGAGACCAGCGTCGGGGCCAGGGGCGAGGTGCCCCGGACGTGGAAGCCGTTGGCCGGCCCTTGCGTCTGTTGGGGCGTGCCGGGGCGGGCGAGGACCACCACGTCGTAGCGGGCGCCCTCGGCGCGGAACTGGGCGGCCCAGAAGTTCTCAGTCGTGTAGACGTCGAGAGCCGGGGCCGAGCGGGACAGGTCCTGGACGTAGAGCCGGTAGGTGACGGCGCCGCTCCCCGTGTCCCCGGCAACGCGGTTCCAGGTGAAGAGCACGCTCGGGCCGTCCACGATGGCCCCGGCGGTGGGCGTACCCACGCCCGGCGCCGCGGGGTTGGGGCCCGCTGGCGAGATCCCGGCACCGCCGCTGAATGGGCCGCAGCCGTCGCCGTTGCACCCCCGCACGAGGACGGTGGCGGAGCCGGCGGGCACGGGCAGCGTGGCCTGGGTCTGGCTGGTCTGGCGTGCCGCCACTGTCAGGGCTCCGCCGCCGGGTCCCGCCGGGGCCGGCTGGACCACCAGGATCTCGTAGAAGTCCGCGTTGGCGACCGAGTTCCACTGGGCGCTGAGAGAGTTGCCGCCCGAGATGTCGGCCTGGGTGATGGTGGGTGCGGAAGCCGGCGGCGGCGGCAGGTCGACCGAGAAGGCGACCGGCGCCGACCAGGGCCCGCACCCCGCCTGGCACGCCCGCACCTGAACCTCGTAGTCGGTCGAGCTGTGGAAGCTGTAGATGGTGGAGAGCGCCGGGTGCTCGACGCGGATCTGGAGCTCCGTCGCCCCGCTCTCCACGTCGGTCACCAGGACGTCGTAGAAGAGGTCGGGGATGGACGGATGGCCTGCCACGGAGGTCCACTGGATCGTCTGGGTCGAAGAGGTGAAGTGGGCGCCGTCGGTGGGCGAGAGAACGGTGGGCGCCGAGGCGGGGGAGATCGGCGCCACCGAGAACGAGACGGTGTCGAACGAGCCGCACGTGGTGTCGCTGGGCGCCGAAGAGCAGGCGCGGACGCCGAAGACGTAGCTCCCCGCCGGCACGTCGATCACCGTGCTGGTGGCGGCCGCACCGGCGAGGCTGCCGGAGAAGACCACCGAGCCGTCGCTCTGGCGCCACACCCGGAGGTCGTAGAACTGGCTGCCGCCGACGCTCCCCCAGGAGAAGGTGACGCTGGTGACTCCCACCACCTGTCCGGGGGACGGCGCCGTGATCCCGGGTGCGGGCAGCCCGCTCCCCGAGCTGACGTAGACGGTGGCGTCGTCGAGGGCCCCGCCCTCCCGGGTCACCGCCAGGAGCCGGTAGGTCCGGGTCGCCGGCGGCGTCACCGTGCGCGATCCGGCGGTTCCGGCGAGGAGGCCGATCCCCTGATCGAGGATCGCCTGCTCGAGGGTTCCGGCGTCGACGCTCCAGAGGAGGTCAGAGCTTCCGCCCGGCGAGAGCACCGGAGGCGAGGCGCTGAGGGAGACGGAGGGGAGCTCGGCGGAGGCGACGACGTCGCTGAACGGTTCCGAGTCGACGAACAGGGTGTAGGTACCGGGGTCGGTCGTGGTCCGGAGGGCGAAGCTCCCCGGCAGGACCTCCCCCTCGAGCTCCCCGGTGCCGCCGCTCCAGCCGGCTGCGAGGTAGCTCGTGGACGGCCCGCCGGGGTCGCCGGCCGGCGACCGCCAGAGGATCTCCGACGGCACCGCGAGGAGGGCGCCCAGGTCCGGGGCCGAGGCCAAGGCGGCGTTGCCGCCGCTCGACTTGTCGGTGGAGGGCACTCCGCCGTTGCGGTTGACCACCAGGGAGTTGAGACCGGACGGGAGCTGCGCGGCGGTGAGGCTGTCGCGGTACACCTTGCCGCCGAAGGACTGGGAGAAGAAGTCGTTGTCGTCGTACCGAACGTCGTTGATCGGGCCGCCCCCCCGGTCGTCGTCGAAGATCGCCATGCCCACGTTGCGGCTGAACACGTTGCCTTCCACGAGGCCGCTCACGACGATGTTCCGGGCGTCGTCCGGGGTGGCGAAGATCGCCGCGCCGTAGGAGTTGGCCTCGCTCTCCTCGACGCCGGGGCTCACCTCGTTCTCGGCGAACTGGCTGTCGGAGAGATCGAGGCTGGAGCCCTGGACGAAGACCGCTCCGCCGTAGGTGGCGGCGGTGTTGTCGAAGAACCCGGTCCGGACGACGTTGGCCGCGGAGTGGAAGAGGACGACCAGGGCGCCGCCCGCACCGCCGTTGCCCAGGGCGTCGGAGCCCACGAACAGGCTGTCCTCCACCGTCAGGTCGGTCATGGGTACGGCCACGGCTCCGCCCAAGCCGGAGCGCGGCGCCGCGGCGAAGGCGTCGCAGTCGTAGAAGGCGACCCGGCGCAGGACCACCGTGGCCCGGTTCTCCTCGAGGGTCCCCACGTCGGGCACGCCGGGGTCGCCGTCGTGCCGGTAGCCGTCGCCGGAGGCGAACAGGCAGCCGGCGGTCTGGCCGGTGGTGGTGACGGCGCCGTAGCGGCCCTGGAGCAGGGAGTCCTCCACCGTCAACGTGACGGGACGGCGGTTGGGCCCGGTGGGACCGTCCCCCGAGTTGGCCGAGATGGCGCCGCCGAAGCCGGAGCCGGCGGCCGTGTCGGTGGCGCGGTTGCCCCGGAAGACGGAGCCGCGGATCTCCGCGATCGCCCGGAAGACGTTGACGCCGCCCCCGATCTTGGCGCTGTTGGTGAGGAAGCGGGAGTTGAAGATCTCGAGCGTCGTCTGGTCCTCGACGTTCACCGCGCCGCCCTCGGTGGGGAGCGCGGTGGGCACCGATGAGTCGGGCTGGCAGAAGTTGTCGACGAAGGTGCTGTTGGCGATCGTCACCTCCGCCCGGGGCGTCGTCACCGGGTCCTGCCAGTTGCCGATGCCGTAAAGGCCGCCGCCGAAGCTCGCCGCCTGGTTCGCCTCGAAACGGGTGTCGGTGACCCAGAGGCGGGCGTTGCCCACGTTGATGCCGCCGCCGCCGGCGCCCACCACGTGGTTCGGCGGGTTCGCCCGGTTCCGGATGAACTGGCCCCGGTGGACGAAGACGTCGGTATCGGTGCGGATCCCCAGGCCGGCACCGCCGGTCCGCGAGGTGTTCTCGATCCAGAGCGTGTCGATGAAGTGGACCGTCGACTGCTCGGCGATGTAGATCCCGCCGCCCACCGTGGTCGAGACCACCGCGTGGTTGCGGTAGAACTGGCAGCCGACGAAGGTGGCGCGCGCCCGGTACAGGGTCACCCCGGCCGCCAGCCCCTCGGTGGCGCCGTGGCCGTTGGCGAAGACCAGGTTCTGGAACACCACCGGCCCGCTGCTCGTCGGGGTGCTGTTCATGAACCGGAGGACGTCGGTGGTGCCGCCGCCGTCGAGGACCACGTGGGCGCCCGCGGCCGCCCGGATCGTGAAGCCCTTGCCCACGTCGTTGATCCGGAAGGCGCCGGCGGGGGCGGGATAGGTGCCGGCCGCGATCTCGATCACCCCCCCGTCGTCCACCTGGGTGATGGCCGTCTGCAGGCTCGGCGTGTCGGCCGGTACCCGCACCAGCGGGCTCGCTGCCGCCCGGACGCCGCCGAGGGCGAGGATCAGGACCGCGACGACACGGCAGGTCCGCGAGATCGTTCGCCTCGGGCCGTGGGCGGTGGCATGGCGGTGCGGGCGGTGGTTCATGTCATACTCCATTGGCTATTCATCTGTCGGGGCACGATTGTAGCTTAGGGCAGGCCGGTGTGCCGGGTGTCGAAGAAGCTCCGCAAGCGCGTGATAACCTCTCCCGCTCCGACGCGACGTCATGGCTGCCAACATACCCGACCGGACGAGCCGGCGCGAGATCCTCGTCGCGGGCCTCTCCTTCGCCCTCCTCGCCGCCGGCTTCCTGGCTCCCGTGGTGCTCCAGGGGAAGCTCCTGCTTCCCCTGGACCTGGTGATGGGGACCGAGCCGTGGCGGAGCGAGCTCGGGCGGGTGAGCTCCCCCCTCGCCAACCCGCTGATCAGCGACGTGGTCTGGGAGGCTTATCCCATGGCGGTCCAGGCGGTCGAGGGGTGGCGCCGCGGCGAGGTGCTGTGGGACTCGACCGCCATGACCGGCTCTCCGGGCTGGGCGGCGGGCAAGATGTACTCGAACCCCGTCTTCCTCGCCCTCGCCCTGGTTCTCTCGCCGGCGCGCGCCATGAGCTGGGCGGCGGTCGTCCACCTCTTCCTGGGCTCTTTCTTCTGCTACCTCCTCCTAAGGGAGCTCCGGGCGGGTCCCGCGGCTGCCGCCGTGGGGGGGCTGGCGTTCGGCTTCAACGGCTACCTCGTCGGCTGGTTGTCCCTCACCTACTGCGTCGGGACCATGGCCTGGACGCCGGTGGTGGCGTGGGGGATCGAGCGCTCGCTCCGCCGGCGCGACGTCCGCTGGCTGGCGGTCTCCGCCATCGCCTTCGCCCTCCAGGTCTTTGCCGGCTACATCCTCTTCGCGTTGTACTCGGCCCTCGCCCTGGGGGTGGTCTACGGTCTCCGAGGTCTCCTCGCCGGCTGGCGGGCGCGGTCGATCACGGCGGCGGCCCGGCCGGTGGCATCGGCGGCGGGAGCCCTGGTGGTCGGCGCCTGCCTGGCTGCCGTTCTGCTCGTCCCGAGCCTGGAGCTCTACGGCGAGTCGAACCGCTCGTACAAGTCCGGGGCGAACAGCTTCCTGAGGATCGACGACTCGGTCCGGCTGGCGGCCCCCGGGATCAGCGGCAGCCCGGTCGGCGGGGGCGAGTACCGGGGTCCGTTCAACTACTCGGAGACCGACCTCTACTTCGGCATCGTCCCCCTGATCGCGATGGTCGCCGCGCTCCGGTCGTCGCGGCGGCGGGTGGCGGCCGTCTTCTTCGCCGTCGGGCTGGTGCCGTACCTGGCGGTCCTGAGCGTTCCGCCCTTCCGCCAGCTCGTGACCCTCCTGGTGCCGGTCTTCACGAGCACCTTCCCGGGGAGGATCTTCTTCGTCGTCGCCTTCTGCTGGGCCGTGGTGGCGGGCCTGGGGGTCGAGGCCGCCCTCGCGGAACGGTCCGCCCGGCGCTGGGCCGTGGCCGCGGCGCTCACGCTGGCCGCGGCGTGCGCCGTCTGCTGGGCAGGACTGACCTGGGCTCCGACCTATAAGTTCCCCCGGCCCCACTGGCTCCTCTGGGGGGTCGGCTTCGCCCTGGCCACCGCCGCCCTTTTCCCCCTGGTCACCCGGGTCCGGTCCGGGCCGCGGTGGGTGGGGGCCGGGCTGGTGGCGCTCCTGGCCCTCGATCTCGGGATCGTGGGGTTCTCCTACAACCCCGCCTTCCCCGGAGACATGCTGTACCCCGAGACGCCCAGCATCGCCGCCCTGCGGCGGCTGCAGGCGGCGGAGCCGGAGGGGGCGAGGATCGTGACCGTGGTCTCGTCCTCCATCCTCACCGGCATGAGCGGCGGCGTCTACGGCCTGGAGCGGCTCTCCGGCTACACCTCGTGGGTGCTGCAGCGCTACTCCCGCTACATGCGCCTCACCGGCGACGGGAAGTCCGGCGGCAACCAGGTCGGCTTCCACGGCTGCTGCGGCGGTCTGCTGGACGCGGCCGCTCCGGCCCTCGTCTTCACCGCCGCCCATACGCCGCTCCCTGACGAGCCGCGGGCGGGCGACCTCCGGGCCCGCCTGTCGAGCGCCCGCGTCCAGTCTCTCGACGCCCCCGCCACCACCTCGTGGACGATCGGCGGAGAGGAGCGGGCGGTCCTCTACCAGCACCCGCCGAGCCGGATCGAGTTTCCCCTGGAGATCCCCGACCGCGGCTCCTTCCGCGCCGCCCTCGCCGTCGATCCCCGTGCGTGGGAGACGGGCGGCGACGGCGTCCGCTTCGAGGTGAGGGCCCTGTGCGGAGAGGGCGGGGAGGTCAATCTCCTGTCCCGCTACCTGGACCCGGCTTCGACCCCGACCGACCGCGCCTGGGTCCCGGTCGCGGCCACCCTCCCGGGAGCGGACCGCTGCCCGGAGCTCGAGGGGGTCGCACTCCTGACCTGGCCGGGCCCGGAGGGCAACCGCTACTTCGACTGGGCCGGCTGGGGGGAGCCGTGGGTGGAGGGAGCCTCGGCTCGCCTGGAGGTCGTGGAGGAGGGGGAGAACCGCATCCTCCGGAACGCCCGGGCCCTGCCGCGGGCGCGGCTGGTCCACCGGGTGGTGGAACATCCACCGGAGGACCTGGACGGGGTGGAGGAGATCCTGCGAGGCGCCGACTTCGACCCCGCGACGACGGCGGTCGTGGAAGGGCGCCTGCCGGGGGCGCCGGGGGCGGCTTCGCCGGCGGACGCCGTCCGCTTGCTGGCGGCCGCGCCGACTCGGGTGGAGCTCGAGGTCGAGACCGACGCGCCGGCGCTTCTGGTGCTGTCGGACGCCTATTACCCCGGGTGGCGGGCCACCGTCGACGGCGCCGAGACACCGGTCTACGCCACCAATCTGGCCTTCCGGGGAGTGTTTGTTCCCGCCGGGCGGCACCGGGTCGTGTTCGAGCTCCGGCCCGGGTCGCTGCGCCTGGGCGCAGGCTTGAGCCTGGGGGCTCTCGCGGTGGTGGCGGGAATCTGGATCGCCGGCCGCCCGCGGACGGGGGATTCGCCGTGACGGCGGCGGCCGGGGCGCCGATTCGCCTGTCGGTGGTGGTGCCCGTCTACCAGGGCGCCGACTACCTGGAGGAGCTGGTCGCCGAGCTCGAGCGGGTGCGCGAGGACCTCCGGCGGCGGGACCTGCGCCTCGAGCTCGCCGAGGCCCTCTTCGTGGACGACGACTCCTCGGACCGCTCGGCCGAGCTCCTCCGGGGGCTGGCGCAGGGGCGGCCGTGGATCCGGGTGCTCCGCTTGTCCCGGAACTTCGGCCAGCACGCGGCCACGGCCGCCGGCATCCGCGAGTCCGTCGGCGACTGGGTCGCCACCCTCGACGAGGACCTCCAGCACCACCCCAGGTTCCTGCTCCCCCTACTGGCCCGGACCGTCCACGAGGGGGCGGACGTCGCCTACGCGAGGCCCGTGGGGCGGGTCCACCGTACCCGCTACCGCGACCTCACCTCGCGGCTCTACAAGTGGCTGATCAGCAGGATCGCCGGCAATCCTCACGCCCGATCGTTCAACAGCTTCCGGATGATTCGGGGTGAGCTGGCGCGGGCGGCGGCGAGCAGGATGCGCCACGAGAGCTACCTCGACGTGCTCCTCGGCTGGTTCACCCGCCGCGTGGTGGTCCAGCCGCTCCCGCTCCGCGATCCCCGGGACGAGGCGGGCCTGAAGAGCGGCTATCGGTTGCGATCTCTCCTGAGCCACGCGCGCCGGATGCTGGTGTCGTCCCAGCTCAAGCCCTTGCGCCTGGGCGCCGCGGTGGGAATGGCGGCGATCCTCCTGAGCCTGCTGGGGGCGGCGGCGGTGTTCGTCCTCAAGCTGCTGCTGCCCGAGGCGATCGAGGTCCGCGGCTGGGCCTCGCTGATGCTCGCGATCTTCTTCTTCGGCGGCTTGACGACCTTCCTGGTGGGAGTCGGGCTCGAGTACATGACGATCCTGCTCCTCGATTCCCAGGGGCGCCCCCCTGCGTTCGTGGTCGACCGCGGCTCCGACGCCGAGCTCGCCGAGCTCCTCCGCGACCACCTGGTGGAATGACCGTGTCCGCCGACGAGCTGTTCGACCGCGTGGGCGACGCCTACGACGCCGAGGTCGCCGGTGCCCTCGGTCCCTTCGCCCGGGAGCACGGCCGCTTCCTCGAAGCCAAGGCCCGCTGGCTGCTCCGCTTGGCCTGGAGCCGGCCGGAGAGGGCGGGAAACCCACGGGTCCTCGACCTGGGCTGCGGCCTTGGTCTGCTCGAGCCGTACCTGAACGGTCTCGCGAAGCCGGTCTTCGGCGCCGAGGTGGCGCTCGCCCCCCTCGTGGCAGGGCGCCGGCCGGAGCTGGCGAGCGTCCTCTACGGCTCGATCCTCCCGTTCCGCGCCGGGACCTTCGACCTCGTGTTCATGTCCGCCGTTCTCCACCACGTCCCTCCCGAGGGGCGGCGGCCAGTGCTCCGGGAGCTCCGCCGCGTGCTGCGGCCCGATGGCATGGCGGTCTTCTTCGAGCACAACCCGTGGAATCCCGGGACCCGTTGGGTGGTGTCCCGGTGCGAGTTCGACCGTGACGCAGTCCTCCTGACGCCGTCCGAGCTCGGCCGATCGCTCCGCGCCGCTGGGCTCCGGCCGGTGCTGCGTCGGCACCTCTTGGTGACCCCATGGTCGGGCCGGTTCTTCGAGGCCCTGGATCGCTCCCTGGCGTGGCTGCCGCTGGGTGCCCAGTACGTGGTGGCCGCGGTGCGGGGGGAGGGGGGCGAGCAGTCCGCGCCCGAGGCCGGTGCCGGATGACGGTGGGCCGCGGAGGGTCTACACGCCCGTCCGTGGAGCAGGGAGGGCTCGTCGTCTCGGTGGTGATCCCGACGCGGGACCGCAGACCGATCCTCGCGGCCACGCTGGAGGCCCTGGAGCGCCAACGCGACCTGCAGGGGGGATTCGAAGTGATCGTCGCGGACGACGGCTCGACGGACGACACGGTCGAGTGGGTCGAGGCGAGGCGGGCTCGGGCGCCGTACCCCCTCCGCTGCCTTCGGCTGCCGCCGTTGGGCCCGGCTGCGGCGCGGAACCGGGCCATCGAGACCGCCCGGAGCCCTCGCGTCCTCCTCTTGGGGGACGACACGCTTCCGGAGCCGGCCACCCTGGCGGCGCACCTCGAGGCCGGGAGCGGAGGCGCGGGCGTCCAGGGAAGGATCGACTGGGACCCGAGCGTCGGGGTCACCCCGGTGATGGACTTCCTCGCGCCCGAGGGCCCGCAGTTCTACTTCCGCGGTCTGGTCCCGGGACAGCCGGTTCCCTATACCGCCGTCTTGGGCTCGAACCTTTCGGCACCGACCGCCTGGTTCCTGGACGAGCCCTTCGACGAGGGGTTTCCGGCCGCGGCCTTCGAGGACACGGAGCTCGCGTACCGGTGGCTCCGCCAGGGTCGCCGGGTGATCTATTGGCCCCGAGCGCGGTGCCTGCACCGTCATCGCTACGACGGGATCGAGCCGTTCCTCCGGCGCCAGCGGCTGGCCGGGCGGGCGGCGGCGCACGGGCTCCGGCGCCATCCGCGGACGGCCTGGCGGATCGCCGCGGTACCGGCCGCTGTCGCGCTCCTGAGAACCGCCCGTTACGCGCTGCGCCGGCTCAGGGGGAGCGCATCCGAAAGAGACCTGTGGGACCTCCGGAGCCGCGCGGCGTTCTTCTCCGGCCTCCTCCTGCCCCGGAGGTGACCTCCGGTATCATCACCCGAGCTCGCGCGGATACGGCATAGCTGCCCACCCGGCACAGTGCGCGAGACACGCCATGGCTTCGGCTCATCTTCCAATCGAACCGCCCCCGGATGCACCCGTCTTGCCCCTCTCCGTCCGTTTCTTCTCGAACCTGATCGGGCGGCGGTCCCTGTTCGTGGACGTGGCCGCGGATTCCGGGGACTTTCTTCGGTGCGCCCTCGCCGCCAATCCGGAGATTGAAGCGGTCGCAGTCGAGCCGGGGCCCGGGTGCCGGGAGCGGGTAGCCGATCTCCTCGCCCGAAGATCGGAGGGGCCCGCGGCAGTCCGGTTCGGCGCCGGAGCCGGCGCGGCGGGGCTCCTGACCACGCTGGAGGACGAGCTCCGGAACGGCGGCGAGACGGCCCTCTGGATCGAGGTCGGGGCGGCCGAAGACGGCGGCGCCGAGGAGCTTTTGTCGTGGTTGGAGGGGGTCGGCTGGGCGGCCGTCGCCATCGACGACGAGCGCGGCCTGTTTCGCGCTGTCGAGGACGCCGGGTCCGGCGCGGCGGCACTGGGCGAGGGTCGGGCGCAGACCCTGTTCTGCGTGCGTGCCGAGCGGGCGTTGGATGTCTGCTTCTTCTCGCACGCCGCCTCGCTCAACGGCGCGGAGCGAGGCCTCCTGGGGGCCGTCCGCTATGGGATCCGGAACGCCGACCTGGTCGCCACCGTGGTCCTGCCCGCTCGGGGCCCGCTGTTGGACGAGCTCACGGCCCTGGGAGCGGCCTGCGTGGTCCGCGAATACGACTGGTGGTGCGACTCCGGCACCGTCAGCGAGGACGCCGTCCGGGACCGCATCCTCACGAGCTCCACGACCATCGTCGAGGAGGTGGTCCCCCTCCTCGAGGAGGTGCGTCCGGGCGTGGTCCTCACCATGAGCCTGGTGATTCCGTGGGGCGCGGTGGCGGCAGCGCGGCTGCGCCGTCCCCACGTGTGGTACGTCACCGAATTCGGTCAGCTCGACCACGAGCTCCACTTCTTCGACCCGTTCGCCCAGGTGATCGACACCGTGGCTCGGGCCTCGGACGTGGTTCTGACGATCAGCGAGGCGGTGAGGTCGACGCTCTTCCCGGGCCTTCCCACGTCGGTCTGCCGCACCGTATATCCATACATCGAGATCAAGGAGCCAGAGGCTGCGGAGCCCCGGCCCCCCTTGGAGCCGGAGCGCCGGTTCCGGATCGGCAACTTCCATACCCTGGCCCGGGGCAAGGACCAGGCGACGCTGGTCCGGGCTGTCGCCGAGCTGGTCCGGCGGGGACACCCGGTGGAGCTCCTCCTCGCGGGTGGAAGCGACCGCGAGTATCGTCAGGAGGTCGAGGCTCTCATCCGGGAGCACGGCCTGGAGGACCGGGTCCGCATCGAGGGTTTCCTGGACGATCCCTATCCGACCATGCGAGCGTGCGACGCCCTGGTGATGGGGTCCCGGTGCGAGGCGCTCGGCCGTACGGCCCTCGAAGGGGCGCTCCTCGGGCGCGTGCTGATCTACGCGGCGGCGGGCGGCTACCTCGAGACCATGATCGATGGCGAGACCGGTATGGCCTACCCGCCAAGCGACGCCTCGGCCCTGGCGGATCGCATCGAGACGGTGCTCCGTGACCCCGGCCTGGCGGAGCGTCTGGGGGAGCAGGCGCGGGAGCACGTCCGGCGGATGCGGGACGAGGTGCGGCCGGACCTGGTTCTCTTGCCGGCGCTACGGGCGGTCTCGCGGCGAGCGGTCCCCGCCGACCGGGTCGCGCTGCCGGGCCTCCGCAGCCTGGTCTCGGTACGCCGCCACCTCCTTCACCAGCGCCGTGAGGCCGCGGCCCTGCGGGCGGTCCAGGAGGAGCTCCAGCACCAGATCGAGAACCTCCTGGGCGTGAGCTCCCGAGTCGCCGCTCTGGAGGCGCAGGTACAGGCCCTGGAGGAGCGCGGCGGCGGCGGGCAACGCCAGGCAGTGGAGCGCCTGCCGGGGCGGCCGGAGGTCGATTCCACGACCGCCGAGGGGGCGTGGCGGCTGGAGCGGTTGATCCACCACCTGCAAGACTCCATCGATCACCTGGCGTCCGACGGAGCGGATTTGCGCAAGGAGCTCGCCGCCGTCGTCACCCTCCTGGAGCACCGCCGCGAAGCCGGGGAGATCCTGCCGCCGCGCCCCTTGGAGCGGCCGGCGGTGCCGTTCCAGGCGCGCCGGGCGGTGCGCCTGGCGAAGCGCCTGCTGCGGCCCGCGTACCGAAGCGCTCGATCGCTCGCCGGCCGGCTGCGCCGGAGCCTGGTCCGCCGGTTGCCGAACCGCTGGGGTCCGGCGCCCGAGACCCGGGACGAGCTGCGGCTGACGGCCGGGCAGCCGGAGCGGGTGCCGTACCCGGCTCTGTCGGTGGTCGTGCCGGTCGACGACCTGCCGCCTGGCGAGGCGGAGGCACTGCTCGTTGCCTTGGGCGGCCAGACCGTGACCAGCGTCGAGTGGGTCCTGTGGAGCCGGTCGGAGCAGACACTGGAAATCCGTGACCGCGCGGGCAAGACGATCTCCCACGCCCGCGGTGTCGGCGCCGGCGAAATCCGAGAAAGCCTCGGCGGCGCCTACTGCGTCACGGCGACGGCCGGGTCCGGCGATCTCCCCACCACCTGGCTCGAGGTCGCGACCTGGAGCGCCCTGGCCGAGGACCTGCCCCTGGTGCGCTTGTCGTGTGAGGACGGGACCGGCCGGCGGGTCCGCCATCCCGGGACCGCGACGCCGGAGGACGGAGTGCCGGCGGACCTGCTGGTGGTGCGGCGCGACCTGTGGTCCCCCGAGGCGCTCGACGTCCAGGCTCTGCGCCGGCTGGCGGCAGGGCGCCCCCGCGTCCTGGGCCGCGGGATCCGCTATGTCGGCGACTACGAGGAGCGCCCGGACGATGTCGAGGCGTTGCTGCCGGGAGACGCCGGTGCGCTCGTGCGGGCGTGCGGTGAGCACCTGATCCAGGCACGGCTCCCCCCGACTGTGGTCCGTCACACGATTTTTCCGCTCGACGAGGTCCTGCCGGAGGAGTCGGTGGAGGACTCTCGCCGCACCGTCCTGATCCTGGTGCCGTTCCTCGCCATCGGGGGAGCCGAGAAGCTGACTTACGACCTGATGCGGCAGCTCGAGGACCGTTACCGGTTCGTCGTCGTCACCCTGGCGCCCCACGACCCGGCTCTCGGCAATCGCCTCGCCGACTTCCGCCGCCTGACGCCCTACGTGTACACCCTGGGCGAGAGCTTCCTCCAGCCCCTCCTCTTCTCGGTGGTCTCCCACCTGATCCTGAAGTACGAGGTCGGCACGCTCTTCAACGCCAACGGCACGACCTGGTTCTACGAAGCGTTGACCTCGCTTCGCCAGCGCTTCCCGGCCGTGACCATCGTCAACCAGCTCTTTGATCATCGGGAGGGCTGGATCGAGTACTACGACCCCGTCGTGGCCCACTGCTGCGACGTCCACCTGGCGACCAATCAGGCGATCGAGCGCACCCTCCTCCGGGAGTACCAGGTGCCGGGGGCGAAGATCCGTCACATCCCCCACGGCATCGACCTGGAGGACTTCCGTCCGGGCGACTACGGAGCGGATCGGGTGCGTCGCCTCCGCGAGGAGCTCGGCGTGCCTCCCGGCGCCATCCTCGTCACCATGGCGGTCCGGATGCACCCGCAGAAGCGGCCGGAGGACTTCGTCGTCCTCGCCCACCAGATGGAGGAGGACGAGGAGCTCTTTTTCCTCCTGGTCGGCGGCGGTCCCCTCGACGGCTCCATCGACGACCTGGTCAAGTACTACCAGGTCCGCAACCTTCGCCGGCTGGGGTTCTATACGCCGATCGCCGACCTCCTGGCGATCAGTGACGTGGCGTGCATGATGTCCGAGTACGAAGCGCTGCCCCTCTTCATCCTCTCCGCGTTGGCGATGGAGACCCCGGTCGTGGCCACCGACGTGGGTGCCATCGGGTCGGTCTTGCGCCAGGGCCCCTGCGGCGTGGTGGTGCCGCGGGTCGGCGACCTGGAGGCCTTTCGCACCGCGATCTGCGCCCTCAAGGACGAGCGGTACCGGCAGGAACTGGGCCGGGGGGGGCGCCGGCTGGTCGAGGAGGAGTTCGCGATCGAGGCGGCCGCCGCCCGGTACGCGCAGGTTTTCGAGACGCCCGCGGCTGCGGATAAGGGACCATCGTGAGCGAACCCAGCGTCGGGGTGGTGATCCCGTCCTACAATCACGCCCGATTCCTCGAGACGGCGATCGAGAGCGTCCTCCGGCAGACCCGGCCGCCCGACCGGATCCTGGTGGTCGACGACGGCTCGACCGACGAGAGCCCGGACATCCTGCAGCGAATCGCCCGCGTCGGTTGGGTGGAGGTGCGGTTCCAGGAGAACCGGGGCGCACACGACGCGCTCAATCGAGGGGTCGAGGAGGTGGGGACCGACCTGGTGTTCCTCCTCAACTCGGACGATCGCTACATGCGGCGGCGCATCGAGCGCTTCGTCGCCCTCTTCCGGCAACGGCCGTCTCTGGGCCTCGCAGGCTCCTGGATCCGAGTGGTGGACCAACGGGGCCGACGCCTGGGCACCAAGAAGGGCTGGGCCAACCTCCCGCCCTGGGACCTCGAGGCGCCTGCGGGGACCTTCCAGGGTACCGCCGATCCGCGTGACAACCTGGTGCAGACCAACTACCTGTCCACCACGTCGAATTTCGTCTTCACCCGTGCCCTATGGAACGAATGCGGGCCGTTTCGGCCGCTCCGCTACGCGCACGACTGGGATTTCGCTCTCCGGACCGCGGAGCGGGCCGAGGTCGATCTGCTGCCGAAGGCCCTGGTGCAGTATCGGATCCATTCGGCCAACACCATTCGGGAGGACCTGCGAGCGCTGGAGTTCGAGATTCAGTGGGTGCTGGCCTCGAACCTTCCGGCTCGGGTCGCCTCGGCCGGCCCTGAATTCCTGCGCCGCCTGCTACACTCTCTGCCCACGTTCCCGGACCTGCGAATGTTAGGAATCCTCACGACCCTCGCGGCCGCCGACGCCGGAGACGGCGGGCGACGGCTCGAGCGATTGCTCGATCCGCAAGACCCGACCCGCCGCGCGCTCGTCGGTGGAGTCCCCGGATGTCCCTCCCTTTGATCAGCGTCGTCGTGCCGAGCCACAACCGCCGGGATCTCCTCGCTCGGGCGCTCGACGCCTACGAGGGGCAGGCGGGGTCGGGGTTCCGTTTCGAGGTCGTGGTGGTGGACGACGGCTCGACCGACGGTACCATCAACCTACTCGCCGAGCGGCGACCGAGCGGCTACGCCCTACGATTCGATCACCAGGAGAACTCGGGCCCGGCCCGCGCCCGGAACCGCGCCCTCGAGATGGCGGCCGGCAGCCTGATCGTCTTCGCCGGCGACGACATCGTCCCCTGTCGCGGCTTCCTGGCGCACCACTGGCAGGCCCACCGGGAGCGGCCGGAGCGGGACGTGGCCATCATCGGACGAACGCGATGGCCGGACGACCTCGCCACCACGTCGACCATGCGCCACGTCGATGGTCCCGGCGCCCAGCAGTTCAGCTTCCACTACTTCGTGGACGGCGCCGAGTACGACTTCCGGCACTTCTACACCTCCAATCTCTCGGTCAAGCGGGCCCTCCTCGACCAAGAGCCCGGCCACTTCAGCACCGACTTCCGGCGCGCTGCCTTCGAGGACGTGGAGCTGTCCTACCGGCTCTCCCTGCACGGCCTGCGGATCTACTACCGTGCGGCGGCGGGGGCGCACCACTACCACCCGTACGAGGCGCGCGGCTTCTTCCGCCGCCAGCGCGCCTGTGGCGAGATGGCCTCGGTCCTGTACCAGAAGTACCCGGTGCTCGAGCGCTGGTTGGGGATCCGAGAGCTCGACGCGGAACGGATCCAGGCTCTCTACCTTCCCGCCGCGGAGTGGAACCGTATCGCCAGCCTCGCAGCTCGGCTGGAGGAGATGGAGGAGCGGGCGCTACGGGTGCTGACACCATTCGAGCACCTCTCCGAGACGCCCCCGGGGGTCGACGGGCTCCTGGCGCCCCTGTTTCGGTACGCTTATCTCAAGGGCTTGGCCGAGGCCATGTATCCAAGGGCTTCGGCGGCCAGGCTTTGCGCCGGCCTCTACCGGCGGCTGGTGGGACCGGCCACTGCCGCCCTGGTCGAATCGATGACGAGGCGCAAGCTCGCTTTCCCGCGCTCGGATACGGACGCCATCCTCGCCCATGCCGCTTGAGAAGGAGCTGATCCTAGTTCGGGGCGCCGGAGGCTTCCTCGGCGGGAGCCTGGTCGAGCGGCTGCTCCCGAGGGCGCGCCGGCTCCGACTCTTCGCCCGGCGCGCCGAGCGACTGGCCCCGGAGCTGCGGCGCCATCCCAAGGTCGAGGTGATCGAGGCGGACGTCCACGACGCCGACGCGGTCAAGACCTCCCTCGATGGCGTGGACACGGTGCTCGACCTGGTGGGAAACACTGTGCCGGCGACGCCCGCGGTGGGCCTGGGGCTCGAGCTGGACCTCACCCTCAAGCCGCTGGCGTTGCTGCTCGAAGCGATGATCCGCGCCGGAGAGCCGCGGCTCCTGTTTCCGTCCTCCGGCGGGACCGTCTACGGCCGGACGTCTCCGGCGCCGGTGACCGAGGACGCGGAGCTGCGGCCCGAGTCGCCGTACGGGATGGGGAAGCTTCTGGCCGAGGAGATGATCCGCTTCCACGCCCGGCGGTACGGCCTGCGCTACCTGATCGTGCGCCTGGCGAACCCGTACGGCAGGACCGAGCCTTCGACGGCCTCCCAGGGGGTCGTCGACGTCTTCCTGCACCGGCTGCGGGCGGGGATGGCGGTGGATGTCTGGGGCGAGGGCGAGCAGGTGCGGGATTACCTGTATATCGAGGACGCGGCGTCCGCGATCGAGCGGCTTCTCGACCTGGAGGCCGAGGACGAGACATTCAACATCGGTAGTGGAGAGGGGCACACACTGGACCATGTGATGGAGACCATCGAGGCAGTGACCGGGCGGAAGCTTCAGCGGCGGCGCCGGAGCGACGTCTACAGCGGCATTCCATACAGCGTGCTGAACGTCGACAAGCTCCGTAACGCCACGGATTGGACGCCGCGTTTCGACCTGGCGGCGGGGGTCGCTCGATCGTGGCGGCGGCTGGGCGAGGCACGATCGGCCGGCACCGGGGAGGCGAGCGCCTGATGAAGGACTTCCTCCAGTATCGCGACCTCGTCAGTTACCTGGTGGCCAGAGAGCTCAAGGTGCGCTACCGGCGCTCCACCATCGGCTTCGCCTGGACCATGCTCCAGCCCCTCCTGACCATGCTGGTGCTGCAGCTGGTGTTCAGCGCAATCTTCCGTTTCGAGATCCACAACTACCCGGTCTACGCGCTGGCGGGGATCCTGTTCTGGAGCTTCTTCTCCCAGAGCGTGGTCACCTCCATGAACAGCCTGCGATCGAACGCCGGCCTGCTGACGAAGCTCCCGATCCCCAAATCGGTCTTTCCCGTGGCGACGGTCCTCGCCGGCCTGGTCAACCTGGTCTTCGCTCTGGTCCCCCTGTTCGCGATCCTGATCGTCACCGGGCATCCGCTGCGGCCGTCGCTCGCCTTCCTTCCGGTCTCCATGCTGCTCGCCGCCCTCTTCACCCTCGGAGCCGGCCTACTCCTGTCGCCCCTGGCCGCTTTCTTCACCGACATCATCGAGCTGGTCGGCGTCGTGCTGACGCTCGCCATGTACCTCACTCCCATCTTTTACCCGATCGACATCATCCCGGAGAGCTTCCGCTGGGTGGTGCGTTTCAATCCGCTCCGCTCGGTGCTGGAGGTCTTTCGCGACCCCATCTACTACGGCAAGATCCCCCCGCTCACACACCTCACGGTCACCTTCGCGGTGGTGGTCGTGTCGCTGGTAGTGGGCATCCTGGTCTTCCGACGCAGCAGTGACCGCATCGCCTTCTACGTCTGATGGCTTCCTCGACGGTCGTCACCCTCTCCGACGTGTCCCTCTGCTATCGCCTCGCGAAGCAGCGCATCCCCTCGCTCAAGGAGTACGCGATCCACTGGATGAAGGGGGCCCTCCACTACGAGAAGCTGTGGGCTCTCCAGGAGATTGACCTGGTGGTCCGGGGGCGGGAGACCCTGGGAATCGTGGGCCGCAACGGCGCGGGGAAGAGCACCCTCCTCAAGGTGATCACCGGCGTCTTGAAGCCGACCCGGGGGCGGGTCGTGACGAGCGGTCGGATCGCCCCGATCCTGGAGCTGGGCATGGGTTTCGACGGCGAGCTCACCGGCATCGAGAACGTCTACTTGAACGCCCTCCTCCTCGGCCGCACGCGCCGCGAGATCGAGCAGGAGGTGGACGGCATCGTCGCCTTCAGCGGTCTCGGCGACTTCATTCGCTCGCCGATCCGCAACTACTCGACGGGCATGCTCGCCCGCCTCGGGTTCTCCATCGCGACCGCCTGGAGGGTTGATCTCCTGGTGCTGGACGAGGTCTTGGCAGTGGGCGACAGCCGCTTCGTGCAGCGGTGCGTGGAGCGGATCGAGGAGCTCAAGGAGCAGGGAACCACCTTGCTCATGGTCTCCCACTCTCCGGAGGCCATCCTCGCCAACTGCAAGCGGTGCGTCTGGCTCGACCGCGGTCGGCTGATGGCGGACGGACCGGCGGCCGAGGTGCTGGAGCGCTACGCCGCGTTCAGCGAGCCGAACGATGAGTGACCGGCCCCGGCTGTCGGTCGCCATCCCCACCAAGGACACCCGAGACCTGGTCCTCCGCTGCCTCGAGAGCCTCCGCCGGGGAGGGGTCGACGATCTCGACGTGGTGGTGGTCGACGACGGCGGCACCGACGGGACCGCGGAGGCCATCGCCGGCCGCTTTCCGGAAACGCGGGTGCTGCGGAATGCCGAGCCCCGAGGCTTCTCGGCGGCGGCGAACCGGGCCCTGGAGGCGAGCGCGGGCGAGGTCGTTCTCCTCCTGAACAGCGACACCGAGGTGGCCCCCGGCGCGCTAGGCATCCTCCTCGACGCTCTCGACCGCCGTCCGACCCTCGGCATCGCCGGCGCCGACCTCCGCTATCCGGACGGCCGACACCAGTGGAGCGCCGGACCGGAGCCCACCCGGTGGTGGCTCTTCGCCCTCGCGACGGGGTTGCCGCCCCTCCTCCGGCGCGTCCCGGGGTACCTGGCGCTTCGCCGCTCGGTGGCACGGAACGGCGGGGAGGAGACGGCTGGGCGCGAGGTGGTCTGGGTGACGGGCGCCGCCATGGCGATCCGCCGCAGGGTGCTCGAGGAGGTCGGGCGGCTCGACGAGGGCTTCCGCGTCTACGCCCAGGATCTCGATTACTGCCTGCGCTCCCGGGACGCCGGATGGGAGGTGTGGCTGGTGCCCACTTTCGAGGTCCTCCACCACCACGGTACGACCATCGGGGCCGGCCGCGCCGGGGGGGAGATGGGGCGTCAGCCGCCCGCGCTCCTCTGGCGAGACCTGATCCGGTTGGTGGAGAAACGGGAGGGTCGGCGGGCCGCGAGAGCGGCGGCCGCCGCCCTCTGGTGGGGAGCGAGCCTGCGCCTCGCGACGCGCAGTCTCGCCGCTCCCTTCGTCCGCCGCCGCTACGCCGCCGAGACCTGGCGCCAGCAGACGCGGATGCTGAAGGACGCGCGGGCAGCGTGCCGGTGGCGAGAGTTCGGCTCCTCGAGGCTCTGATCGTCGGCGCGGAGCCGTTGACAACGCTTCGAGATCGGAGATATCGTTCGCTGGCGCTATTGCGTTCTGAATCAGCCGGGCGCAGCTCAGCGCCCTTCCTGACCAGCGAAAGGACCTTCCCATGCGAGTCGTTTGTCGTCTTGCGTGCGTACTGACCGTTTTTCTCCTTGCGGCACCCGCCGCGCTCCAGGCCCAGGCCAGCCGGACCTGGGTGTCCGGCGTCGGCGACGACGCCAACCCCTGTAGCCGCACCGCGCCCTGCAAGACCTT
Source organism: uncultured Thermoanaerobaculia bacterium (assembly GCA_964560325.1). Classification (GTDB taxonomy): domain Bacteria; phylum Acidobacteriota; class Thermoanaerobaculia; order Multivoradales; family DATKCC01; genus CAZLLV01. The sequence goes on along the minus strand of CAZLLV010000013.1, from coordinate 1,289 downwards.
CGCGGGGGCCATCTCCAAGACCGCCGCCGGAGGGGAGATCAGCGTCCTCGACCCCGGCGGGTACGGGGCGGTCACCATCACCAAGGCGATCTCGATCATCGCCGAGGACAGCGGCGAGGGCGGCCTGCTGGCGGCGGGCACCAATGGAGTCATCGTCAACGCGGGTCCCGCCGACGTCGTGACCCTGCGCGGGTTGGTGATCGAAGGGGCGGGCACCGGTCTCAACGGGATCCGGTTTCTCGCCGGCAAGGCGCTGAACGTGGAGGACTGCGTGGTCGCCGACTTCCGGGCGTCCTCCGCCGGCAACGGACACGGCATCTCTTTCCGCCCCAGCGGTACCAGCCAGCTTTACGTTGTCGACACCGTGGTCGAGAACAACGGGATCGGAAACGTCGGCGGCGGCGTGCTCATTCAGCCGACTGGCTCGGGCAGCGCAGCCGCAGTTTTGAAGAACGTGTCGATGCCGGGGAACGTCTTCGGAATCAAGGCCGACAGCACCGGCACCAGCGGCAGCATCAAGGTCACCCTCGACGACAGTACGGCCTCCGGCAGCACCTTCAGCGGCGTCGTCTCCATGAGCCCCGTTGGCGGTGCTCCGGTCGACTTCCTCGTCAATCGCAGCGTGATCGCAAACAACGGATCGAATGGGATCCGGGTCGACGGCGCGGGCGCTGTCGTCCGGGTCAGCGATAGCACGATCACCGGCAACGCCGTCGGGCTGTCGATCGGCGTCGGCGGCTCGATCGTCTCGTTCTCGAACAACCGGATCACCGCCAACGACGTCAATGGGGTGCCCAGCTCGACGGAGGGAGAGATCTAGCGGTCGTCCTACGAGCGGCGCCGCGGTAGACCTCGGCGAGGACGGCCGCGGCGCCCGCCGGGGCGTGGCGCTCGGCGAGGGAGCGGCGTCCGGCGGAGACCAGCGCCTCCCGGTCCGCGGGCCGCTCGCGGAGCCGGGCCACGGCCGCGACCCACTCTTCCGCAGCCTGGGCCACCAACAGCTCCCGGCCCTCCTCCGCCTCCAGCCCGGCCGCCGCCTCCGGCGTGCACACCACCGGCACGCCGCGCGCCCAGGCTTCGAGGATCTTCATCCGGATGCCGGAGGCGATGCGTAGGGGGACCACCAGGATCGATCCGGGGGCGAAGGCGTCTCGGCTGTCGTTCGGCGGTGGGTGGGCTTCCACCCCCGCGGGCAGCACCGAAGGGCGTTGCCGGGTTCCGGCGAAGAGGTGGAGGACGGCGCCGGGGACCTTCGCCCGCACCTCGGGCCAGACCTCCTCCAGGAACCA
>CAZLLV010000012.1:0-10042 GCA_964560325.1 uncultured Thermoanaerobaculia bacterium | reverse complement strand
CCGCGGCTGGGGGTTCTGGCCCCGCGGGCGCCGCAGGCCCCGGCCCCCCCGCCCCCCCCCGGGGCGGGGCCCCCCCGCCCGGGCCCCTTCGGCTATCGGTGGTGGGTGACGCCCCCCCCCCCCCCCGGAGCGTAGGGCGCGATCGCATCGCGCCGGAGATCTCAGGTGGCTTCGCCGGAGCTCGCTTCCCGCTCCTGCTCGGCCCGCTGGCGCTCGAAATCGTCCACCATCCGGATCACGGCCGCCGCCGACTCCTCGCCCACGTGCTCCCGGACGAGGGCCACGAAACGCTCCCCGCCTAAGGCCTCCCGCTGGCGCCCGAGCCAGAAAAGATCGATCGTCACTTGCGGCACCTGGATCTCCAGCCGGATCGCCAGCGAACGGAGGTTCCAGGGAATGGCCTCCTCCGGCTTCCCGGTGCCGGTGAGCAGCACCCCGATCTGGCCGATCGAGATCGCCATGCCAGAGCGGTTCCCCAGCTCTTCCTCGATCGCCAGGGACTTCCGGTACCAATCCAGCGCCTCGGCGTATGAACCGCGCTCCTCTGCCACCATCCCGAGCTGGTGGTAACCGTTCGCGACGCTAGATCGATCCCCGATCTCCTCCGAAATCGCGAGTGTCTCTCGATACCAAGACACCGCCTCATCGTATGAATGGCGTTGTAGGGCTACATTCCCGAGTTGGCCGTACGAGTACGCCATCCCCGAGCGGTCGCCCAGCTCCTCCTTGATCGCCAGAGACTTCCGGTACCACTCCAGCGCCTCGGCGTACGAGCCGCGCACCTCCGCCACGCTGCCGAGCTGGTGGTACGAGTACGCCATCCCCGAGCGGTCGCCCAGCTCCTCCTTGATCGCCAGCGACTTCCGGTACCACTCCAGCGCCTCGTCGTACGAGCCACGATCCTCCGCCACCATCCCGAGCTGGTGGTATGACTTCGCCATGCCTGAGCGGTTCCCCAACTCCTCCAGGATCGACAGCGACTTCCGGTACCAGTCCAGCGCCTCGTCGTACGAACCGCGCCGATACGCCACCACTCCGAGCCGGTGGAGGAAGGCCGCGGCGTCGCGGGAGCGTTCGGGGACCCATTCGAGCACCTCGCGGCAGAGCTGCTCTTCGCGGCCGTAGGCGCCCCAGGTGTGGAGCTGGGAGCAGATCCACTCGGTGGTCTCGACGGCTTCCGCCAGATCGCCCGCGGCGTAGTGGTGGTGGCGGGCTTCGAGGAGCTGGTGGATGTCTTGTGCTCGGTCTTGGGGCATCACGTCGACCCGCCAGCGCCAGAATGCGGCGGCGCGGCGGTGGGCGTCCCGAACGGTCTCGGCGTCGACCTCCTCTGCGAGCAGGGTGGCGGTCCAGCGGTGGACCTGGTGGAAGGTGGCGTCGCCCCGCTCCTGGGGGGAGAGGAGGCCGAGGCGTTCCAGGCGGCGGATGGCCTCGGGGAGGCCCTCGACGGGTTCCAGGGGTGGAGTGACTTGGCGCTGGAGTGCCCAGTCGTAGGTCTCCCATTCGGCCTCCGACAGCCCCAGGTTCTCCCGAGCAGGCGCTTCGCCTCGTTCTCGGACTTCGCGCTCCGCCTCCACCACCCGCTTCTGGATCTCCTCCCATTCCGGATCGGGTTCCCGCTCCCGCACCTCGGCCATCTGCCAGGCAAGGGCGGTCTCGTCCACCGGGACGCGGTAGACGGCGGCGCCGATCAGGAGTCGGCGGGCGAGGGGGGTGGGGTCGAGAAGGGCCAGGAGGTCGTGGAGGAGGACGTCGGCGGCGGCGAGGGTGGCGGTTTCGGCGAGGGCCTTGTCCAGGTTCCCTCCAACTTCATTCCGGATCCACCGCTCCGTGTCGTGGATCCCTTGCTTCCTCAGAGCCTTGACCAGCCGGATCTCCACGTCCTTGTAAACGGCCTCGCCGTCCTGGAGGAGCGTGTCCAGGTATTCGAGGGCACGGGGGTGGCCGCCGACGGCGCGGTAGGCCCGCATGCGCTCCTCGGGGCTCAGGGCTTCGAGGGCCGGGAGGCGCCAGAAGAGCTTGCGGGTCTCGGCGAAGGAGAGGGGGCCGAGGTGGTGCGACTCCAGGAAGAGGTTGGCCTCGCCGGGCAGGTCGAAGGGGTAGCGGCAGGTCACCAGGAGATGGCTCTTGCCGGGAGAGCCGAGCCATCGCGCCAGCAAATCCGCCAGGGCTTCGTTCCGGACGGTGCGACGGCCTTCCTCGTCGGGCGACGTGAGGTTGTCTTCGAAGTTGTCGAGCAGGAGAACCAGAGGCGTCGCGCCGAGGACGGTGCCCGCCAGGAGGTCGAAACGCTCGAGCCACTCCTTGTCCGGCCGCCGGAGGGGGGGAGCGATCTGGCGCAGCGGGTGATCTTCCCGTAGTCCGGAGGCCTGGGCGGCATTCAGGAGCTCCTTCCCCACCTCCTCCAGGACGGCTTCCGGAGAGGTCTCGCCGTACACCGAGACGACGAACCGCCCGTCGGCGATCAGGCGGCTCAGGATCTCCGCCGCCAGGGTGCTCTTGCCGACGCCGCCGATGCCGTGGACGAGGGCGCCGGCGTGACGGTCGTTCCGGAGGGTTTTCAGGATCAGGCGCTCTTCGCGTCGGCGCCCCACGAACTCGCCCACCTTGCGGACCACGACGCCGGGGGCGAATCGGGGCTTCAGAATGTCATCGATCTCCTCGAACGGAGCGCTCGGATCGTAGAGGAGCTGCGGATCGCCGCGCAGGTAGAGGGCGGGAGTGGCCCATTCGGCGAGGGAGAAGTCCGGATGTTCCGGGGCAAGCTTCCGCCGGTTCTCTTCGATCTCCCGGCGGGCTTGGTCGAGGGCCGCGAGCGGTGCTGGCTCAGCATGGGTGGCGAGGCCCCGGTAGAGCCGGGCCGCCAGGACGGTGGCGTAGCGGTCGCTCACCGACGCCTGCATAGCGAGGACCGTCGGCACGCCGTGGGCCAGCAGCTCGGCGGCAAGGCCGGGCAGGGCCTGCTCTCCCTCCTGGCTCTCCCCTTCGGTCTTCTTCTCGCGCACCGCCAGGGCGGTAGAGCAGCCGGCCAGGATCACCAGCGGCACACCTCGGTCGCCTGGCAGAGCTTCCTTCCAGAGCCGGTCCGCCGTGACCTTGTCCACCTCCCCCTCTTCGTCCTCCAGGATCAGCGTTCCGGGCTTCGCGTGGCAGGAGAGGTGGAGCACGTGGTAGCGCCCGGTATTCAACGCGTCGCGGATCGCCCGCACGGTCCCCCGGTGGAGGATGCGCACGTGGGCCTTGCCCTTCTCGCGTGCCGGCTCCACCGCGTCCAGGATGCTCCCCAGCTCCGTCTCGTAGTCCAGGAGCTCGCCCCCACCACTCTCAGGACTACCGATGGCGACCAGGACGCGCAAGGGACCGGAGATCGCCAGGGCGGGTACCGGTCCGTCCGTCGGGACGGTGCGAAAGAGGTGGACTCGGGGGTGGAGGGTCAGGGGCTCGCCGGGAGTGGCGTCCTCCCCGGGGACGTGCAGTGTCTCCCAAGCGAGACTCCGCAGGTCGTCGTCGGTGACCTCCAGGGCAAGTTCCAGAGATGACCCGCCGCTCTCCGCCGACCGAACCGCTCCTCTGAGCGCCTCGCCCGCCGCTCCGCTCAGGAAGCGCTTCGTCAGAGCGGCGCCGACGGCCAGCGACGCCTGGTGGAGGCCAGCCTCGGCGGCCACGGCCCCCGCTCCGTCCCCCCGCTTCTCGGCGACCCCGTCCGCCCCGACGCTCCGCCGGCGCGCCCGGTCCAACTCGTAGAGCAGACTGGCTAGAGCCACATCGGTCCTTGGCTCGTGGGATACCTCCTCGTCGCCCCCGAGGAGGGTCACGCGGTCCTCGGCGATTCGTAACGTCCGCCGGATCGCGCCCTCGGGCCGGTAGCGGGTCTCGGGAGGGGGCGCCGTCTCGCCCGTCCGCGCGGGTCGGTCCTTCGTGCCCTTCTGACCGCGCAACGCCCGGGCGAGCTCTTCGAGCTTCCGGTCGTACGTGGGTCCGTCGGCGCCACGGAAGTCGATCCGGACGGTGGGCGCCAGGAGCGGCGGGATCTCCACATCGTCCACGACGAGGGGGATGACCCGCTGTTCCCCTTGGATCGCTCGATGCATGATGGCCTCATACTCGGCCTTGACGAACGGACGATCGAAGTAGCTCGACGTGATCACCAACACACCGTGGCGGCTCTTCAGAATCGCCTCGTCGAGCTTGTGTACCAGCCTGTCGCCGGGGCCGATCTCCCAGGCGTCGAGGAAGACCTCGAAACCCATCTGGTGGAGGTTCCCCGCCAGGGTCTCCGCCCACTCGGGCCGGTCCCGGTGGGCGTACGAGATGAAGACGTCGAAGCGCTCGGTCATGGGCTCTCTCGGAAGAAGCGTGAGGCGTCGACCTTATCGCTTTTTTCCGCGAGCATTCCGGCCCGAGAACGTCCGGCGGGTACCGACCGGACTGTGCGATGCGATCGCACCCTACGACTCGCGGTCGCGTCAGTCTTTGCCACGTCCCTCGAACGCGTCGAGCAGGTCGTCCGGTAGCGGGGCGTCGAAGTCCGGGCCGATCCGCATCTTCCCCTCCCAGCCGCCCGGGGCCTGCGGCGGTTCGGCGCCTGCGAAGGCCGTGAGCCGGGCGAGGGGCTTGCCCGACCGGGCGATGATGATCTCCTCGCCTGCCGCCGCCCGGTCGACGAGCTCGGAGAGGACGGTCTCGGCCTGGTCGAGGTTGTAGATGGTGGCGCTCATCACTCGACCGACCTCGACCCGATGGTACGCCCCGAGAGGGACGACATCAACGCTGGAGCCAGACGGAGATGGTGCCGTCGGTGGCGCCTAGGGAGACGAGGTCGGGTTTGCCGTTGGCGTCGAGGTCGGCGGTGGTGAGGGTCCAGGTGCCGTCGCCGGCGGGGAGGACGGGGCCGGGGCGGAAGGTGCCGTCGCCCGCGCCGAGGAGGAGGCGCACCGTGTCGTCCCGATTGCCGGCGGCGAGATCCTGATTCCCGTCGCCGTCGTAGTCGGCGACGGCGATCTTCCAGGCGCCGGGGCCGGTTTCGGCGTCGGTGGCGCGTCGGAAGGTGCCGTTCCCCTCGCCCAGGTGGATGGAGGCGCGGGGGGAGTCGTCGTGGCTGACTACCAAGTCGGCGTGGCCGTCGCCGTTCAGATCGCCGAGGGCGGCGGAGAAGGGGCGCGGCGGGGTTTCGAGCGGCGATCCAGGGAACGGCGCGAAGGTGCCGTCGCCGCCGCCTCGGAGGAGCGCGACCGTCGAGCCGCCGAGGTCGGGGACGGCGAGATCAGGCGCGCCGTCGCCGTCGAGGTCGCCGACCGCGAACGGGTACGGGCTCGCGACCGCCGGGAACGGCGAGCCGGGCGCCGGGGCGAACCCGCCGCGGCCGTAGTTGCGGAGGACCGCGACGGTGCCCCGGTCCTGGTTGCCGAAGAGGAGGTCGAGGTCGCCGTCGCCGTCGAGGTCGGCGAGGACCAGGCCGTGGTTGTGGGGCGGCGGCTCGTTGCCGCTCGCCACGGGCGAGGCCGGGAAGGGCGCGAAGGCGCCTTCGCCACTGCCCCGCATCAGGACCACGTCGTTGCTGTCGTGGGCGGTGACGGCGGCGTCGAGCGCACCGTCGCCGTCGAGATCGCCGAGGACCACGAAGTGCGGCCCGGGGTCGAGGCCCGGCGGCAGACCGATCCGGCGCGGCCCGCCGAAGCCGCCCGCGCCGTCGCCCGAGAGGACGACCAGCGCTCCGCCCTCCCCGTCGACCACCGCGAGGTCGGCGTGCCCGTCGCCGTCCACGTCCCCCACCGCCACGTCCGCCGGCTCCCCACCGATCGCGTGCGGCGAGCCGGGGGCGGGGACGAGCGGAGAACGAGCGGCGGGCTGCGCCTCGCAGGAGGAGGCGGTGAGCAGCGAAGCGAGCAGGAGCGGAAGGACCGGCGGCGCGGCGGGGATCGCTTGCATGAGCCGCACTCTGCCACCCGGTCCGGGACCTGTCGAGCGACGCGGCGCAAAGTCTTGTAAAGACTTACTTCGAGGTCAGCGTCTCCACCGCCTCCCAGTCCTCCGGCGCCCCCTCCTCGGCCAGGCGCCGCGCCCGCTCCGCCATGACGCCGGCCGGCGCGTCCCCCTCTCCGGCCAGAGCTTCGAGCTCCGCCGCGGCCTCGGCGAAGCGGCGCGCCCGGTAGTCCGCGAGCGCCGCCCCGAACCGGCGCGCCCGCTCCTCGAGCGCCGGCGGCGCCGGCCGCGCCGCCATCAGCTCGTGGAGCGCCACCGGCTCCTTCTTCCCCTTGACCCGCACCCGGTCGAGCTCGCGAAACAGGAAGCCGTCGCCCGCGGCCTCCGCCGTGGCGCCGGAGACCAGGATCTGCGCCGCGTACATCTTGTTCAGCCCCTCGATCCGCGATCCCAGGTTCACGTTGTCGCCGATCACGGTGTAGTCGAACACGTCCTCCGAGCCCATGTTGCCCACCGACATCTCGCCGCTGTTGAGACCGATGCCGATCCCCAGCTCGCCGCCCTCCGGGAGCTTCCCCTCGGCGCGCCAGCCGGCGTTGAGCTCGGCCAGCGTCTCCGTCATCCGCAGCGCAGCCCGGCAGCCCCGCGCCGCGTGGTCGGGCTGCTCCACCGGGGCGCCGAAGAACGCCATGAGCGCGTCGCCCATGTACTTGTCGAGCGTCCCGCCCTCGGCGAGCACCAGGCGGGTCATGGGGGTGAAGTACTGGTTCAGCACCTGGACCAGCTCCTCCGACGTGATGCGCTCGGAGATCGAGGTGAAGCCCCGGATGTCGGAGAAGAGGACGGTCAGCTCCCGGCGCTCGCCGCCCAGCACCACCCGCTCCGGGTTCGCCAGCATCTCCTCCACCACCCCCTGGGAGACGAAGTGCTCGAAGGTGCGGCGGATGCGCCGCGCCCAGTCGTCGACCCGGCGGATCTGGTACCGCAGCGCCCCCAGCAGCGCCAGGACTCCGGCGGTCACCGGCGCCACCACCTCCAGGTGCCAGCCGACCCGGAGGAAGGCGAGGTAGGCGACGGCCGGCCAGGCGAAGACGATCCCGATCGCCACCAGCGAGCTGATCCGGTGCCGCTCGATCGCGAGGACCAGGAAGGCGACCAGCGGGCCGATCAGGAGGAGGGCCACGATCGACAGGTATCTCGGCGCTCCGGACTCCCGCAGGAAGGTGCCGCCGAGCAGGTTGTCGGCCACCGCCGCGTGCACCAGCACGCCGGGGACCTCGGTGCCGAACGGCGTGGCGGTCACGTCGCCCACACCCACCTCCGAGGCGCCCACGAAGACCAGGGCGCCCTCGAGAGCCGCCCGGGTGTCGGCCGCGGCTCCGGCCTCCAGCAGCTCGACCACCGAGAGGTGCCGGAAGCTCTCCAGCCCCCCTGGATAGCTCAACCAGAGACGGCCCTCCTCGTCGACCTCGATCTCCCGCTCCCCGAGCCGGATGACGGGGAGGCCGGTCGCTCGCCGCTCCAGCCGGAGGGCGTCTCCCTCGAGCCGCTGCACGGCCCGCAGCGGCAGCGACGGGTAGACCGAGCCCCGGTGCCGGGCGGCGAGGTGCTGGCGCCGGGAGACGCCGGCCTCCCGCTCGTTGGTGGTGAAGCCCTGGGCGGAGGCCGCGTCGACCAGCGGCCGGAGGTTGGGCTCGACTCCGGGGTGCTCGGGCAGCGGGTAGTCGTCCGGCCGTCCGGTCACCACGTCGAAGGCGCTCTTCTCGATCTCCTCCGGACCGCCGGCCCGCTGCCGGAAGAAGTAGGAGAGGACGACCTCCGCCTCCGCCGCGCCGATGGCGGCGGCGAGCGCCGCGTCCTCGTGCCGCAGATCGAACCCTTTGCCGTGGCGAGACGGCTCGGAGAAGACGACGTCGAGGGCGATCACGCGGGCGCCGGCGGCGTCCAGCCGCTCGATCACCTCGGCCATTCGGGTCCGCGGCCACGGCCAGCGGCCGTAGGCGTCGATCGACGCCTCGTCGATCAGGCAGAGGGCCACGCGGGGATCCGCGGGGCGCTCGCCGCGCAGTTGCAAGAACTTGTCGATGACCACGCCCTCGACCGGCGCGAGCAGCCCGCTCCAGACCGCCGCCAGAACCAGGAGCGAGGTGGCGGCGCCGATCGCCAGGGTGACGGCGCGGCTTCCGGACGGGCGGCGCGTCACCGGTCACCCCCGGCTCGCCGCCGCCGCGGGCTCACGGTCCGTTCGGCTCCCCGGGCGGCTCCTGCGGATCGCCGGCGCCGGTGGGCGGCTCCCGGGGGAGGTCGCGCTGCCCAGGGGGCAGGAGCGGCGGATCGAGGAAGACGTCTTCGCCCGGCACCGTGAAGTCGGGGCCGTCGGCCGACGGCGAGAGGACCCCGGCTCCGGGCTCGAACGGCGACGGCGGCGACGGCGGCCCGCCCGGCTCGACGATGGTGAACCGCCCCGCCTCCACCGTCACCGTGCGCTCCGGTCCGGGCGGCTTCGAGGTCACCTCGACCACCCCCTCCAGCACCGAGACCAGGGTGCGGCCGGAGGCGTCGACCAGCACCCGTAGGACCGTTCCCTTGATCCCCAGGGAGGCCGAGGGAGTCTCGATCGTCACCTCGCCGCGGAAGAGGCTTCCGAGGGCGAGCTCGATCTTGCCGATCCAGAGGGTCAGCGCCGACTCGCCCCGCCCGGTCGCGCTGTTGACCGTCGCCCGGTCGATGGTGAGGCGGGTGTTCTCCTCGATCCGGAGGCGGCCCTCCGGGTCGAACAGCATGCCGGTCCGGGAGTCGTCGCCGGTCTCGATCTCGTGATCGACCACGATGCGGTCGCCCGGCGAGAGGTCGGTGGCGGCTCCGGCCGGCGGCGTGCCCCGCACCTCGCCCAGGGCGTGATACACGTTGCCGACCTCTTCCTGGGCCTCCGAAGAAGCCGCCGGCACGAGCGCCAGCAAGGCGGCGGCGAGGAGCGAGAGCGCGGTGGGGAGCTTGCTTTTCATGATCGTCACCCTCGAGTTCTCAGAATACCCACGATAGTCCCAGGACCGCGAACGTGCGCTCGTACGAGAGGTCGGGCGCGGCGAAGCCGGCCGGCTGGTCGATCTCGTGATCGGTCCAGGTGGCGCGGGCGGACAGGAAGAGCTCCTCGAGCACTCGCACCACCACCGAGCCGCCGACCGTCAGGTCGTCGTCCTCGCGAGGCTCGCCGGTGGGGTCGAAGCGGTTCGAGACCGGCTCGTCGTAATCGTCGGTCCGGCGGGCGGCGGTCAGGTAGAGGGTCGTGCGGTCGCCCAGGGGCAGGGAGAGCTCACCGTCCAGGGTCAGGGTCGAGCGGTCGTAGGCGGCGCCGGCGTCGTGCTCCCAGGCGCCGACACCGAGGCGCAGGTAGCGATGGCGCGCGCCGAAGTAGAGGTACTGCGCCAGCTCGCCGCCGACCGCGTCCCCGCTCCGGGCCAGCACCTCGCCGGCGGCGCCGGACGGATCGCCCTCGAAGTCGGAGTCCCGGTAGCCGGCGGAGAGCCGGGTCTGACCCCACGAGCCCTCGTTGACCGCCAACGTCGCCGCCCCCTCCAGGCGGTCGGCGAAGCCGTCGCCGTCGAGCCAGTCCTTCGAAAACCCCACCTGGCCCAGGAAGGCGACTCTGGAGATCCCGCGGGGCACCCGCGTGTAGCCGAGCGGCCCGGTCAGGTAGCCGGCCGGCTCCTTGCCCAGCGCGAAGCTCGCCACCCCTCCCAGGCGCCGGAAGTCGAGGTAGTCGTACTCGTCGTACAGGCTCTGGCTCCCCAGGAGGGCCAGGCCGAAGGTGCGGCCGGCGTCCTCGTCGACCGACTGGAAGGCGACCCGCGCATCCGCCAGGATCACCGTGTCCGAGTCCTCGCCGCTCACCGGGTCGCCGTCCGGGGTGGTCACCACCAGGTCGTCGGGCAGCAGGTTCGGGTTCGAGTCGTGCCCGGCGCCCAGGTAGACGCGGCCGTCGAAGGCGGGGGTCTCCGGCAGGACGCGGAAGGTGCCGATCCACTCCGGGGCGGGCAGGGGCGGCGGCGCGGCACCCGCCTCGTCGATCCGGCGCCGGGCCTCCTCCTGGCGGGCCCGGACCTCGGCGGGATCGGGCGGC
>CAZLLV010000011.1:0-3781 GCA_964560325.1 uncultured Thermoanaerobaculia bacterium | reverse complement strand
TCGAGCTCGGCGAGATCGAGGCGGTGCTGGCGGAGCACCCGGCGGTTCGCGAGGCGGTGGTCCTGGCGCCGTCCGCCGGCGGCCGGGACGGCGCCCTGGTCGCGTGGTTCGTCGCCGACGGTGTCGCCCCCGGGGCGGCGGAGCTACGGGAGCATCTGGCGGCCCGTCTGCCCGACGCCATGGTGCCGCGGAGCTTCGTGGCCCTCCACGAGCTCCCCCTGACGGCCCATGGCAAGGTCGACCGGCGTGCCCTGCTCGACGCGACGCCGGAGGCCATGTCGGGTGAAGGAGCGGCGCCGGCCGGGGATCCGCCCCGAGGGGCGACCGAAGAGACGTTGGCCGCCCTCTGGGGCGGTGTCCTGCCGGTCGCCGGGCCGGGCCGGGAGACGGGTCGGGACCTGGGCCGGGAGAGCGACTTCTTCGTGCTCGGCGGTCACTCCCTCTCGGCCGCCCGGCTGACGGCGCGCATCGTCGAGGCGTTCGGCGTCGAAATGCCTCTGCGGGAGCTGTTCGAGCACAGCACCCTGGCGGCTCAGGCGGCACGCATCGACGGGCGAGTGCGGCGAGGACGCGGGCTCGAGCGCCCACCCTTCCCGTCCCTGCCGGAGGACGAGCCGCAGCCCCTGTCGTACGGCCAGTGGCGCCTCTGGTTCCTCCACCGGCTCGACCCCGAGAGCGCCGAGTACAACCTGCCGTTCGCGGTATCCCTCGATGGCTCTCTCGACACAGCGGCCCTCGGGCGGGCGCTGAGCGTGGAGAGCGCCCGGCAGGACGCCCTGCGGACTCGGTTGGTGGAGATCGATGGCGAGCCCCGCCAGGTGGTCGACCCGCCGGGCCCGGTGCCGCTGCCTACCGTCGACCTGTCGGCGCTACCGGAAGCGACGGCCCGCCGGGCGTCGCGGGCGATCCTGGCCGCCGAGGCCCTGCGCCCCTTCGACCTGGAGGGAGCACCGCTCCTGCGCGTTCGCCTCCTGCGTCTGGCGCCGGAGCGCCACGGGCTGGCCTTCACCCTCCACCACGCCATCGCCGACGGCTGGTCGGTGGGCGTCTTCGTGCGCGAGCTGATGGAGCTCTACGGTCGGGCCGCCGCCGGCGAGCCGCTCCGGCACCGCCCCCTCGCCGTCCGCTACGCCGAGTACGCGGCATGGCAGCGGCGGTGGCTCTCGAGCGAGACCCTGGAGCCGCACCTCGACTACTGGGAGGAGCGCCTGCGGGGTGCGCCGGAGGTCCTGGAGCTGCCGTCGGACCGGCCCCGACCGGCGGAGCGGAGCGGCGCCGGCGGGCGCCGTCGCGTCGAGCTGCCGGCAGAGCTCTGCACCTCCCTGGCCGAGCGCGGGCGGGCTTGGGGGGCTACGCCGTTCATGATCCTGCTGGCTTCCCTCGACGCGCTGCTCCACCGGTACACCGGCGCCACCGACCTGGTGGTCGGCACTCCGGTCGCGAACCGCACCCTGCGGCCCCTGGAGCCGGTGATCGGCTTCTTCGCCGACACTCTGGCTCTGCGCACCGATCTCTCCGGGGCGCCCGGCTTCCGAGAGCTGGTCGCCCGAGTCCGTTCGGGGCTGCTGGCCGACTCGGTGCACCAGGAGACTCCTTTCGAGCACGTGGTGCGTCGGCTCCGCCCGGAGAGGAGCCGCAGCCGCTCTCCCCTCTTCCAGGTGATGCTCACCGTCGAGCAGATGCCGTTCGGCGAGGTGGCCGCCGGAGACCTGGCGGCGACCCCCTTGGAGAGCGAGGGCGGGACCGCGAAGTTCGACCTGGAGCTGCTCGTGCGCCACCGGCCCGACGGTTCCTTTGGCGGCTTCCTGGAGTACAGCCGCGACCTCTTCGACGACACTACGGCGGCGCGGCTCGCCGTCCACTTCCAGGCGCTGACGGCGGTCGCCCTGGCCGACCCCGTGACGCCGGTGACGGAGCTTCCCCTCCTGCGGGCCGCCGAACGCCACCAGATGCTCACCGAGTGGAACGACACCCGGGTCCCGCGACCGGCGGGCGACTCGTACGCCCGTCGGCTCGGTCGCTGGGTGCGCCGGACGCCGGACGCCGTGGCGCTGGTGCACGGCCGGCGCCATCTCAGCTTCGCCGAGCTCGACCGGTGGACCGCCGCCCTGGCGGCCGGGTTGCGCGCCCGCCTCGACGGCCCGGAGCCGACGGTTACCCTCGTCTTCGAGCGGGGGCCCGAGCTCGGCGCGGCGATGATCGCGGCGGCTCGGGCCGGCGTGAGCTACCTCCCCCTCGACCCCCGGCAGCCCGATGCCCGGCTGCGGCGGATGGTCGAGCGGGGCGGTGTCGAGCTGCTGGTGGGGAACGCCGGGCTGCTGCTCCGCCTCGCCGGAGCCGGCGGCGATCGCGGGCTGCCGGCGGTGACACCGGACGACCTGTGCGCTGCCGGTCGGGCACTGGACCCGGAGGAGCGCGCGGCCGGGGTCGACGGTGACCACCCACCGGCCGGCGCCGCCTACACCCTCTTCACCTCCGGCTCCACCGGGCGGCCCAAGGGCGCGGTGGTGACCCGGCAGGGGATGCTGAACCACCTCCTGGCGAAAGTCGACGATCTCGAGCTGGCGCCCGGCGACGCGGTCGCCCAGACCGCGCCGCAGTCGTTCGACATCTGTGTCTGGCAGTTCCTGGCGGCGCCCCTCGCCGGCGGACGGGTGGAGGTCTTCTCCGACGAGGTCGCGCTCCGGCCCGACCGGCTGGTCGACGCCGTGGCAGCCTCGCGCGTGACGATTCTGGAGACGGTCCCGTCGCTCCTCCGCCTACAGATCGAGGAGAGCGCCCGGCGCGGGCTATTGGGGGCGGTGGGCGCGTTGCGCTGCCTGATCCCCACCGGTGAGGCGCTTCCGCCGGAGCTCTGCCGAGAGTGGCTGGAACGCTTCCCGGAGATCCCCCTGATCAACGCCTACGGGCCGACCGAGTGCTCCGACGATGTCTCTCACCACTGGGTGGCGGAGCCGCCGCCCCCGGGTGCTCCCCGGGTGCCGATTGGCCGTCCGGTACGGAACACCGCCCTCCGGGTGCTCGACCGCTGCCTGCGGCCCGTCCTCCTCGGCGCCGCCGGGCAGCTCTTCGTCGGCGGCGACGGCGTGGGGCGCGGCTATGTGGGGGATCCGCGACGCACGGCCGATGTCTTCCTGCCCGATCCCTTCGCCGGCTCGCCCGGCGGGCGCATGTACGCCACCGGCGACCGGGCGTGCTTCCTGCCCGGTGGCGCTCTCGACTTTTCGGGCCGGCTCGACCGGCAGGTGAAGCTCCGGGGCTACCGGATCGAGCTCGGCGAGGTGGAGACGGTCCTGGCCAGTCACCCTGAGGTGGCGGCTGCGGTGGCGGTGGTGCGGGACGAGCGGCTGGCGGCCTACGTGGTGGCGGCCGGTGACGAGATGCCCGGAGCGGCGGAGTTGAGGAGCCACCTGGAGGCGCGCTTGCCGGAGTCGATGGTGCCGACCCTCTTCGTGCCCCTCGACGAGGTCCCCTTGACCGCCAACGGCAAGATCGACCACGAGCGGCTGCCGGCGCTCCCCGACGCCCGGGCCGCTCGAACCGTCGCCGCGCCGGGGACGCCCGGCTCACCCATCGAAGAGGTGATCGCGGCGATCTGGGCGGACCTCTTCGGGCTCGAACGGGTGGCCCCGAGCGACGATTTCTTCGCTCTCGGCGGCCACTCGCTGCTGGCGACCCGGGTGGTGGCCCGGGTCCGGCAGCACCTGGGTGTCGATCTCTCGGTGCGGACGGTGTTCGACGCGCCGAGCGTGGCGGCGCTGGCCCGGGCCGTAGAGGAGCG
>CAZLLV010000010.1:0-17660 GCA_964560325.1 uncultured Thermoanaerobaculia bacterium | reverse complement strand
CCGGCCGGCCGTGGAGGGCGTCGCCGATCGCCGCTGCCGCGGCGGTCGTCACCTGGTCGCGGAAGCGGAAGCGGTCCTCGACCGGGCCGGTACCTCCGGAGCCGTCCGGGCCGAGCGCGTCGAGCCGGTCGACCGCCTCCGCCGCGCGCTCGGCGAGCGGCGACAGCGCGAGGCGGGCGACGAAGGCGCCGGCGGCGGGCGCGGCGGCGCGCGGCAGGATCGCTCGCGGCTGCGCGCCGAGCAGGCGCTGGACGCGCGGCCAGCGCGCTTCCGGCTCGTCGCTCGCCATCAGCCGGTCGGCGAGGGCGCCGAGGACGACCCCGGCCGCCTCGGGATCGGCGAGCGCCGGCCCCAGGAACGGATCGGCGGCCGTTCCTTCGCCGCTCTCGCGCAGCAGCCAGCCGACGCCGTCGGCGAGCCGGACCCGGGCGGCGGCGGGGGCGAGTCGCGGTACCTCGCGCTGGAAGAGGATGCGGAGCGCGAAGGCGGCTAGCCCGGCCTCCGCGCAGACCTTCTCCAGGCGGCGGTAGCCGTCGAGCGCCGTGGGTTCGGGGTGCTCCCCGAGCGCCTGCTCGACCCGCGCCGCCACCGGCGCCACCGGCCGCCCCGCGGCTCCCAGCCAGCGCAGGTACTCCGGCCATGCAGTGGCAGCCGTCGCCTCGTCGGTCGTTCGGAGGAGCCCCGCGACCCACGGCCCCACCACCCGCTCCCCGATCTCCGCTTCCTCAGGCGAACGCAGCCGGCCGAGAAGATCCGCGAAGGTGCTGCCGGGCGGCACCACCTCCCGCCAGAGCACCGGCAGCCGGTCCTCTACCCCGCTACCGCCCTCGTCGAGCAGGCCGGGGAGCAGCACTGGAAGGAGCGCGAGCAGGCCGAGCCGCTCCTCCGGCCGCGCGACCGGGGGCATCCGGTCGAGGTCGAGCCGGCGCAGCTCGTCGGCGGCGTTCGTCAAGCGCCCCAGGTGATCTTCGAAGGCCGCCGGCCCGCGCCGCCACGCCTCGGCGAGATCGGCGGCGTGGCGCGCCAGGCTGCGGTCGCCCCGCAGCGCCAGCCGCTCGACCAGCTCGGTCTCCTCCGCGTCGAGCGGCAGACCGAGCTCCGCCCGGAGGCAGGCGTCGGCCTCCTCCGGCTCGAGCGGGTGGAACGGGTTGCGGCGCAGGTCGGTGCCGTGGCGGCCCGGAAGGAGCGTCAGGTAGTACGCCTCGAGCGTTCGCGGCAGGAGCCCCGGCGCCCGCTCCCGCGCCTGCCGCACCCGCTCGCCCAGCGTCGGCTCGGTCCCGTCCCCGTCGGGAGCGGGCGACCGGACCGCCTCCGGCGTCCAGACGTCGACCTCGCCGCGGAGCCGGCGGCGCAGGTCGGCGACCTCGTCCGGCGCCGCGCCGACGAGGTCGAACGGAATCGCCTGCTCGTAGGCGTAGCGGGTGTGGAACGACAGCTCGGCGCGGTCGGCCGGGTGGAGGTGGAGGAGGAGCCACTCGACGACCGCCGGGCTGCCGGGGGCGACGGCGACCGGCCGGCGCTCCGCTTCGCCGGTGCCGAGCACCCGGTCGAAGAGCGCCGGGAAGGCCGGGTCGAGCTCGCGCAGACCCTCGGTCAGCCGCTCCAGGCGCTCGACCGAGAGGCGGCGGGCGGTGCCGGCGAAGCCGGGGTCGAGAGTGAGCGGTGGAAGCTCCTCGCGCCCCTCCGGGTGCTCCTCGACGAAGCGGAAGCCGGCCGCCGCGGCCTCTTCGGAAGCGAGGAGGAACGGATCGCCGTCGAGCAGGTCGACCGTCTCGCGCGGCAGCACCACCCCATGGACG
The DNA here is from genome assembly GCA_964560325.1 of uncultured Thermoanaerobaculia bacterium. Classification (GTDB taxonomy): domain Bacteria; phylum Acidobacteriota; class Thermoanaerobaculia; order Multivoradales; family DATKCC01; genus CAZLLV01. The sequence continues at coordinate 15,861 of CAZLLV010000010.1, read as the reverse complement.
AGGAGCTGGTGGTGCCCCTTCCGGTAGAGCCCCAGGCTCACCGCGCGCACGACCAGCCAGCTCTCCTCGTCCAGGCGGCGGAAGGCCCAGAGCGGCGGCAGCTCCGGGCGGGCGAGGACGGCGCCGGTCATGTCCGCCAGCTTGACGAAGGCGGCGCGCGCCGCCTCTGGCACGCCGGGGCTCGCCGCCACCACCTCGCGGTTGAACTCGCTGCCGCTCGCCGGCCGCGCCCCGCGGGTCGAGAAAAGCAGGTGCTCGATCACCCGGGGGCGTCCTCGATCCGGTCGAGGTAGGCGAGGGCGGATTCGAGCTGACCCGCGTCGAGCCCTTCTACGCCCGGCACCGCGGTCACCGAGCGGCCGGCCGCGGCCTCGGCCGCACCCCAGGCCAGGGGCGGGAGGATCTCGACCAGGGCGAGGTCCGGCTCTCGCTCCGCCAGCTCGCGCGCCAGGTCGGGCGTCTGGACCAGGTCGAGCCGCGCCTGGAGAGGCGGTGCCGTCTCACGGGCCAGCCCGAGCGCGCGGGCGCCTTCGACGTGGCTCCAGCCGCAGGCACGCCGGAGCGGCCAGGTGGCCGCGCAGGGCGGCTGGCCGCCCGAGAGTCGGCGGTTGAGGACGCACGCTCCCTGCGCCTGCCAGCCGCCGCCGGCGCAGTCGAGCGCCGGCGCGATCTCCGCCAGGACACTCTGCGTGCCCGAGCCGCACCGGCCGTCGACGGCGATCGACTCCTCGCCGTCCACCGCCAGGCGATCGGTGACCACCTGCTGGAGGAGGACGCAGCTCTCGGTCGCGTCGACGAGGCCGGCCGGTCCCATCGCGTGCGCGAGGTAGATCGACGCGGCGAGGTCGCGGACCGGCGGCTCGGGGCTCCGCGCGGCGGCGGAGAGGAGCGCCGCCGCCGTGGCGCCGTCCGTGAGGCGATCGAGCGCACGGGCTCGGAGCTCGGCGGCTCTCGGCGTGTCGTCGGCCGCTGCCTCGGCCACGGCGGGCACCGGCTCCGGCGAGCCGGTCGTCGGCTCCTCTACCCGCCAGAGCAGGAAGTACGCGGCGACGGCGAGCAGCGCGAGAAGCGAGAGCGGAGCGCCCCAGCGGTAGCCGGCCGGCCAATCTTGCAGGCGCTCGCGGAGGCTCGGGCGGGCGGCGGACGAGGGCTTCCAGGCGCTGCCGGACGCCGTGGGTGACGCCAGCGGACCGCGGTCGCTCGGAGCGCTCCGCGCCCGGTCGGGGCGCCGCGCCGCCTTCGTCCCCCGCGCCGGGACCTCCGCCGCCCGCTCGCGGTCGGAGTCGAGCGCCGCCAGCCCGGCGGCCTCGCGCAGGCGCCGCTCGGCGCGCACCTCCTCCTCGCTCAGTCGGTGCAGCAGCTCCTCCTGGTAGCGGTCGAGCTCCTCGATGCGGGTGTCGAGGCTGCCCCGCAGCACCCCCTTGCGCCGCTCCCCCTCCGTCTGGAGCTGCCGGCGCTCCCGATCGGCCTCGCGCGCGAGCTCGGCCCGCGCCTCCCCGGCGATCTCGGAGAGCTCCCGCTTCAGGCCCTCGATCTCGTCGCCGAACCGCCGGCGCTCCGCCTCGACCAGGCGTTTCAGGGGCTCGAGCATCCGGTCGTGGTCGGCGCGCAGCCGGTCGAGGAGCGCCGCGGCCCGGGCCTCCGACTCGTCGCGCAGGCGCCAGACGGCGGCGCGCTCGGCGAGCGGATCGGGATCGCCCGGGCCGCCGCTGTCGTCGAGCCGCGGCGCGTCGTCGAAGCTCGCGCCGCTCGTCTCACCCTTTTCCTGATCGTCCGCGGCCTCGCTCATCCCTGCTCCCTCTCCGGTCAGATCACGGCTCACCCGCCGCGCGCGTTCCCGCACGCGCTCGTCACCCGGGCGCGGCGGCGGGATGCGCCCGCCGAGGTCGAGCACCACGCCCGGCACGCGGCGGGCCTCTTCGAGGAGCGCGTCCGGCACGCCGAGCAGGTCGGGCCGGTCGAGCGCGCCCGGGGCGGCGAGCGTACCGAGCCGCAGGCTCCGGCGCTCCCCCGGGCGCCCTTCCGCCGCTCGCACACGCTCTTCCGGCCGAAGGGCCAGGGGGAGGAGGAGGACCAGCGCCTCGAAGGCTTCCGGCGGCGTGTCCGGGTCGGCGACCAGGTGGATCGGCTCGTCGCGGCCGCCGTCCTCCGCCTGCCAGATCAGCGTCTCGAGGAGAGCGGCGCGGAGCTCCGGGTCGGGGAGCAGCCGGTCGAGACGCCCGAGCTTCTTCCGCCGCTCCTCGCCGCTCGGCGGATCGAGCGGCGGCAGCTCCTCGTCCGGCAAGATCTCGTCGTCCTCGGCACCCGGGTTTTCCTGCCACCCGCGCCACGGCACCGCGGCGAACGCCGTCTCCAGGTCCCACTCCGCCGCCTCCAGCCAGCGGTCGGGCACCACCAGGCTCTCGGCGACGAAGCCGCCGGGGCGGCCGTCGGCCGAGCGCCCGGTGGCGACCGAGCGGGTCAGGACGCTCCGGCCGGTGTCGGTGGGCGAGGGCTGGAGGAAGAGGGAGGGGCGCGGGACGCCTGGCGGGGGGCGGAGAGCCGCGACCCGCCGCTCGAGCGCCCGCAGCCGATCGCCGTCGAGCTCCCGCGAGCGGGCGACGGTCTGGAACCCCGGCGCACCGAGCGGGCCCCGGCGGGACCAGGTGTAGACGTGCCGCCACCCGGTCGCCAACTCTTCAGAGCCCCCAGTCATCGGAGTCGGTGCCGCGCGACGCAGGGCGGGCCTCGGGGGTCGCGACCATGGGCTGGTCCACCTCGTCCACCCGCTCCGGCGCGACCACCGCCGGGTCGCCCGCCAGGTCCTCGGTCAGCCGGTCGAGAAGGGCGAAGATCGGCTCGTGGACCCGCCGGGGCTCGGGCGCCCGGCGCAGGCGCTCGTGCCCCGGCGGGTGCGGGAAGCCGAGGCTCGAGACGAAGAACCAGCGGGCCTCGGCGAAGGCCTCCGTCTCGCGCGCGAGCCGCGGATCCCCTTCGAGATCCAGGTGCTCGCGCACCCAGCGCTCGGCCGCCTCATCGTCCTCGGCGCGGGCGCGCCAGTAGCCGCGGCGCAGCGACTCGTCGCCCTCCTCTTGCCAGAACGGGTGGTCCGGCGGCAGCACCAGGTCCGCCTTGGTCACGGCGAGCGCCAGAAACTTCCGCTCCGGCAGGACCGGCAGCGCCTCCTCTTCGACCCGCCGCTCGCGCTCCTCGAGCACGCGCCGGTAGACCGAGAGGGTCTCGAGCGCATCCGGCTGGCCGCTCCGCCGCCAGGCTTCGAGGTCGCCGCCGCCCCCCGGGCCGGGCCGCGGCCGGAAGGCCAGCGGGTCGACCATCAGCACCACGCCCTGGGCGTAACGCAGGAAGGCGACCCGCGCGAGCCGCTCCGGTTGCCGGAAGAGCTCGCCGCCGAGGTCGCGGAAGACGAGCAGCACGCGGCGGCCGTCTTCAACGTTCTCGATCGGCAGCGCCAGCTCCTCGTCGAGCCGGTCGACGGTCGACGGCAAGACGTGGAGATCTTCGAAGAGCGGGTCGAGGAGCTTCCGGCGCAACCGGTCGACCTCGGAGCGGTCGAGCGCCACCCGCCAGGTGTCGCCGCCGACGCGCGCTTCGAGGAGCTGGTGGAGGACGGCGGCCAGGAAGTGGCTCTTGCCGGAGGCGGAGGCACCGATCACCGCGATCACCCGGTCCTCGCCGCTCTCGGCGCCGAGGGGCCGGCGGCAGTGCGGGCAGACGGTGGCGAGCCGGCCGGAGCGCTCGCAGAACGGACACGGCCCGTCGAGGTCGAGCGCCGGTTCCATCCCGGCGCGGCGGCGCCAGAGGCCGTGCTCGCCGGCGAAGAAGAAGCGCGGGTTGCGCCGGCCGAGATCGTCGACCACCCCCCCGCACGGCTCCGCCCGGCAGACGATTCCGATCCGCTCCGCCCGGAACGGCCGCGAGCAGTGGCGGCAAAGCCGCTGCCGCTCTCTCCGCGTTTCGAATCCGAGCTTGCTCCAGATCATTCGAGAGAATCCCCGCGGCAGTATAGGGCAGGGTCGGGCGCGATCGGCTAGACCTCCGGTGCCCAGGGCATCCCGAGGATCCCCGGGAGAGCCACTTCGGGGTCTTGATCAACCGCTTCGTGCGGTTCACCGAGTACGGCTCCAGCCGTACGAGCGGGTAGGAGGTCTCCAGCAGGTTCAGGTAGCGGTGGACCGTGGGACGGGGGATGCGGATGTCGCGGCGCGCCGTGGCGGGAGTGTCAGTCTGGAGGTTGACATTAGCCAGTCTTTCCGATAATAATGAGAAAATGATTTGATGCCGCGATCCCGCTTCATCGAATCGAAAAGGAGAGCTTCCATGTCGTCACGTCCGCTGTCCGTCGTTCTCGTCGCCGTCCTCCTCGCTCTAACCGGTGTCGCGGCCCACGCCGACGCCGCCCGATCTGCCGACCCGGCGCCCACTGTCGAAGCCTCCCCGACCGAGGTCGCCCCCGACTGTGGGACGGCGGCCGTCGACGCCCTCTTCGGCTCCGCGGTGCCCGATGCGATCGCCCAGAGCTGCACCTACTCCTGTTTCGGGACGAGCACCAGTCTCTGTCCCCAGTTTCCGAACTGCACGGTGAGCTGCGTCAACGGGTGCTGTGTCTACTCGGGTCCGTCGTGTGGTCGCCTGTAGTGCTTCACCGATGCCGACTGCGGTTCCGGCCAGGTGTGCGGCACGGACGGCTGCTGCACGGTCTGAGGCCACTGATCGGCCCCGTCGCTCAGAGCTCGTGAAGGAATCGCTGGCGGAGGGAACGGCCTCGGTTGATCAGCCGAACGCGAAGCGCCGGTTCATCCAATAGGCGGCGCCTGACCGCCACGTTTCGCCCGGTCTCAATCTCTCCCCTCTCGCCGCCACTCCCGCCGCAGCAGTCCGAGCACGAGGGCGTCGTGCCAGGCGGCTTCCTGGTGGAAGCGCTCCCGCTGATGGCCTTCGCGCCGGAAGCCGTTGCGCTCCAGGGCGCGGAGGGAGGCGACGTTCTCGGGGTCGACGCTCGCCTCCAGGCGGTGGAGGTCGAGGGTGCCGAAGGCGTGCTCGATCAGGAGCGGCAGCATGCGCGACACGATCCGCCGGCCCCAGTGGCTCCGCCGGACCGCGTAGCCGATCTCGGCGCGCCGGTGGCGCCGGTCGAGCTGGGCGAGGATCGCCGTGCCGACCACCTCGCCGGTCCCGCCGTCCGGCTCGACGATGCCCCACTGCTGCCGCGTCCCGGCCGCGAAATCGTTCCCGATCTTCTCGATCATCGCCCGCGCCGCCGCTTCGTCCTCGAACCGGTCGAGCGAGGTCCAGCGCGTCACCTGGCCGTCGCCGAAGAGCGCGAGCAGCGCCCCGGCGTCAGCGGGGGTGAGCGGGCGCAGGAGGAGGCCGTCGCCGCGCAGGACCGGCGGCGCGTCGTCGTCGGAGGGGGTCACGGGACCGAGTCTATCGGTGGCGCCCGTCCCTCATAAATCGTCGTTCCGGTCATAGATCGTATGGGGATCTTCCGGCGCTCGCGCGATCCTCTTCGCACTGAAGCGCCCCGTCGTGCGGGGCCTCCGCGGCACCGAGCCGCCGCCGTCCCTCCTGGCACCCGCCTTGCCTTTCCGGTCGCCGGACCCGAACCGAACCCGCTCGACCTCTGCAAGGAGACGTACCCATGCACGGAACCCGTCTGCGCCGCGGCACGATCGTCGTGGCCTTCGTCGCCGCCTTCCTCCTCCCGGGCCGCTGGGCCTGGGGCCAGGGGTGAGTGCTCATCCGACAGAACGCGCCCGTGCTCGGCGCGTCCGACGATGTTCTCGCCGAGGCCGGCCAGTGGCAGGTGTCGCTGTCGTACCGCGGCCTCGAATCCGACAGACACTACTCCGGCTCGGAAGAGCAGACGCACCGGGAGGAAGAGGGGACCTACGTCATCAACCGGCAGATGCTCCTCGACCTCGGCGTCACCTACACGGTCACGCCCCGGTTCAGCCTCTCGCTCGGGGTTCCCTACGTCGACGCTTCGTGGTCGGTGCCGCTGCCCATCCAGCCGGAGCCCGGTCCGCGGAGCCAGCAGGACGCGTCCGGAATCGGCGACGTCAGCCTGACCGGCCGCTACTGGCTGATCGACCCGGTGCGCGCCGACCGGGGCAACGTCTCCCTCGGCCTGGGGGTCAAGGCGCCGACCGGTGACGAGGGCGTGACCGACGTCTACCCGGATCTCACGGGCCAGAACCCGGAGCGCAAGGCGGTCGACCAGTCGATCCAGCTCGGCGACGGGGGCTGGGGCGCGATCGTCGAGCTGCTGGCGTTCCGCCGCGTCGGGCCGGCGACGCTCTTCGCCTCCGGCTCCTATCTGATCAACCCGCGCGACACGAACGGCACGCCGTCGATCCTCGTCGGTCTGGGCCTCGGAGACTCGCCGGGCAACGAGGATCTGCGGGTCAACTCGGTGCCGGACCAGTACGTGGCGCGGCTCGGGGGCGTCTTCCCGTCCGGCCTGGAAGGGCTGTCGCTCAGCCTCGCCGGGCGCATCGAGGGGCTGCCGCGCTACGACCTGATCGGCGACAGCCACGGCTGGCGACGGCCCGGCTACGAGGTCTTCGTGGAGCCGGGGCTGGTCTATACGCGGGGCGACTCGACGCTCTCGCTCCACGTGCCGATCGGCGTCTACCGCAACCGGGAGCCGAACCCGTACACCGGCCGCGAGGGCGACGCGACCTTCCCGGACTACATCACCCTGGCGAGCTACTCGTACAAGCTCGGCGGGTGAACAGGGTTCGGGAGCGGGAGGGGGTTCGCTACCCCTCCCGCTCGAAGTCCGCGCGCGGACTGCTAAGCTCGTCTCCGCCGCGATGAGCACGAATCCCGTTCCCGCCCCAGGCCGCCCCGCGCGCCGGCGGGCGCTCGTTGCCTCGGAGCCTGCTTGAAGTTCCTGCCGAGCCAGCTCGCCTACCTCCTCGGCGAGACCCAGAGCCGCCGCAACCTGAAGGCGCTGGCGAAGTACCTCCTGTTCCTGGCCGTGGTGGTGGTCGTCTATGCCGTGGTCTTCCACGTCATCATGGTCGAGGTCGAGGGGCAGGACCACTCGTGGGTGACCGGCATCTACTGGACCCTGACGGTGATGAGCACCCTCGGTTTCGGCGACATCACCTTCCAGAGCGACATCGGGCGCGCCTTCAGCATCCTGGTGCTGCTCTCCGGCATCGTCCTGCTGTTGATCGTCCTCCCCTTCGCCTTCATCCGCTTCTTCTACGCGCCCTGGCTCGAGGCCCAGATCCACGGACGGGCGCCCCGAGAGATCGCTCCCGGAACCTCGGGGCACGTGATTCTCAGCCACTTCGAGTCGGTGGCCCGCGCTCTCGCGCGCAAGCTCGACCTGATGGGGATCCCCTACGTCGTCCTGGAGCCCGACCGCGCCCGCGCGGCGGAGCTGTTCAACGAAGGAGTCCGGGTGGTGAGCGGCCATCTCGACGCTCCCTCGACCTACGAGGCCCTGTGCGCCGGCACGGCGCGCGCGGTGCTCGCCTGCGGGGACGACCCGACCAACACCAACATCACCCTCACCGTGCGGGAGCTCGGCGACTCGATCCCGATCATCGCCGTCGCCGAGGACTCGGAGTCGGTCGACCTGCTCGAGCTCGCGGGCGCGGACCACGTTCTGCCGCTGAAGCAGCGCCTGGGCGAGCAGCTCGCCGGCCGGCTCAACGCGGGCCACGCCGCGGCCCACGTGGTCGGCCGCTTCCAGAACCTCCAGATCGCTGAGTTCCCGGTCCACGGCACCCCGCTGGTCGGCCGCACCGTGCGAGACACCCGCCTGCGCCAGACCCTCGGTCTCAACATCGTCGGCGTCTGGCAGCGGGGCCGGCTGATCCCCGCCCATCCCGACCTGATGCTCACGGCCTCCAGCGTGCCCGTGGTGGTCGGCACGGAGGAACAGATCGCCGAGCTCGACACCCTGCTGGTGATCTACGACACGAACTACAACCCGGTCGTCGTCATCGGCGGCGGCAAGGTCGGGGTCGCCTCCGTGAAAGCCCTGCGCGAGAAGGGAATGGCCGTCCACCTGGTCGAGAAGAACGAACGCCTGCGGCATCGCCTCGACGGCGTGGCCGATCGGCTCTTCCTGGGCGACGCGGCGGACCGCTCGGTCATCATGGAGGCGGGGCTCGCGGAGGCGCCGTCGGTCCTGCTGACCACCAACGACGACGCGATCAACATCTACCTCGCCGTCTACTGCCGCCGCCTCAACCCGGGTCTGCGGATCGTCAGCCGGATCAACCACGAGCGCAACATCGAGGCGATCCACCGGGCGGGCGCGGACTTCGCGCTGAGCTACACCTCCCTCGGGGTCGAGTCGATCTACGCGCTGCTCGCCGGCCGCGACATGGTGCTGCTCGGCGAGGGCGTGGAGTTCTTCGCCCTGCCCATCCCCCCGGCGGTGGCCGGCCGCTCGCTCGCCGAGTCCGAGCTGGGCGCGCGCACCGGACTCAACGTCATCGCGATCGAGACGGACGAAGGGGTCGAGGCCAATCCGCCCGCGGACCGGCCGCTGCCGGCCCGGGGCAAGCTGCTCGCGCTGGGCACCGCGGCGCAGCGAGAGCGGTTCCGCGACCTGCTCGGGTGAGAGGGCGCGCGGTCAGCCGGGGAGGGCGGCGGCGGCGGCCAGGTTCTCCTCCACCCACGACTCCAGGGTGAGCCCCCGCAGGCTGCCGCGGACGGCGTCTCGCCGCTCGAACCAGGCCTCCCGGTGGTCCCGGATCTCGGTTAGGGCCTCGGCCAGCTCGTCGACCGAGTCGACCAGGTAGCCGTTCTCGCCGGGGCGGAGGAGCGTCTCCGCCCACCCGGCCCGGGTCGAGACGACCGGCACGCCGCAGGCCAGCGCCTCGAAGAGGGAGTTGGGGCCGGCGGCCATCCGCGAGGTCACGACCAGCACGTCGAGCTGGTGGTAGAGGCCGGGGTAGTCCTCGATCGGCGTCTCCCGCCGATGCCGGTAGCGGGCCTCGACGCCGGCCCCGGCGAGCGCCTCCGCGGTCGCCTCCAGCCGCTCGCCCACCAGAAGCGCCCTGATCGGTGGAGCCGGTGGGTCCGGTGGGCTCGACGGAGCGAGCCGCCGTAGCGCCTCCACCAGCCAGCCCTCGCGCTTGACGTCGGTTCCGTCGTGGACGACCGGCCGCCCCACCCAGCCGACGCCGAAGCTCTCCGGCAACGCCCGGCGGAGAGTGAAGGCGGAGAGAGCGCCGAGCGGCCGGCAGAGCACGGGCCGGCCGTCGAGCGGAACGCCGCTCGCCGCCAGGATCTCCCGCTGGCCCGGGTGGGTCAGGACGACCGCGCCGCTCCGGCGGACGGCCCGGTGCCTGCGGCCGCCGGGACGGTACAGCCCGCCGTCGAAGAGGTCGTGGACCTGGACCACCGTGCGCCGCGGGTCCGGGGTCGCCGCGGCTTCGTGGGTGCGGAGGAAGATCCAGCGGTCGGCGTCGCGCCGGGGCCGGTCGCTGGCGACCACCCGGCGATCCGGACCGCTCGCGGCGACAAAGTGCCGTTTCAGATCCTCGAACAGCCAGCCGCGGTCGCGCGCCACCACGTTGACCGTCATCGGTCGCCGGCGGGAAGAAGCGGCGCGTGCTCTCGCGCGGCTCGCCGCGGGCGGCCCGGGGTTGCCCTGCCGCATCGCCTCCGCCAGGAGGCCGCGGACCACCTCCGGGTCCTTCAGCTCGGCGGCCGTCCACTGGTGGCGGAGCAGGTGGGCGGCGTAAGCCTCACGCACGCGGAGGACCTCCGGGTCCTCGAGGTGGTTGGCGAGGTCGAGCCAGTCCGCCGGCAGCCGGTCGAGAAAGGGGCTCGGTCCGGAGCGCGGCCAGACGTTCCGCCCCAGCACCACCGCCGGCACGTCCCAGAGCAACCCGTCGTGAACCACGTTGCTGTTGACGGAGACGATGCCCACGCACCGCCTGGTGGCGAGGATGCCGTGGACGGTCCCCCGTGCGTGGGGGTAGAGGAGGTCCTGCCGGCGCCGCAGCCGGAGCCGCGGGTGGCGCGGAGGGCTCCGCCGAAGGTCGGCCGGATGCTGCTTGAAGACCAGGGGCCACGGCGGGTTCGCTCGCGAGACCAGGTCGACCAGGCCCTGCATGCGCCGTAGCTCCCGCGGAGCGTGGCGGACGAGGTTCGTGTCCCCTTCCATCTGGAGCGGCACCAGCAGGAACTCCTCGGGCAGCCCGGGCGCCTCGAGCTCGTCGTGCTCGGCCCGCCGCACGCTCTCCAGGCGCCGCCCGAGCGCCTCCCGCTCCTCCGCCGCCAGGGGCTCGCCGTCCCAGCGGAACGGCGCGGCGTGGGAATCGGCGTTGATCCCCCGCGGGCTGATCTGGTACTCGGAGCGGGGGAGCCAGCCGTGCTCGCAGTAGAGGGTCGGGCCGATGGGTCGGTGCTGGCGGCCGTTCCAGACGATCGACACCGTGTCCGGGCGGTTCCGCGCCACCGCCAGGTTCCGGCTGACCGGCAGCCCGAGGGCGGCCGCGGTGGCCGCCAGGGTGTCGAGGCAGCGGTCGAGGAGGAGGTGCCCCCGGGGCGGGTGAACGGCGACGGCACGGACGGCACGACTCTCCCGGCGCTTCGCAGGCGTGCTCGTCAGCCGGGCCGAGGCGCCGGCGAGCCAGCTCGCCGCGGCGGCTCTGGGCAGGGCGCCGAGCCGGCTCTCCGCCGACAGGTTCACCAGCTCGACGCCGCGCCGGGCGAAGGCCTCCCGCAGGCCGGCGTACTCCCGGTCGATGCGCGCCAGCTCCCGGGCGAGCGGATGGCGCCCGGTGTCGGCGAAGAAGTGGTGGTCGGTGAAGTCGACCCCGATCAGGCCGATCCTCTTCGCCCCCAGGAACGCCGCCAGGCAGGCCGCCACGTAGGGGGAGTTGCGGGTGTAGGGGAGCGAGTCGGGGTCGTCGAGGACGGTGCCGCCTCGGCGGCCGAGGCGGAAGCGCACGAAGGGCAGATCGGCGCCGCCCAGGTCGCGCCGGGGATCGAGCTGGGTGAAGACCGCCCGCGCCCGGCTCGCCGCCACGTGGCGGAAGCGGTCGCCCCGGAACTGGCTTCGGGGGTTGACCACCACCAGGTAGGTGGGGTCGAAGAGCCGCCCCACGTCGTTCACGCCGATCGTCAGCCAGAGCCCGGGCTCCGGCAGGTCCCGAAGCGAGCGGCCGCAGCCGCAGACCACGATCGTCTCGCCGGCGTGGCGGCCGCGCCAGGGGCGGAGGGTCTCGGAGCGGACGTCCGGGGCGGGAGCGGTCGAGGTCGAGGTCATGGCGTGGTCTCGATGGTGGTCTGGCCGGCGAGGTGAAACAGGCGGGCCTGGGTCTTCGGGTCGGTCCTGGTGCGGAGCTGAGAGAGCACCGCCGGCGTCACGAAGGCTCGCCCACCGGCGTCGGTCAGCGAGGTCATCTGCTGGAACGTCCGGTACGGGGAGTTGTCCAGGATGACGCTCGCCCGCTCGGGGCCGATGCCGGGGAGCAGGCCGAGGGCGTCCTTGACCAGGTCGACGGAGCTGCCGGCTCCGGCTCGGTCGAACTTCGCGTCCCGGGGGCGGTTCAGGTTGACGCGCGCGGCATACGGCTTGGCGTTGATCGGCTGGTCGGCGGGCAGGGTGAGGGTGAAGCTCGGCTCGCTGAAGATCTTCTTGCCCTGCTTCCAGTTGCCCGGCTTCTGAGCCTCCGTGGCGCTCGCCTTGGCCTTCTTGTTCGGGTTCAGGACGTAGGCGGAGAGCTTCAGCTTGGTGGCGATCAGCTTCTCGTCCGGCACGAAGGTGCGGGCGGGGCGCCGGCCGTGGGTCGCGCTCACCTGGTACGAGACAACCTGATTGTCCTGGAGCACCGCCTGCTTGACCTTGCTCTCGAACGACGACTCCATGCGGGTGTTGTCGGCGCTCGGGATCGGGGTCAGGTTCTGCTTGGTGCCCGGGCCGTGGACGTGGTGGTTCAGGAGGTGGCCGCGGACGTAGGCGCCGGCGCGCACCTTGACCGCCCGCCAGAGCTTCGACTCCTCGCTCGGCTCGCTCCCCGAGCTCGCTCCGGGGTCGATGGAGAGCGGCTTGGCGGTCATGGTCTGTCCGTCCTCCTGCCCCTTGCGAGTCGACCAGGCGACCTGGGTCTTCGGGCGCACCGGCGTGGTGGCCGCCGGGAGCAGGGCGAGCAGGGCGGCGATCTCGCCGAACAGCTTGCTGATCTCCGCGCCCCGCTGCTGGCCCATGTAGCGGGCCTCGGTCTTGCCCTTGCGCTTGGTGACCTTGAGCTTCTCGATCTTGCCGGTCTTCCTGCGGATCTGGGCGATGACCTTCTTCTCGGCCGGGGTGGCGGTCGTCGAGCGCGCGGCCAGGAAGTCTTCCAGCGGCTTCGGATTGCTGGCGATCATCAGTTGCGCTGCCGCCTCGCGCCCGGAGAACGACAGGGTGTGGGAGACGGCCCCCTGCTTGAACTTCCGCTTCAGCTTCCACCACTCGAAGAGCTTGGCGGCCGCGGCCTTGCCCTTGGCGAGCGCCTTCTTGCCCAGGACCTTGAAACGCGCCACCAACCTGCGCAGGAACTTCGTGACCGCCCGGTCGATCTTGGTCTTGAAGCGGCGGATGACCGAGCGGACCTTCTCGGTCACGCCGCTCAGGTTCACCAGGCGCGCCAGGAACGCCAGGATGAGCGGGATGGTCGCGCCCAGCGCCGTCTCGATCTTGTCGGCCGCGGCCTGGATCTTCCCCTTCACCACGTCGGCCGCCGCACGCACGACCGTCCGCACCAGGTCGAGGATGCGGTCGATGTTCTCCAGAAAGAACATGATGACGTCGTAGATCGTGAGAATCGCCTGGACGATGGCGCCCACCGGGTTGAACATCATCGCCAGCTTCTTGACCGCGGCGGTGATGATGCGGGTGATCACCCAGCTCTTGATCTCCTCGAGGATCTTCTCCTTCAGATTCCCGACGTCCTTCTCGATCTCCTTCCACAGCCCCGCCGGGCCGGCGCTGAACAGGCTGCCGACGTAGCCGGTGACCTTCTCGATCGCCCCCATCGCCCGGGGCCCGACCATGCGGGCCGCCCGCTTCTTCAGCTTGTCGGCGGTGAAGCCGAGGACGTCGAGCACCACGCCGCCCAGCGAGCTCAGGCTGAAGTCCTTGGGCGGCTCGACGCCGATCGACGAGAGGTTGCCGAACAACCAGGCGATGACCCCCTTCTTCAGGTGGGTGTCGATGCGCTCCTTGAACTGGCCGAAGCCGCGGCCGATGGCGGAGAGGAGGTTCTTCAGGAACCCGATCGGGTCGTCCAGGATGTCGTCGATCACGTCGCCCGCCTCGGCGAGGATCGGGCCGATCTTCGTGCGGAAGTTGCGGATCGCGTCCAGCACCTGGCGCAGCTTCTCCGCGAACTTGGCGGCCAGGCCCCGGTTCTCGGCCTGCATCTCCCGGATGCGCTCGTCGATCGCCTGCTGCGACTCCTGGTAGCGCTCGGCCACCTGGTCGGCGAGCTGCTCGCGGGTGGCGTCGACGTCGCTCCGCAGGTCGTCGAACTTCTCCGACACCGCGGCGGCGGCCTCCTGGGCGACCTTCTTCAGGCTCGGGTCGAGGCCCTTCTTCTCCACATACGACTTGATCTCTTTGCGCCCTTCGACGATCCGCTCGTGGCATTTGGCGAGCGTGCTCTCGACCACCCCGGCGATCTCCTCGATCGTCTTCTCCAGGCCGGCGAGGTAGAGCTCGCGGCCATCCTCGAAGATCTGCTGGACCGCGGGGTGGTCGTCGATCCCCATCACCTTGTCGTAGGCCCAGGTGCCGGCCGCCACCAGGCCGCCGACCAGAGGGATCGACGCCCGGCCGCCGTAGCGCCGCCGCTTCCAGGCGCTCATCTCCTCGTCGACGTGCTTCTCGAAGGCGTCGCGGGCGGCCTTCTCGCCGGCGTCGAAGCGGCGGTCGACCTCGCCCGGCTCGCCGTCCTTGCCGGACAGCCACTCGAGCTTGCCGCGCACGGCCGTCTCGGCGGCCTGGTAGAGGGCCTCGATGTCGGCGGCGATCCGGCGGCGCTCGGCGGCCGCGTGCTGGGCGGCGGTGAGCTGGCGCGCGCGCTCCCCCCTCCGGCCGCCGGTGTGGGCGCGGCGCATGCCGGCGCCGCTCCTCGCCTCGTCGCCGGAGAGCTGGCGCTGGGTCGACGCGATCTTCGCGGACTCCTGCTTCCGGACCTGGCCCGGCGCCCGGGCGGCGTGCTCGTGGACCTCCTCGCGCGACTGCTGGGCGGCGCTGAAGCGGGGATCGTTCGCCTTCTCCAGACGCTCCTTGGTCAGCCGGTTTTCGGCCAGGTCCTTCTCGACCGCCTCCCGGCTCGGCTCCAGGGTCAGCTCCTCCTCGGCCCGGGGCGCCGGCGCCGCCCGGCGGGCCGAGAGGCGGGCCGAAGGGGGCGTCGCCGGCACCGGGGCGAGGGGCTTCTCCTGGCGCTTGTCGGGTGGCTTCGGCGGGTTCCCGAGCGTCCTTTCGACCTCTCCGGAGGCGTCGGAGGAGGCGCTCTCCACTCCGCGGTCGAGGCCCGCCTTGAGCTCGCCGGCGCCGCCCTTCTCCTCGAAGTCGTCCATCTCCTCCAGGGAGCCGGGGGTCTTCATGGAGGCGAGCTTCGACTTCACCAGCTCCAGGAAGGTGCCCTTCCCGACCTTCCCGGGCCTGGCGCCGGCGAGGGCGTCGGCATGGGCCTCGCCGGCCTGGGCCCGGGGCTCGGAGTCGGGGCTGGGGGCGGACGCCGAGGCATCCTCGGCGGAGGCCCTGGAGGCGCCCTGCTGGCGCGCGCGGGTGATCGCCGGCCCCTTCTGGCGCCCCGCCTCGCGGCCCAGCCGGCGCTTCACCCGCCGGTGGCGGCGACGGTCCTCGGCCTCCCGGGCGGCGGCGGCCGCGGCGGCCCCGGGGTGGGGGAAGGCGGGGCCTTCGGCGGCGCCGGGCCCGGAGACGGCGCCCTCCACCCCGGCCGCCGCGCCCCCGCCCCCCCGGCCCCCGCGCCCCCCCCCCCTCCTCCCGCGCTCTTTTCGCCGGGCCCACCGCGCGCCTTGCTCTTCTCCGCGGCCGCCTTCTGCGCCTTCTCGGCCCGGGCCTCCGTCGCCTCGGCGGTCCCGGCGCCGCCGCCCGCGGCCGGAGCTCCGGGAGGCACGCCGCCCGGCGGCGCGGCGACCACCCCGATCGGGCCCCTGGCCGTGGCCGGCAGCGCCGCCTCCGGCCCCGCCGCCGGGCTCCGGCCGTGCACCGGGGCCGGGGCGCCGCTCATCGCCGGACCCGGTCCCGCCGTGGCCCCGACCGGCGCCTCCGGCGCCGCCTCTGCCACCGGCTTGCGCCGGGTGACGCCGTCCTGTTGCAGGACGTGGGCGGTCTCGTGGGCCATCAGGCTCACGTCGTGCGGGCTCTGGCCCGGGCCGAGGAAGATGTTGTTGCCGTGGGCGAACGCCTTGGCCTTGAGCGCCCGGTTGGCGGCGTGGGCGTTGCCGTCGGCGTGCACCCGGACGTCCCGCAGGTCGACCCCCAGGCCCCCCTCCAGCTTGCCCCGCACCATCGGCGGCATCGATTCGCCGGCGCCCCGGGAGCGGATCAGCCGGGAGGCGGTGCCGGTGTCGAGGCGGCGCGCGCGGCCCCCGCCCGCACGGCGGGTCTGCGCGGTCTCGGCGCCTTCGGCCGCCTCGTCTCCCTCCTCCGCCTGGCGCTGGGCGGTCCCGCACTCGCCGGCTGCGCCACCACCGCCGGCCGCCGGAGACGACCCCTCTCCCCCCTCCTCCCGCCCTTCGCCGGGGGTCTCCTCCGCCGCCTCGACCTCGGTGGCGCAGCCGGGGGCCGAGCCGGCGGGGGGTGGGGCCCCGCCCTCGGCGGGCGCGGCCCCCTCGGAGGCCGGGCCGCCGCCCTCGCTTCCGGCA
>CAZLLV010000009.1:0-6121 GCA_964560325.1 uncultured Thermoanaerobaculia bacterium | reverse complement strand
GCTGGTCGACCATCCCGGTCGCGGGGTCGGGCGCTCCGTAGACGATCGCCAGGTACCGCTTGTCGACCTCGCGGTCCGCGAACGCCCGCTGGAGCCGGCGGTAGGCTTCCGGCGTCCGCGCCACCACCATCACGCCGCTCGTGCCCTTGTCGAGCCGGTGGACGATGCCCGGCCGCCCGGCGCCGCCCACCCCTTCGAGGTCGGGGTAGCTGGCGATCAGCCGGTGGACGAGCGTGCCGGTCGAGCGCCCCGAGCCCGGGTGGACGGTGAGCCCCGGCGGCTTGTCGACCACCACCACCGCCCGGTCCTCGTGGAGCACCGCGATCGCGCCGGCCTCGGGCTCGATGCCGCTCGGCTCCGGCGCGGGCACCTCCACCTCGACCGACTCGCCTCCGGCGAGCGCGGTCGACGGCTTGCCGGCGGTCGCGCCGTCGATCGTGACGCGCCGATCGCGAATCCAGTGTTGGACCTGGTTGCGCGGCTCGCCGAGGCGCTCCGCCAGGTAGCGGTCGAGACGCTCGCCGGCGGCCTCCGGCGCCACCGTCAGGCTCCGGCGGCGCTCGCCGTCCGACGGGTCGGGGGGCATCGCGCCGCCGTCAGGCTTCGGTCGCCGCGGCCGGCTCCGAATCGGCCGAGCGCTCCCGCTCGGCCTGCCGGTGCGAGCGGAAGCTGTCGAGGATCATCAGGCCGATGCCGACCGTGATCGCGCTGTCCGCGACGTTGAACGACGGCCAGTGGTGGGTGCCGACGTAGACGTCGATGAAGTCGGTCACGCCGCCGCTCGCCACCCGGTCGATCAGGTTTCCGATCGCGCCGCCGACGATCAGCGCGAGGGAGGTGAGCAGGAGCCGGTTCTTGGCCGGGGCGAAGTGGAAGTAGAGGAAGACCGCCCCGAGGGCGACGAGCCCCATCAGCACCAGGAGCCACGCCCCGCCGTCGGCACCCTGCGAGGCGAACAGACCGAAGGCGACGCCGGTGTTCTTGACGTGGGTGAGGTTCAGGAGCCCCGGGATCACGGGCTGCGCCGCCGATGGCGGCAGGTGGACCTCGATCAGCCACTTGGTCCACTGGTCGAGGACCAGGACCGCGAGCGACAGGTAGAGGTAGTCGAGCTTGCGGAGGTTGCGGAGACGGCGGAGCATGACGGCGCGGCGGAATCTATCACGCGGGTCGGGTGTCGGACGGGCGCGGAAAGGCTTCGCGCGCCGCGGACGCGAGCTCGATCATCGACTCTCGATCGGCGCATGCGCGGATCGCCGCGACGCCGATCGCGCCGGCCCGCGCGACCTCCGGGACCCGCTCCGCCCCGACGCCGCCCAGAGCCAGCACCGGCAGACCGACGGCACAGGCGGCGCGCAGGCCGTCGGGACCTTCGATCCCCCGCACCACCGGCTTGCCGGGCGTGGCGTAGGCGGGTCCGAACGTCACGTAGTCCGGCCCCGCGCTCCCGAGCCGCAGCTCCCGCCGGATCTCGTCGAGCCGGTGGGTCGACCGCCCGACCCGTGCCCGTCCGGCCGGAAGGCCCGCACGGGCTTCGAGCAGCCCGCGCGCCTCCGAGGTCGGCAGGCCGTCCGCCGGCAGGTGGACCCCGACGGCGCCCCCTTCCGCGCCGGAGGCGGCGATCGCCACGTCGGCCCGCCCGTTGACCAGCAGGGCGACCGTCGTGCCGCCGAGCACCGCGCGGGCCCGGAGGACGAGCGCCAGGAGATCGCGGTCGCGGAGCTCCTTCCGGCGGACCTGCACCGCGTCGACTCCGGCCCCCACCAGCCCCTCGAGCCAGCTCTCGAAGCGGTGGTCGAGGGGGGCGGCGGGTGCGGTGATCGCGAGCACCCGCGGGACCCGCGCCCCCCGGCGGACGGGGGAGGGGCTCACGGACGCTTGCCGTCGCGGCGGAAGAGGAGGGTCAGGTCGTGGACGCCCCAGATGATGTGTACCAGGCCGAAGCCGGTGACCCCGGCGCGCACGGCCGGGTGGAGGGCGATCGAGCTCAAGAGCTGGGACGGGAGCTGTCCGAGCGTGCGGTCCCACAGCACGGTCCACGGCGCGAAGACCAGGAAGAGCCCGATCTCCGCGCAGTAGACGACGAACAGAAACAGCGTGATCCGGTCCGGGCGCATCGGCCGGGATTGTAGCTGGATGCGCCCGGGGTTCGTCGAGCCCGTCAGAAGCTCGGGGGCTTCCGGGCCTGACCGCGCGAGCGCGAGGGTGCCGAACGAGACGGCGTCGCACGGGACGACGAGCGCGACGGGCGGGCCGAGCTGGCCCTGGAGGACGACCGGGACGGGCGCGACGAGGAGCGCGCCTGCGGCTTCGAGGAGCGCGAGGACGACCGCGCCGAGGCCGGAGGCCGCGAGGGCCGCGACGGCGCCGAGCGGGTCTGCGAGCGCGACGGGGCCGAGCTACGGCTCCTCGTGCTCGAGCTCGGAGGGGCGCTCGACCGCGTGCGCGGCGGCGGGCTCTCCCGCCGCTCGGTCCGGCTCGGCGCCTCGGACCGGCTGGGCGTCGAGCGCCGGTCGTTCGAGCGCACGCCCTCGACCACGCGCCGCGTGATCGAGGATCGGTCCGACTCCGACTCGCGGACGGACGGACGGCGGCGCACCTCGCTCGGCGCCGAGCGCTCGCTCGACGCGTTCGGCGGCTCGCGCCGCTCGACCCGCGCCGGAGGCTCCCGACGCGGTGCCGTCGAGCGCTCCCGCCAGTCCTTCGAAGGCGTCGCACGCGACGGTTGCGACGGCTCCGGCCGCTCGACGCGGCTGGGGCGATCGACCGACGGCCGCTCGGTGCTCGGCCGCTCGGCGGGGGAGCGGGTCGCCGGCACCGCCCGGGTCGGCCGGTCGGTGCGCTCGGAGCGCGACGGCACCACGCCCGGCTTGGGCGAAAGCACCGGCGCCGTGCGGTCGATGCCGGGGCGCTCGACGGCCTGCCGCGGGCTTCTCACGGAGCGCGCTCCGTCGCCGCGCGAAGGAGCCGCCCCGGCACCGGGCACGCCGTCGGTCGCGACCAGCCGGGTCGGCCGGCGGACGTCGGAGTCGCCGCGGCCGGGCTCGCCCCGGTCGACCGCGATCCGCGAACGCACGTCGTCCGGCAGCTCCTTGCGGCGCTCGATGAACGGCGTCACGTCGGCCAGGCCGCCGCGGCGCCCGGCACGCTCGGAGAGGATCCGCTCGACCCCCTCGGAGCGGAGCACCGCGGTACGGGTGATGCCACGCGTGTCGGTCGTCACGATGCCCCGCTTGGGCACCGCGTAGCGATGACGCTCGCCGAACCGGTCACCCCGGTCGACGTGCCGGTACTGGTAGCGGTCGCCGAAGTAGCGCGTCTGGCAGAAGTTCCAGTAGCCGTAGTCGCCCCAGCGTCCACCGGCGTAGCCGTAGACGCCGGCGCGCAGGCCGTAGCGGCCGTAGCTCGACCAGTAGTAGCGCGAGTAGTAGCCCACCGGCACCCAGCCGGCGTATTGATCGGTCCAGTACCAGTAGACCCAGGCCGGCGCGAAGCGGTGGCCCGGGAACCAGGTCCAGCCGTAGCTGGGCACGTAGTCCCAGGTGCCGTAGTGGTACGGCGCCCAGCCCCAGGGCTCGTACGACACCCAGGTCATGCCGAGCGGCGTGAACGACCAGCGGCCGTTCCAGTAGGGGCGCCAGTCGTCCGCCACGCGCGGCCGCCAGCCGTAGCGGCCGTCGACCCGGGACCAGGAGCCGTAGCGGTCGAGATGGGCCGCCTCGTAGGCGATCGACTCGTCCACGTACTGCGAGGCGTGACGGGCCTCGCGGTCGAGCCGCTCGCCCCAGAGCTCGATCGAGTCCTCGCGGCTCGCCCGGCGTACCTGCGTTCGCGGCCGGTCGCTGCCTTCGACCACCGCCTCCTCGCCGCTGCGCAGGAGGACCGATCCTTCGCGGGTCACCACCTCGGCCGAGCCGGCGCGCGCCACGATCTCGCTCCAGCCCTCGTCGGCGGTGATCCGGTAGCTCCCCAGGTCGCTGGCGTAGACGGTCGCGTTCGGCGTGTCGACGCGCGGATAGTCGTCGCCCAGGAAGTCGGGCTCGACGACGAGCTGGACGTTCCCCTGCGCGACGCGCAGGACGGTCGCCGGATCGTCGCGGTCGGGCGAGGCGGCGAGCGCCTCGAAGACGACCTCGGAGCCGCCGTCGATCCGGAGCAGGTTGCGGTCGGAGAGCACGACCTCCACACGCCCGGACGGCGCGACCCAGATGCGGTCGCCGACCAGCACCGGCTGGTTGACCTGGAGGCCGTCCCGGTCCTGGCTGTCGCCCTGGATCAGGGTGGCCGAGCCTTCGAGGGTGCGGACGTAGCTGTAGCTCGATTCGTAGCCCGCGGTGTCGCCGGAGCCGTAGCTCCCGTAGCCGTCGCTGCCCAGGTAGTCGTCGCGGTCGGCCGCGGCCGGGGCCGCGCCCGCCGTCAGGAGGGCGGCGAGGGCGAGGAAGACGGTCCAGGCGGCGGGGAAGCGGAGCGTGGTCTTGGGCGTGGTGTACGACATGATGGGCTCCCGTCTTTCGTGTAGCCGACTGGCTGAATTCTTCTCTCGGTACCTTCGTGGATTCCAACGGAGACTCGCCGGTCTCCATTCCTCGTCGCCGGGGTGGAAGCGCAAGAAGCACGCCAGACCCGGTCGCCGGCGGCGCCGTCCGGCTCCCCGCTCCGGCGCGAGCCCGCAAACGGCGGCATCTCGGGGGTTCTCTTCGTGCTCCGGGGCTCCGCCTCCACTATAATGTGCCGGTCCCCAAGGCACCGCAGGTGTCACCCTGTGAGGTCGGCGTCGTCCCTGGCCGACCCCGGGGCGAGGAACGGAGACCCTCTTGTTCAAGAAACTCTTCAAGGGCGACAAGGAACCGCCCCCGGACGAGGCCCGCACGATCGAGGATCTGATCGTCCTCGAGCGGTATCCGGAGGCGGTAGACCGGCTGAAGGCGCGGCTCCGCAGCCATCCGGACGACCTCCACGCCCACCTCCGCCTGGCGGAGGCGTACACCGGCGTCGAGGATCGAGGCCGGGCGGTCGACGAGTACGTGTACGTGGCCGAGGAGTACGCTCAGGACGGCTTCTACGACCGCGGGCTGGCGCTCCTGGCGAAGGCGCGGCGGCTCGCGCCCCTCGACGAGTCCC
Organism: uncultured Thermoanaerobaculia bacterium; assembly: GCA_964560325.1. Classification (GTDB taxonomy): domain Bacteria; phylum Acidobacteriota; class Thermoanaerobaculia; order Multivoradales; family DATKCC01; genus CAZLLV01. Next base: position 1,000 of record CAZLLV010000009.1, on the reverse strand, counting down.
TGGGGGACAAGATCGAGCGCTTCCAGCTCGCCAAGACGTCGGAGCGCACCCGCATGCTGGTGGTCGAAGGGCTGCGCGAGAGCGGCACCGGCGGGGCGACGACCGCGCTCCTGGTCGAGCGGCTCTGGCACCACGTGGTCGCCTCGCCCCTCGCGCGCAACCTACGGCCGGAGATCCTGCGGCGCCTGGTCTCGGCGATGGAGCTCCAGAGCTTCCCGGCGGACTCACCGGTCGCCGCCGCCGGGAGCGAGGACGACCGGCTGCTCTTTCTCCTCGACGGCGTGGTGCGGGCTTACCTGCCGGGCCGCAGCGACGACGGCGGCGTGGTGCGCGACTTCGGGCCGGGCGACGTGATCGGCGAAAGCGTGCTGCTCGAGCGCCGGCCCTGGCCCGCCGACTACCGCACCGAAACCGGAGCCAAGACGCTCGCGCTCCGGCGCGCCGGGCTCGAGAAGACGCTGGTCGGCAACCCCGACCCGCGCGGCTTCTTGACGGCCCTGCGGATGCAGCACAACGACCGCGGCGTGGCCCGCACCCTGCACGAGCTCAGGGGCGGCGGGAATCCGGAGGCCGGCTCCGGGACTTGATCCCGGGAGCGGGGCCGGAGAGACTGGGCCCCGCGGCCCGGCACCAGCCCCGGCCCAGGCCGCAGGAGACCAGGAGACGAGATGGCCGTACGCCCGATCCGCATCTACCCCGATCCCGTCCTGCGGGTGGAGTGTCCGCCCGTCGAGCGGTTCGACGAGGAGCTTCGCCGCCTCGCCGACGACATGGTCGAGACCATGCACGCCGCCCCCGGCGTCGGTCTCGCCGCACCGCAGGTCGGGGTCGAGCTCCGCCTCGCGGTCGTCGACCTGTCGGTGGGCGAGGATCCGGAAGCCCTGCTGGTCCTGGTCAACCCCGAGCTGGTGGAGCAGGAGGGGCAGGAGACCGAGGTCGAAGGATGCCTGTCGATCCCCGACCTGACCGACAAGGTCGAGCGCCCGTTCCGGGTGTGCGT
>CAZLLV010000008.1:0-3712 GCA_964560325.1 uncultured Thermoanaerobaculia bacterium | reverse complement strand
GGTCGAGGTGAGCCACGCTTCGGTGCTCGCCTTCCTCGACGCGATGGCGCGCGCCCCCGGCCTCGGCCCCGGCGACGTCACGCTCGCCACCACCACGATCGCGTTCGACATCTCGATCCTGGAGATCTTCCTGCCGCTCGTCGTCGGGGCGCGGATCGAGCTGATCGACCGGGAGACGGCGGCCGACGGCGCGGTGCTCGCCGAGCGGCTGCGCGGGGTGACGGTGGCGCAGGCGACGCCGACGACCTGGCGCATGCTCTTGGACGCCGGGTGGGCGGGCGGAGCCTCCGGCGGCCGGGCGCCGAAGGCGCTCTCGGGCGGCGAACCGCTCGACCGGGAGCTCGCCCGGCGGCTGCTCCTGGCGCTCGGTGGCGAGAGCGGCGACGGCGAGCTCTGGAACGTCTACGGCCCGACCGAGACCACGGTCTGGTCGTCGGCCGGGCGGGTGACGGCGCAGGCGCTCGGCTCCGGCCCCGCGGGCACGGTGCCGATCGGCGAGCCCATCGCGGGGACGCGGCTCTACGGGGTCGATCCGCGCGGAGCGCTCTGCCCGCCGGGGGTGCCGGGGGAGCTGCGGATCGGCGGGGCCGGCGTCGCCCGCGGGTATCTGGGGCGGCCGGCGCTCACGGCGGAACGCTTTGTGCCAGATCCGTTCGCTTCGTCGGACGGCGCGCCCGGGGCGCGGGCCTACCGGACCGGCGACCTCGCCCGATGGCACGGGGCCGACGGCTCCCGGATCCTCGAATGCCTCGGCCGGATCGACCAGCAGGTCAAGATCCGCGGCCACCGGATCGAGCCGGGGGAGATCGAGGCCGCGCTCACCGCCCGCGCCGACGTCTCCCGCGCCGTCGTCGCGCCGTTCCCGCGCACCGGGAGCGCCGGCGCCCGCCGGCTCGCCGCCTGGCTGGTGATCGAGCCGGGACGGCCGGAGCCTTCGGTCGAGGATCTGCGCTCCGGTCTCGAGGAGGCGCTGCCGCCGTACATGGTTCCGGCCGCCTTCGTGGTGCTGCCGGAGCTGCCGCGCACTCCGAACGGCAAGATCGACCGCACCGCGCTGCCGGAGCCGGACGGCCGGCGCCTCGCGGCCGACGTGCCCTACGTCGAGCCGTCGAGCGAGACCGAGCGGACGCTCGCGGCGATCTGGCGCGAGGTGCTCGGCGTCGAACGGGTCGGCACCGGCGACCGCTTCTTCCATCTCGGCGGCGACTCGATCCTGGCGCTCCAGGTGGCGGCCCGGGCGGCGCAGGCCGGCTGGTCGCTCGCGGTCCGCGACTTCTTCCGCCACGCCACGCTCGGCGAGCTCGCCGCGGCCGTCCGGAGGTCGATCGGCGACCGGTCCCAGGCGCTCGAAGCGCTCGAGGCGCCGCTTCCCGACACCCTCGACTTCCGCCAGGCCGGCCTCTCGGAGGAGGAGCTCGACGACCTGCTGGACGAGATCGGCTGAACCCGTTTGTCCCGCTTCCGGCCGCGGCTCGCACAATGAGCGAGAGCGGGGAGTGACCGAAGGGCTTCCGCGTCTCCACGCCGCCGGGCAGACGGCGTGGTCGCGTGGCGCGTGGCCCGGCGAGAGGTCGATCCAGGGCGGGTTCCAGAGACTGCGGGCTTCGGCTCGGCCGTGAGGCCGCCGGGCTCGCTGTATCCATCTCGCTCCATCTCGCAGCCGGACGAATCGAACATCTTCATGCGAAGTCGGGAGGGAGTGCGCTTCCCGGGCGACGTGGCCTCCCGGCCACGGGGGCCCGGAGGGGCGTGCTTCGGGCGAAGACAGGCGAAGAGGTGACACCATGAGTATCCGAACCAGCGCCGAAAAGGCCAACGTCGAGTCGATCTTCCCTCTCGGCCCGGCCCAGAGGGGCATGCTCTACTACTCGGTCGTCCATCCGGACGAGACGGCCTACCTGGAGCAGCTCCGCACCAGCCTGGAGGGCGACCTCCGCACCGACGCCCTGCGCCGCGCCTGGGAGCTGGTGGTGGCGCGCCACGGCGCCTTGCGCAGCCAGTTCGTCTGGGAGCACCGGGACAAGCCGCTCCAGGTGGTCCGGCGCGAGATCGACCTGCCCTGGGTCGAGCACGACCTGTCCGACCTGTCGCAGGAGCGCGCCGAGGAGCGGATCGCGAGCCTCCTCGCCGAGGACCGCGAGCGCGGCCTGGCGCTCGACCGGGCGCCGCTCCTGCGCTTCGCGGTGGTGCGCCGCGCCGACGCCCGCTGGGAGGTGATCTGGACCTTCCACCACATCCTGCTCGACGGCTGGTCGATCGGGCTGGTGCAGTCCGAGGTCTGGACCGCCTACCGCGCCTTCGTCCGCGGCGAGGAGCCGGAGCTACCGCCCGCGCCGTCGCTGCGCGCCTGGGTCGCCTGGCTCGGGCAGCGCGACGACGACGCCGACCGGGAGTTCTGGCGCCGCGCTCTCGCCGGGATCGAGGAGCCGTTCGACACCGGGCTCCCGGGTGGCGAGGTGGCCGAGGGCGATCCGCGCGGCGACCAGGGCGAGGTGCGCACCACCGTTCCCGCGGCCGACATCGCGCGCCTGACCTCCTTCGCGCGTTCGCACGGGCTGACCTTCAACGCCGTCTCCGTGGGCGCCTGGGCGCTGCTGCTCCAGCGCTACACCGGCCGCTCGCACGTCGCCTTCGGCTCGGTCGCGTCCGGCCGCCCGCCGGAGCTGCCCGACGTGGAGCGCACGGTCGGCGTGTTCATGAACGCCCTGCCGGCGTGGACCGAGGTGCCGGCCGGAGCGCGCGTGGGCGAGTGGCTCGTCGGACTCCAGGAGCGGCTCGCCGATCTGCGCGACCACGCCGGCCGTTCGATGGAGGAGATCCAGGAGTGGGCCGGCCTGCCGGTGCGCGAGCCGCTCTTCGACACCCTGTTCGTGTTCGAGAACTACCCCTCCGACCCCTCGGCGGTGAGCGATCTGGCCGGGGTCCGGCTGACCGGCCAGAGGATGCGCGAGCGGGGTGCGTTCCCGGTCTCGCTCTACCTCACGCCGCGCGGCGACGACCTGGTCGTCTGGCTCGACTACCGGCGCGACCGGCTGAACGACGAGGCCGCCGAGACCCTGCTGCGGCACTACCTGACGCTGCTCGACGCGCTGTCGAGCCGTCCGGACGCGCGGCTGGCCGACCTGCCGATGCTCTCCGGCGACGAGCGGGGACGCCTGCTCGGCGAGTGGGCCCGGGGGGAGGCGCTACCCGAAGGCGCGGGCGAGCGGCCGGTGCACGAGCGCTTCGCCGAGCGGGCGCGTGCGAATCCCGAGGCGGTGGCGGTGGTCGACGGCGGCCGGCCTTGGACCTACCGCGATCTCGCGGCGCGCGCCGCCGGGGTGACCGCGAGCCTGCGCGCGCTCCCCACGAGCCCGGGGGTCGACGACCGCGTGGCGCTGCTCGCCGACCGCTCGGCCGAGATGGTCGCCGGCATGGTCGGCATCCTCGGGACCGGCGCGGCCTACGTCCCGATCGACCCGAAGACGCCGGCGGAGCGGATCGCCTACGTGCTCGAGGACGCCGGGGTCTCCGCGGTCGTGGTCCGAAGCGGCGGCGAGAGCGTCCTGCCGGAGGTCGCTCCCGACCTGCCGGTGGTGCGCATCGACGACTGCCCGGAGGGCGAACCGGAGACGCTCTCCGGAAGCGCCCTGCCCGAGGGCGCCGTCTACGTCATCTACACCTCCGGCTCGACCGGCCGCCCGAAGGGCGTCGTGGTCTCGCACCGGAACCT
>CAZLLV010000007.1:0-12383 GCA_964560325.1 uncultured Thermoanaerobaculia bacterium | reverse complement strand
CTCCGGCACCACCCGTCGTGGCGGCCGTGGCACCGGTCGCCCCGCCGCCGGCCCCCGAGGCACCGCCCGCACCGCCCGCACCACCGGCCCCTCCCGCGCCGCCCGCCGAGGTCCACGGCTACTCCTACGGCGGGTCGGACGACGGCGAGGGCTGGGTGCTGCTGAGCCCCGGCGACCGCGTGTGGATCCAGAACGGCACGATGAGCCGCGAGCGCGTCGAGGCGCTGCGCCGGGACGGTGAGCCGCTCGTCTGGTTCCACCGCGACGGCCGCGAGTTCGTGATCCGCGACCGCGCCACGATCGAGCGGCTCGAGGCGATCCTCGAGCCGCAGATGGAGCTCGGCCGGCGGCAGGGTGAGCTGGGCGGACGCCAGGGGGAGCTCGGTGGGCGGCAGGGCGAGCTGGGCGCCCGCCAGGGAGAGCTAGGAGCCGAGCAGGGCGCCCTCGGGGCCCGGCAGGCCGAGCTCGCCGCCCGCCAGGCAGCCCTCGGCCGGAGCGGCGAGGAGGCCGGCCGCGAGGAGCGGGCGGAGCGCCGTCGGGAGCTCTCGGCCGAGATGCACGCGCTGGGCGAAAAGCAGCGCGAGCTCGGAGAGCGCCAGCGGGAGCTGGGTGAGAAGCAGCGGGAGCTCGGCGCCGGCCAGCGGGAGCTGGGCGCGCGCCAGCGCGAGCTCGGACGGCAGCAGCGCGAAGCGGCCGAAGCGGCGCGCCCGAAGATCCGCACCCTCTTCGACCGGGCGATCGCCGACGGCACCGCCGAGGAGATCTAGCCGTCTTGCAACGGTTCGGCCCGTCGGTCCGTTGAAAGGGGTATGAGCGCCCCCGCCAACCGCCGTCTGTTCGTCCTCCTCTCCCTTCTCTTCCTCTCGACCCCCGCCGTCCCGGAGACTCCCTCCGGGGCGGCCGCGGGGCCGCTGGCCGTCGAGACCGCCTGGTTCCGGCTCTACAGCGATCCGTGGGTGAACCTACACCACACCCTCTACTTCCAGGCTGCGACCGAGGAGGCCGCCGCGGAGCCCGGCCGGCGCCCTCGCCGCCTCGGCACCGGACCCGACGACCTCGGCGCCCTCGACCGGCTGGCGGACGCCGAGCGCACCGCCTGGAGGCGGGCGGTCGACCTCTACCGCGCCGAGCTCGCCGACCGCGACCTGCTCTTCGGCGCGCAGATGATCCCGCTGCGCAACTCGCTCTCCCGGGGCGGCGCCTCCGAGGTCCAGCGGGCGATCGAAGCCGGTGAGCTCGCCGACCTGCCGGTGGCGCTGCCGGACGCGCTCGACGCGGCGATGGCGGTCTACGCTGCGCATCTCTGGCCCGCGCACGACCGGCGCAACCGCGCGTGGATCGGGGACACCGTGCCGCGCCTCGAGCGCATCGGCCCCGCCGTCGCTCCGAAGCTCGCCCGCGCCTTCGGCGGCGCCTGGCCCGCGGGTGGACTGCGGGCCGACGTCACCGTCTACGCCGGCTGGGCGGGCGCTTATTCGAGCCACGGCCCGGACCAGATCGCGATCTCCAGCACCGATCCCGGCCACGCCGGAGACGCCGCCGTCGAGAGCCTGTTCCACGAGGCGGGGCACTCGGAGGCGGTCGGGGCCGAGCTCGGCACCCTCGCCGACCGCGCCTTCGAAGCCGCCGGCCGGCCCACGCCCGACCGCTTCTGGCACGGTCTCCTCTTCTACACCGCCGGAGAGCTCACCCGCCAGGCCGTGGAGAACGGCGGCACCCCCGGCTACCGCCCCTACGCCCTCCTCCAGGGCCTCGTCGACCGCTCCCCCGACTGGCCCGACTGGTGGCGCGCCCTCGACGCCCACTGGCGTCCCTACCTCGCGGCCGAGGACGGCACCGGACCGTCGCGCGACGAAGCGCTCGCGGCGGTGGCGGCTCGACTCGGCGGAGCCCCGAAGCCCTGAAGCCCCTGGGGACGGAGCGTGGGCGGGTAAGATGAGCCCTCCATGTTTCGAGAACGCAGCCGATGACCGACGACGAGCTCCTGCTTCTCCTCTGAACCAGGAAGCCACGGTAGGCCACTCCTTCGACACAGACCCTCAATGCCTCGGTCTGTTGAAGCACTCCCGCAGCTTGATGCCCCTCGCACGAGAAGCACGGAAGCCGATCTTCCACCTCGAGCCGGCGGACGGAGCCCTCGGCTCGCACGCCTCCGCGGTCGAAGACGCCCGAAAGGACTTCATGCGCCTCGCAGAGAGGATCGCCGTACGCTGTCACCTGCCCTTGCCTCGCACCGACGTACGTCCGGGTCACCAGCCACTGCTCTTCGAAGGTGACTGAGCCCACCCTCGCCGCCGGCTTCGTGGTGGTCCGGTTCGCCGGCGACGAGCCGCGCTTCTTGCTGCTGCGGGCGTACGGCTACTGGGACTTCCCGAAGGGCGAGGTCGAGCCGGGAGAGAACCCGCTCGCGGCGGCGCGGCGGGAGACGGTCGAGGAGACCGGGCTCGCGGCGCTCGCCGAGCCCTGGGGCGAGGCCTTCCGCGAGACCGCACCGTACCGGCGCGGCCGGAAGGTCGCCCGCTACTACCTGGCGGAGAGCGCGGACGGGGAGGTCGAGCTGCCGGTCTCCCCCGAGCTCGGCCGGCCGGAGCACCACGAGGCGCGCTGGGCGAGCTACGGCGAGGCGAGCTCCCTCCTGGTCGATCGCCTCCGCCCCGTCCTCGACTGGGCGAAGGAACGGGTGGCGAACCGGCCCGAGAGCTGTTAGCATTCTCTGCTCGTCCGGCCGTCTCGCCGGCCACGAGCCCAGAGAACACCCCGGCGCTCCCCCGCCGGTGTCCGCAGTCCCGTGTCACCCCGAACCCCGAAGGAGCAGTCCATGGCGTCCCGCAACGACCTGTGCCCGTGCGGCAGCGGCAAGAAGTACAAGAAGTGCTGTCTCGGCGCGCCCGATCCGAAGTCGGTCCTGAAGACGAAGGTCCTCCTCTACGGCTCCTTCGCGCTGATCGTGGTCACCGTCGCGGTCTTCTTCCTCGCCGGCCAGGGGGTCGGCGCGGCGGTCGGGCTGGCAAGCTTCGGACTGATCATCGGCTACGCGCTCGCCGGCGGCTCGCCCTCCTCCGGCAGCTCGACCCCCGCCAGCCCTGGGGCGCGCAAGCCGGGCGGCAAGGCGGCATCGGGCGGAGCGCGCAAGAAGGCCCGGTAGCTCCCCGGGATAGAGTGACGGGCAACTCCCGGCGCCCCCGTCCGTAGGTCTTCGGTATCGCGCTCTCCGGACCTCTGTCCGCCGGGGGCGCGAACCGAAGAACCATGAGCCGCTTCGTCACACGCCTGCGCGAATCGTTCGCCTCCCTGCGCGACTACACCGCCGGCGTCGAATCGCGCGACTTCGAGCGCATGTTCCGCCGCGACGCCTCCGAGGCGTACGCGGTCCTCACCCGCTCCCAGGAACGGGTGCCCGAGGACGCCACCGGCCTACGCGCGCACCTGCGCCGGCTCCGGATCTTCCTGCTCGGGCTCTCCTACACCCTCTCGCCGCCACGGCGCGTCCTGTTCGCCTTGGCGCTCTTCCTGGCGCTCTTCGAAACCTGCGTGCTGGAGGTCTCCCGGAGCCAAGGCTTCGAGGAGGTCGGGATCGACTTCACGTGGACCACCGTGAGCGTCGTCGCGCTCGTCTTCCTCCTCGCCCTGGAGCTGGTCGACCGGGTTCGGGTCCGCGACGAGCTGGAGGTGGCGCGCGACCTCCAGCGCCAGCTCCTGCCGGCCGCCGGGCCGGACCTCCCCGGCTGGCGCTTCGCCGCCTCGTACCGGACCGCGAACGAGATCGGCGGCGACTACTACGACTTCCTGCGTCTGCCCGACGGCCGCCTGGTGATCGCCGCCGCCGACGCCAGCGGCCACGGCATGGCGGCCGGCCTGCTGATGGTGATCGCGCACGCCACCCTCCGCCTGGCGGCCGAGCAGGACCCCCGGCCGGAGGCCGCGGTGGCACTCCTCAACAAGGCGCTCTGCGGCACCGGCGGGCGCCGTGCTTTCTTGACTCTCTTCTACGGCGTGCTCGACCCCGCCACCGGCCGCCTCGACTTCGTCTGCGCCGGCCACCCGTTCCCGCTGCTCCGCCGGCAGGCCGGCGCGATCGAAGAGCTGGGCGAGGGCTCGCTCCCCCTCGGCCTGCGCCGCGACCTCGCGCTCCGCCCGGAGAGCACCACCCTCGCCCCGGGCGACCTGCTCCTCCTCTACAGCGACGGCCTCCCCGAGGGCGTGCGCCCGGCGACCGGCGAAGCCTTCGGCTTCGACCGGCTGCGCGAGCTGCTCACCCCCGGGGGCACGCCCCAGCAGGTCCACGACCGGGTCGTCCGCGCCTTCGACGCCTTCCTGGACGGCGAAGCGCAGCAGGACGACATCAGTTTGGTCGTGGTGGAGCGGGTGGGGTGATCGAGCGTCCTCAGGTGCCCGGCCCTTCCGCGAAGGCAGGCGGGCAGCGGACGGCACCTGGGGAGGCGGAGCCGGGAGGGCTCTACGTGGTGACGCTGTCGTTTCGGTGGGGGTGATGCGTGGGGAGGGGTGGGCACGCCGCCGAGGTCACGGCGACGGAGGGTCGGGAGCGGCGACGCCGGCCGGTCCCGTGGCGTTCGATCGGCTCAGATGCCCATCGCCGCGAGGAACAGCACGGCGATGGCGGTCGCCAGGTAGCGGAGCCAGTCGGTGTCGTCCTCCTGCGTCTTCAGGATCACTCGCGTCTTGTTTTTCATCGTCGTCTCCTCGGTGGCGTCTCGTGCGGTGTCGTCCTTCGGCCGGTCCGTTCGGCCTCGCCCTACTGGAATGGCAAGGCTCGTGCCAACTTGCAGGAGCCCCGAGGAACCGGCGTCTCGCCCCCGTGGAGGGGGCGCGGAGAGAAGCCACGGCTCCGGCTCCGGCAAAGTCCACGATCGAGCCGATTGTAGGAATTTCCAGGCTTCAACCAAGGGCCACCCTCGCGGGTGGTGCATCGAGATCGCTCGTGCGAGAGAATGGGCGCCGAGGAGACTTCCACCATGAATCGCCGTACCGCACCCCCCCTTCGCCACGACCCATCCTTTCGCGCCGCCGTCGGGCGCGGCCTCGCGCTCGCCCTGGTCCTGTCGGCCGCCGGCCTCGTCGCCGGCTGCGACGGCGACGACATCTTCTACGACGACGACCCGGTCGCCTCCGGCTTCTGGGAGGACGAGATCGTCGACGACGCCGGCGCCGGCGGTCATGTCGAGCTCGACTTCGACGGCGTCTTCGAGCCGGGCGACTACTCGGACGACCAGATCGAGATCGAGGTCTTCCTCGACAGCGGGCGCGACGCCATCTCGTTCCGGCTCGACGACCGCGCCGGCTGGAGCCACGACGAGCAGCTCGGCACGCTGAGCTTCCGCGCCGAGTACCGCCGCAGCGCCGACCGGGTCACGGTCGACGCCCGTCTCGACGCGCCGAACGACGCGCCGCACGAGATGGAGGCGCGGGTGCGCTACCGGGTGCGGTACTTCAACTCGTCCCGCTCGCGCTTCGATCGCGAATACGTCTGGCGCGAGACGATCGACTTCTGAACGAGCGGTCGGGCTGGTTCAAATCATCCGAGGCCGCCGGTAGACCGGGCGGCCGCGCTCCCGGAGCATCCGGCTCAGGCGCTCGGCCGACGCCTCCAGCTGGGCGGCATGGACGGCCAGGCCCCCCGCCTGAGCCTCGAGCTCGCCGTCGGGCAACGGCAGCGTCGGCAAGAACTGCGGCGCCACCCGCGCCTGCGTCGCCGCCTCGAAGCCGGAGGCGATCCGGAGCAGCGCCGGCTCGGTCCAGGCGCCGGCGAAGAAGTTGATCCCGACCGGCAGGCCGAAGGAGTAGCCGCCGGGCACGGTGATGTTCGGATAGCCGGCGACCGCCGCCCACGGGGAGCTCGCGGCCAGGAAGTGGTCGCCGTTGACCAGATCGATGGTCCACGCCGGCGAACCGGTGTAGGCGACCAGAGCGTCGAGATCGTGCTCGGCGATCGCGGCGTCGATCCCCTGCGGCCCGGCGAGCCGGGGACCGGTCGCGAGCGCCTGGCGGTACTCGGCCTCGCTGAAGATCTCGGCCTCGGCGAGCTCGAACCACTCCTGCCCGAAGTAGAGCAGCTCTTCTTCGGCGTGCTCGCGGTTGAACTGAATCGCGTCGGCGAGGGTCGCGATCGGCACGCCGGTCCGGTTGGCGAGGTAGGCGTTCAGGTCGCGCTTGAACTCGTAGACCAGGATGATCGTCTCCGACGGATCGGCCCCGAACGCGTCCGCGCTCGGGATGTCGACCGGGTCGATCAGGACCGCCCCGGCGTTCGCCATCGCGTCGAGCGCCTGCGCGAAGATCGCCTCCGACTCCGAGCTCGCTCCGAAGATGGCGTTGCGGGCGACGCCGATGCGCATCCCCGCGAGGCCGTTCGGGTCGAGGAACTGGGTGTAGTCGTCGAAGGCGTTGCCGCCGCTCGCGAAGGTCGCGGAGTCGGCGAGGTCGCCGCCGGTCATCGGACCGAGCGCTACCGCCACGTCGGCCACCGTGCGGCCGATCGGGCCGATCGTGTCCTGGCTGTGGGAGATCGGCACCACGCCGGTCCGGCTGATCAGCCCGACCGTCGGCTTCAGGCCCACCACGCCGTTGGCCGACGCCGGGCAGACGATCGAGCCGTCGGTCTCCGTGCCCAGCGAGAAGGCGGCGAGGTTGGCCGAGACGGCCGCCCCCGAGCCGGAGCTCGAGCCGCACGGGTTGCGGTCGAGGTAGTACGGGTTGCGCACCTGCCCGCCGCGCGCCGACCAGCCGCTCGACGAGTCGAAGCCGCGGAAGTTGGCCCACTCGGAGAGGCCGGCCTTGCCGAGCAGCACCGCCCCGGCCCGGCGCAGCTTCCAGAGGGCGCGCGCGTCGACCGGCGCCGACGCTCCGACCAGCGCGAGCGATCCCGCGGTGGTCATCATCCGGTCGCCGCTGTCGATGTTGTCCTTGACCACGAACGGGATGCCGTGGAGCGGACCGCGCACGTTGCCGCGGGCGCGCTCGTCGTCGCGGTGCCGGGCGAGGCGGCGCGCGTCCGGGTTGAGCTCGATGATCGAGTTGAGGCCGGGGCCGTCGCCGCCGTCGACGTCGAGCGCTTCGATGCGGTCGAGGTACATGTCGACCAGGTCGACGGCGCTCAAGTCGCCCGAAGACATCATCGCCTGGAGCTCGGCGACCGTCGCCTCCTCCAGCTCTTCGTGCGGACCGTGGCGGCGGCCGAGGTCGGGGGCTCCGCCGAACGACTGGGCGCGCGCCGCGCCGGAGGGCAGCAGGCCGCCGAGCGAGGCGCCGGCTCCCGCCACGGCGCCCCAGCCGAGCAGGGCGCGGCGGCTCACCCCACCGCGGGCAGGGCTCTCTTCCTCTCGATCCGGGGGTGCGGGGGGACGATCTTCGGGGCGACGGTCGGACGGCATGCGGGACTCTCCTTTCCGGGACGCGGGTCCCGGGACGAGGCGCTCGCAGGGCGCGGCGGAGTCCGCCGATTCCGTCGCGTGCCTCCGGTCCTCGTCCGGAGACCACGCTGGTAAGACAGCAAACCGGCGATCAATGTACCACGTCGCGAGGCGCCGCCGGTTTGCAGTATCGTCGCCCCCGATGAAGCCACCACAGAGCCCGCCGCCGGACGCCCGGGACTACGAGAAGCTCGGCCTCCTCTACCTCGGCCGCCCGGTCGACCCGGAGACCGGCGAGACGGCCGCCGAGCCGCTCCTCTACGACTCGCGCGACCTCACCACCCACGCGGTCTGCGTCGGCATGACCGGCAGCGGCAAGACCGGGCTCTGCCTCTCGCTCCTGGAAGAGGCCGCGATCGACGGCGTGCCGGCGCTCGCGATCGACCCGAAGGGGGACGTGGGCAACCTGCTGCTCACCTTCCCCGACCTCGCGCCGGACGACTTCCGGCCCTGGATCGAGGAGGACGAGGCGCGCCGCCGCGGCCTCGACCCGGACGCCCTCGCCGCCGAGACCGCGCAGAGCTGGCGCGAGGGTCTCGCCGAGTGGGGGCAGGACGGCGAACGGATCGCCCGGCTGCGCGCGGCGGCCGACTTCCGCATCTACACGCCGGGCAGCGACGCCGGGCTGCCGGTGTCGATCCTCTCCTCGTTCGCGGCGCCGCCGCCCGAGCTTCTCGACGACGCCGACCTCTTCCGCGACCGGGTGGTGACCGTCGCCTCGAGCCTGCTCCAGCTCCTCCGGCGGGACGCCGATCCGGTCCGGAGCCGGGAGCACGTCTTCCTCTCCCGTCTGCTGGAGGAGGCCTGGCGGGCGGGCCACGACCTCGATCTCGCCGACCTCGTGCGGCAGGTGCAGAAGCCGCCGTTCGACACCGTGGGCGTGATGGACTTGGAGACGGTCTTCCCGGAACGGGAGCGGATCGATCTGGCGATGGCGCTCAACAACCTGCTCGCCTCGCCCGGCTTCGCGAGCTGGCTCACCGGCACGCCGCTCGACCTCGACCGGCTCCTCTACACCGACGAGGGGCGCCCGCGGGTGGCGGTGATCTCGATCGCCCACCTCTCCGAGGCCGAGCGGATGTTCTTCGTCACGCTGCTCCTCTCCCAGACCCTGGCCTGGATGCGGCGCGGCTCGGGCACCGGCAGCCTGCGCGCGCTCCTCTACATGGACGAACTCTTCGGCTACATGCCGCCGGTCGCCGAGCCGCCCTCGAAGCGCGGCTTCCTGACCCTGCTCAAGCAGGCCCGCGCCTACGGCCTGGGCCTGGTGCTCGCGACCCAGAACCCGGCCGACCTCGACTACAAGGGCCTGTCGAACGCCGGCACCTGGTTCGTCGGCCGGCTCCAGACCGAGCGCGACCGCGAGCGGGTGATCGAGGGGCTGCTCGGCGCCGCCGGCGGCGGGCTCGACCGCGGGGACCTCCAGCGGGTGCTCGGCTCGCTCGGCAAGCGCGTCTTCCTGCTCCAGAACGTCCACGAGCGGGGGCCGGTCCTCTTCCGCACCCGCTGGGCGCTCTCCTACCTCGCGGGGCCGATGACCCGGCAGGAGATCGCGCGGGTGATGGAGCCCGCCAAGGCGGAAGAAGCGGCCGAAGCGGCCGAGGCGCCGGCGGCCGGAGCGGCACACCCGGAGCAGACGCCGGCTCCGGGCGCTGCCCCGGCCACACCCGCGGCCCGGGCGCCGGGAGGCACGCCGCCGATCCTGCCGGGGGACGTACCGGTCGCCTACCTCCCCGCCTCCGCCGCGCCCTCGCGCTATCGCCCGGCCGTGCTCGGCATCGGCCGCATGACCTTCGTCGACGCGAAGCGCGAGATCGACCACGCGGAGCCGGTGGCGCTCGTCGCCGAGGTCGATCCCGAGGGGGTGCGGCCGGTGGTCTGGGGCGAGGCGCGGGAGATCGAGCTGCGCGAGCGCGACCTCGGCTCGTCTCCTCCGGCCGAGGGCGTGCCGCACGCCGAGGTCCCGGCGCCGGCGCGCGACGCGAAGAGCTACCGCGAGTGGGAGAAGGAGCTCTCCGATCATCTCTACCGGGCACGACGGCTGGCGCTCTTCCACAGCCCGGTGCTCGGCCTCACCGCAGCGCCGGCCGAGGACGAGCGCGCCTTCCGCATCCGGCTGGCGCCGCTCCTGCGGGCCGAGCGCGATCGCCGCCTCGGCGAGGTCGAGGCGCGCTGGACGGGGAAGCTCGAGCGGCTCGACGAGCGGCTCCGGAAAGCCGCGGAGCGGGTCGAGCGAGAGGAGGACCAGGCCGGGAGCCGGAAGCGGGACTTCTGGATCTCGGCCGCCGCCACCCTCGGCTCGGCGCTCCTGGGGCGCAAGCTCACCCGTGGCTCGCTGGGGCGGGCCACCACCGCCGCCCGGGGCTACTCCCGCGTCCGCAAGGAGTCCCAGGACGTGGAGCTGGCGGAGGCCGAGGTCGCGCGCCTGCGCGGCGAGCGGGACGAGCTCGCGGCGGAGCTGGAGCGGGAGCTCGAGGCGCTGCGCGACGAGCTCGACGGCGCGGCCGACCGGCTGGAGACGATCGAGATCTCGCCGCGCCGGACGGACGTGCGCGTCGACTGGGTCGGCCTCGCCTGGGTGCCGGAGTAGCCGGAGCCCGACCGGGAGCGGGGGCGGGAGTGGGGCCTGACCGAGAACCGGCTGGCCCGGCTCTTGCTCTCCGAGATCCCCCGGGGACTGAAAAACTGCCTTGATCTCCGAGGAGGATCCCATGCCGACCGACCGCACCCAGCACCCTTTCCCCCGCTCCGCCGCCGTCCTCTGCGCCGCCGCGCTGCTCGCGGCCGGCCTGCTCGCCACCACCGCCTGCGGCAGCCTGGGCGGCATCGACCTGGGCGACATCCTGGGCAGCGGAGGCCCCGCCGACGCCTCCGACGTGGAGGGCACGGTGACGCGCATCGACACCCGCGACCGCCGCATCGACCTCGACGTCCACACCGTGAACAACCTGCGCGAGAGCCACCCCGACAGCTCGATCTACGACGACGACGAGACGGTCGTGGTCTACCAGGGCAACACCTACGACCCCCTCGACCTCGAGCCGGGGGACGTGATCACCGCCGAAGGCGCGAACGTCAGCGGCCGCTACGTCGCCGACGAGATCGAGGTCGTGCGCAACGTCCGGTCGCGGTAGGCGCGAAGCGTCACTCGACCTCCGGCTGGAGGACGATCGGCGGGAGCGTCGTTTCGCCCTCGCCGAGCTGGAGCTCCGCGGCTGTGGACCGGTGTCCGGGCGCTTCGGCCTCGACCACGTAGGCGTCCGCCGGGATCCGGTCGAGCAGGAAGCGGCCGTCGACGGCGGAAATCGTCATGCGCCCGCGCCAGCGCTCTTCGTCGGTCGCCCGCGAGAGGGTGACCCGCGCGCCTGAGAGGGGCTCCATGCCGACGGCGGACAGGACGGTGCCGCGGACGCGCCCGAGCTCGACCTCGATGACGATCTCCCGGTCCTCGTCGAGGCGCACCTCACGCCGGATCGCCAGGGTTCCCGTCCGCTCGTGGAGGATCAGCTCGTAGGTTCCCGGCTCGAGCCCGGCGAGGCGGAAGCGCCCCTGCGCATCGGCTTCCGTGCGGGCCCGCGCCGTGGGGATGGAGACCGAAACCCCGCTCCACGGCTCGCCCCCCGCCCGCAACGTGCCGGAGAGGACGAGGCCGCGGCGCAGGTCGAGGTCGAGGAGCGCTTCACCCGCGCCCACCTCGACCTCGCCGTCGCCCCGCTTGCCGCTCTCCGCGCTCCGCGCCTCGACCCTCCAGGTACCGGGCGCGAGGCCGGCGATCTGGTAACGCCCGTCGGAGAGGACGCGGCCCGGTACCGGGCCCTGGACCTCCGCGCCGGCCGGGCCGGTGGCCGCCACGAAGACCGTCCCGACCTCGTTCGGCTCGAGACCGAGGAGCCGGCCGGCGACGCCCCCGTCCTCCTCCAGGCGGATGACGACGCCGCGCACCGAGGCACCGCCCGCGACCACCACCTCCTCCGGGTGCTGGTAGGCGCCCGCGTCGAGCCAGCGCGAGCCACTGGATGTCGAGACGATGAACCGGTAGGTGCCGTTCTCGACGCCCCGGAAGGCGAACGAACCGTCCGCCGCCGTCGTGGCCTCGTGGAACGGAGGGAACGTCTCCTTCTCCGAAGAGAGCATCACCATCCGCGCCGGCGCGGGCGCGCCGTCCGCCGTCTCCACCCGGCCCGCGATCTCGATCTCCGGCTCGAGGTGGAGGTCGATCTCTCCGTCCTCGGCGCCGACCTGCAGGTCGCGGTCGACGCGGCCGAAGCCTTCCTCGATCGCCGTCATCCGGTACGGCCCGGGCTCGAGCCCCTTGCACAGGAGCTCGCCGGAGGGCGCCGGAGAGCAGGAGGAGCCGAAGCGCGCGTCCACCGAATGAGCCACTACCGTCGGCCGTATCGCCGGGTCCCCGGTTGACCGGAACACGCGTACCCGGACCACCGGCTCCGGGCGAATCGTCAGCTCCACGTCCTCGCGCCGCTCGCCCGGCGCCAGCTCCAGCAGGACCGCGGGAGACTCGCTCCCTCCGTCGGTTCGCGCCGTCAACCTCACCGGCTCCGCGGGCAGACCGTCGAGCACGAAACGACCATCCGCGTCGGTGTACTCGGCCAGCATGGCGAAGGTGTGCCGGGTCGGATCGCCGAGATCGGGCCGGACGAACGCTTCGGCGACCGGGCGCCCCGCCTCGTCCACCACCCGCCCCGCCACGCTCGCTCCGGGCTCGAGCACCAGCCGAACCGGAGAGCCGTCGGGCAGATGGATTCGATCGGACGACGCGGGGGCGAAGCCCTCCTTCGAAGCGGTGACGTCGACGACCTGCCCCGGACCAAAACCGCCCTCGCGGAACCGCCCGGCCTCGTCCGTCCGCCACTCCGCCGGGCTGTGCGTCCGGGACATTCCGAGACCGAAGGGGCCGCTCGACCTGCGCGTGATGCCGATCGCGGCGCCGGCCACCGG
>CAZLLV010000006.1:0-3835 GCA_964560325.1 uncultured Thermoanaerobaculia bacterium | reverse complement strand
CGACCGCGACCAGCAGGTTGAGCAGCGCCGCGACCCAGATCGAGCGGCGGATGCCGAGGAGCTCGATGGCGGCGAAAGTGGTGACCAGCGCGCCCACGACCGCGCCGAGGGTGTTGACGGCATAGAGAAGGCCGACCCCGCGGCGGCCGGCGTCGTCGGTCCCCACCACCGCCCGCACGGTCGCCGGAAGCGTGCCACCCATGAGGAAGGCGGACAGCCCGAGGACCGGCAGCGCGAGCGCCAGGCGCACGGCCGTGCCGCCGGCGGCCCCGAGCACCTCCTCGCCGCCGAGCGCGAAGTAGACCGCGCGCACACCCTCGACCAGCAGCGGCGTGAGCCCCGCCGCCACCGCGATTCCGATCTCCAGGTGAGCGTAGAAGCGGAGCGGGTTCTCCGAGCGGTCGGCGCGCGGGCCGAGCAGCCAGCTCCCCAGGCCGAGCCCCCCCATGAAGATCGCCAGGACCGCCGCCGAAGCCGCGGTCGAGCCCCCGAAGACCAGGCGCAGCAGGCGCAGCCAGGCCATCTGGTAGACGAGGCCGCAGAACCCGCTCGCGAAGAGGAGGGCGGCGACGCGGCGGGTGATCATTCGAAGACCACCTCGAACATGCGCGGCCAGAGCTTGCCCGTCACCAGGAAGCTCTCCCGCTCCGGCCACCAGGCGATGCCGTTGAGCACGTCGATGCCGGACGCCTCCCCCGCCGGCATCCGGCCGAGGAGGGACGAGAGGTCGGCGACCGCCGTCACCTCACCGCTCGCCGGGTCGATCCGCACGATCGACGACGAGCCCCAGACGTTCGCCCAGAGCGCGCCGTCGACCCATTCGAGCTCGTTCAGGCGGGAGAGCGGCGCCCCCTCGAGCGTCACGTCGAGACGCTTCCCCTCGACCAGGGTCTCCGGATCGCGGAAGCTCAAGGCGGAGGAGCCGTCGCTCAGGATCAGCCGCTCCCCGTCGTAGGCCAGCCCCCACCCTTCGCCGCGGTACGAGAGCTCCCCGAGCGGCTCGAGCGTCCCCGGCTCCCAGAGGAGGGCGACCCCCTCCTGCCAGGTGATCTGGACCAGCCGGTCGCCGACGAGCGCCAGCCCCTCGCCGAAGAGGCGCGCCGGAAGCTCCCGCTCCGCCAGCACGCGGCCGCTCTCCGGCTCGATCCTTCGCACCCGCGAGTGCCCATAGCGGCCGGTGCTCTCGTAGACCGAGCCGTCGTGCACGAGCAGACCCTGGGTGAACGACTCGGGGTCGTGCGGGTACTCGGCCACCACACGTACGCCGAGGCGCTCGGGGGCGACCGGAACGGCGGGCACCCTCTCGCGGCTCGGAGCCGGAGGATCGGCCGCGCAGGCTCCGAGCACCGAGAGGACGACCGCGGCGATGGGGAGCGCTCCGTACATCGTGCGAGCGCCGCTACGAGGCGCCGGCCGAACGCCCGCCCCGCGAGACGCGCCAGAAGTAACCGACCAGGAGCCCGAAGACGCCGAAGGCGACCCAGGGCGCGAACGGCCCCGCCCAGTCCGGGCCGATCCCCGCGGGCGAGCCGCCGGCGATCGCCGCGTGGGCCGCGATCCCGACCCCGAGCAGGCCCTCGCCGCCGACCAGGCCGGAGCCGAACAGGATGCCGCGCTGCACCTGCTCCTCCCGGGCGTCTTCGTTCGCCGCGCGCCGCGAGACGAACCAGCGCAGGAGGCCGCCGAGGAAGACCGGCACCATGGTCGAGAGCGGCAGGTAGACGCCGACCGCGAACGGCAGGCTGGGGATCTTGAACGCCTCGGCCACGAGCGCGATGGCGACGCCGATGCCGACCAGCACCCAGGGGAGCGACTGTTCGAGCACGCCGTCGATCACCAGGCTCATCAGCACACCCTGCGGCGCCGGGAGCTGCTCGCTGCCGAGCGGCGTCTGCTCGTCGAGGATCAGGACCGCGGCGCAGACGAACGCCGCCGACGTGAGGACCCCGAGGATCTCGCCGATCTGCTGGCTGCGCGGCGTGGCGCCCAGGAGGAAGCCGGTCTTGAGGTCCTGGCTGGTGTCGCCCGCGATCGACGCCGCGATCGCCACCACGCATCCCACCGTGAGCGCCGCCACCCGCCCGAGGTCGCCGGTCCAGCCGAAGAGCAGGAAGACCGTCGCGGTCAAGAGCAGCGAGGCGATCGTCATGCCGCTCGTCGGGTTGGAGGTCACGCCGACCAGGCCGACGATGCGCGACGAGACGGTCACGAAGAAGAAGGCGCAGACGATCACCAGGATCGCCGCCACCGCGCGCACCGAGATGCCGCCGAGCGGGCCGAAGGTCTGCGGCGTCAGCACCAGCACCAGGAAGAGGATGCCGAGGCCGCCGAAGATCGCCTTGAACGGCAGGTCGCGCGAGGTCCGCGGCTCGATCGCCCCGGCCCCGTCAGGATCGTCGGGATCGTCCGGGCCGAGCCGCGCGCGGAGCTGCTTGGCCCCCATGCGGAAGCTCTCGACCATCGTCGGGATCGACCGGATGAGCGTGACGAAGCCGCCGGTCGCGACCGCCCCGGCGCCGATGTAGCGCACGTAGCGGTTCCAGATCTGCCCGGCGCTCATGTCGCGGATCAGCAGATCGGTCTCCGGGTAGAACGGGATGCCGCGGTTCTGCCCCCAGTAGGCGATCGCCGGGATGATGACGAGCGCCGCCAGCGCACCGCCCCCGACCATGACGGCGGCGATCCGGGGCCCGAGGATGAAGCCGACGCCGAAGAGCGCGGCCGACACGTCGCCGCCGATCTCGGCGCGCCGCGGGAAGGGCAGCCGCGCCGTCACCTCGCCCTGGATCGCGTGCGCCCAGGTGGTCAGCGTCTTGAGCGCCGCGCCCACGCCGAGCCCGAGGAAGACCGGCTTCGCCAGCTCGCCGCCGGTGTCGCTCACCTTGAGCACCTCGGCGCAGGCGGTGCCCTCCGGGTAGGGCAGGTTGCCGTGCTCGCGCTCGATCAGGAAGCGGCGCAGCGGCACCATGAAGAGGATTCCCATGATGCCGCCGCAGACCGCGAGCAGCACCATCTCGAGGAGCGTCGGGTCGAGCCCCCAGAGGAAGAGCGCCGGCAGGGTGAAGATCACACCGCTCGCGACCGAGCTCGACGCCGAGCCGACGGTCTGCGAGGTATTCGCCTCCAGGATCACGCTCCGCCGCTGGCCGCCCCCGCCGTGCCGGAAGGCGCTGAAGACCGCCACCGTGAGCACGGCGACCGGAATCGAGGTGGAGATGGTCAGGCCGGCGCGCAGGCCGAGGTAGGCGTTGGCGGCGCCGAACAGGATGCCGAGGCAGATGCCGGTGAGCACCGCCCGCAGGGTGAACTCGGGCAGGTCGCGCTCGGCCGCGACGTACGGCTGGAAGCCCGCCCCCTTCGCCCGGCGCGCCTCGGCCGGGCTGACCCCTTCGCTCACGCCCTCCATCGGGCCGGCGATCGCCTCCTCGGGCTCGATGTGCGGTCCACGCTCGTCCATCGTCCTACCCCCTCCCCGCGCAGCCGTCGCTCAGCCAGTCGCCCGTCTGGTCGAAGGCGCCGCCGGGGCCGCCGGAGCCGAAAGCCCCCATGGGCCGGACTCCGATCGGGCTGCCCGGCGGCGGCTCGGCCGGTTCGGGGAGCGGCGACTCGTCCTCGCGCCGCCGTTCGAGCCAGCGCGAGATCTCGCGCGCCAGGTAGCCGCGGTGGGCCGCCTCGGCGCCCGCCTCGCCCGCCGTCTCCAGGCGCGAGGCCAGGCCGGCGAGCGCGGCCTCGGTGCGCGCCCGAACCGCCGGCGAGGCGTTGCGCGCCGAGGCGAGATCGATCATCGAGCGCACCGTCGCCCCCTGCACCGCGCGCCGGATCTCGGCGCGGCGCT
>CAZLLV010000005.1:0-4999 GCA_964560325.1 uncultured Thermoanaerobaculia bacterium | reverse complement strand
ATCCGGCACGACCCGGCGGACGCGGCGGCGGCGGTGGCGGAGGCCTGCGCCGAGTGGCGGGAAGCGCCGCCGCCCGCCGAGACCTCGGGCGAGCGGCCGCCGGTCGTGCCGCCGCCGACCAGCCGCGTGCGCGAGTGGCTGCCGGGGACCGTCGAGTGGCTCGAAGCGGGCGCCGACTGGCCCGCCGGCACCCGCCGGCGCCTGTCCTTCGAGCTCACCAACCACGGCCCGGCCCGCTGGCTCGCCGCCCACCGCGGCCCGGGCGGTGCGGCGCTCCAGCTCTCGCTTCTGGCGGGTGGGGAGAACCTCCTTGCCGGCCGGCCCTGGCTGCCCCTGCCGCGCGACCTCGCCCCCGGCGAGAGCTGCCGGGTGGAGGCCGCCGTCCGCCGGCCGCCCCCTTCCGCGGTCGCCCCCGCCGTGCTCCGCGCCGAGCTGCGGGTCGCGGGCGTCGAGGCGCCCGGGGTCTTCGGAGAGCCGGTCCACGGCGGTGCCTGGCGGGGGGGTGACTGGAGCGGTCCTGGCGCGGAGTGGGAGCTCTGATGGCGCTCACCCCCACGCGCCGCGGAGTCCGGATGCCCGACGCCGTACCGGCCGGGCAGAAGACCCGGATCGGCTCGTGGGCGGTGCTCGTCCTCCTCCTGGCCGTGAACGTCGCCGCGGTCTTCGTGCTCGACCGTCCCGACGGGCCGCTGCCACCCGACGCCGCCACCCACGTCCTCCAGGCGGCGAGCGTGGCCCACGACCTCGACCTCCAGTACTCGAGGGGCGACTTCGACCGCTACGTCCAGGATCACGGCGAGCCGCCCGGCGGGGTCTTCCTGCGCAGCCCCGACCGGGGCGAGCGGATCGCCTACGGCACGCCGGTCCCGTACGCCGTGGCGGCGGCGCCGGTCGTCCGCTTCGCCCCCGCCGGCCGCGGCCTGTGGCTCGCGAACGCGCTCTTCCTCGCCCTCGCCTGCGTCGTCGCGACGCGGACGCTCGAACGGCGGCTCGGCCCGACGGCGCCGCTCTGGACCGCCGTCTTCGCCTTCGCCTCGGTCGCCTTCGCCTACACCTTCCGGGCCGGTCCCGAGCTCTTCGCCGCCTCGCTGGTCGCCCTCGCCTTCGCCCTCGCCTACCGCGGCGAGGGGCGGCCGGCCGCCCACTTCTCCGAGATCTACGACGGGCCGCTGCCGGGCGACGAGCCGGGGCGCGCGGCCGTGCGCTGGCTCGGCGTCGGGGCGCTGGCCGCCACCGCGGCGGCCTTCCACCCCCTCTACCTGCTCCTCCTCTGGCCGCTCGCGCTCGCGGTGCCCCGGGGGCGGCGCAAGGCCGGGATCTCGGCGCTCCTCGGGGCGGCGCTCGCGGTGCTCCTCGCCTGGGCGTGGCTCCAGGGCGCCGCCGGGGGGAGCTGGGTGCCGTGGGAGCGCGGGGGCCGGCTTTTCGTGCCCGAGACCGGCTTTCCGGCGGTCGACGTGCCGGTCGCGGCCTGGCCGGCCGAGGAGGCGGGGCTGGCCAGACTCGCCGCGATCGGTCCGGAGGTGCTCGTTCCGGGCGGCCTCCCGGACGGGCTCCCCGGATCCGCGGTCCTCGGCTGGAACGCGCTCTTCGTCCTCGCCGGGCGCCACCTCGGCCTCTTGCCCTACTTCCTGCCGCTCCTACTCGCCTTCGCCGCCTTCCTCGGAGAGCGGGGGCGCTCGGCGATCCCGCCGGCCCTCCTCCTGGCGCTCGCCGCGACCCTCTTCGTCTCGCCGTACTCGCTGGCGGGTGCCGCCGACGCGCCGGGCAGCGCCTTCTTCCTGCCGCTCTACCCGGCGCTCTGGTTCGTGGCCGGGCGGCCGCTCCGTCCGGCGTGGGTGCTGGCCGTGGCGGTCGTGGCGGGGCTCTACCTCTACCCGGCCTGGCTCGATCCGGTGGGCGCCGGCGCCGGGCGGGCCGCGCCGTCGGTGGTCGCCGACCGGCTCCTGCCGTTCGAGACGACGCAGACGGCCCTCCCCTCGGCCGACGCCGTGCAGCACGGCGCCCTCTGGGTGCGGATGGCCGGGGCGGCGGAAGGGGTCGGCGAAGGCGACGTGCTCCGCGTGGCGGCCGGGGGGCGAGCGGATCTCTGGCTGGGTAGCCCGGTGCCGGTCGCCGCGCTCGTCCTCGACCTGATGCCGGGCGGTCCGAGCCGGGCGGAGGTCGCCGGCGCCGAGATCGTCCGCACGGTACTCTCGCCCGACGGGGGCGTGAGCTTCGTCCTCGACCCGGGGGAGCCCGACCGGCGCCACACCGTCGCCTGGAGCTCGACCCCCTACGCCTTCTACCGCCTCGAGGTCGGCTTCCCGGAGCACACGGGCGAGCCGGTCGGCTTCGAGATCGTGCCGCAGTACCGGGAGCCATGACGAGCGAACGAGAGAACCCGCTGGAGCGAGAGAGCTGGATCGCCGAAGTGCGCCAGCGCCTGGAGGCGCCGCCGCCGCGCCGCATCACGAAAGGGGCGGGCCGCGACGCGGCGGTCCTGGTGCCGCTCTTCGTCGAGGCGCGCGAGCTCTGGACCGTGCTCACGCAGCGCTCGATCGAGCTGCCGACCCACAAGGGGCAGATCGCCTTTCCCGGCGGCGGGCAGGAGCTCGGCGAGGAGATGTGGCAGACGGCGGTGCGCGAGGCCGAAGAGGAGATCGGCTTGCCGCGCCAGGCGGCGTTGCAACTGGGCGAGCTCGATCACGTGGAGGCGGTCACCTCCGACTTCCGCATCGTCCCCTGCGTCGGTGCCATCCCGGCCGGATTCGAGCCGAAGATCAACGAGGCGGAGATCACCGAGGTCTTCACCCTGCCGCTCTCCGCGCTCGCGCACCCGCAACTGGTCGAGGACCGGGCGGTGATGGTCGACGGCGTGCAGCGGACGCTGCGCATCTACCACGTCGGCCGCTGGCAGATCTGGGGCCTCACCGCCCGCGTGCTCCAGAACCTCCTGCGCCGGCTCGGCATGGAAGCCGACGAAGACCTGGCGAACCCGCCGGTCTGAGCGGCCTACTCCGGCGGACGTGTTGACAGGCCCTCTCCGTATCTCTATGCTGTATCGACATTGACCGGCGATCGCCGGAGGGAGAGTCCTGATGTTTCGAGTTTTGCCGTCCGTTCTCGTGATTTCGATCCTGGCGCTCGCGAGCGCCTTCATCCTCGCGGTCCCCGTCTCCGCGGAGGAGGCCGTCCCCCTGGAGCCCGCGCGCCTCCTGCCGCAAGAGCAGGGCGGTGTCGACTCGCCCGCCGTCGCTCTGCGCCCGGACGGCGGCATGATCACCGTCTGGAGCGACCTCGCGACCGGGGAGATCGCCGGCCGCTGGTTCCTGCCGGTCGGGCAGCCCGTGGCCCCGGAGAGCGGCCGCTTCGTGGTGGGGCCGAGCGGTGCCGGTCTGGCCCGCCTCGCGATGGTCCGCGGCATCGGCGACCGGTACCTGGCGGTCTGGCATGCGGGCGGGCCGGATCAGGCGCTCTTCGCACGGGCGTTCGACGGCATCGGCACCCCGCTCGGCCCGGTCCGGAGCATCGCCCCCGCGTCCTTCCTGACGCCCGCGCTCGCGGCGCGCCCCGGCGGCGGCTTCGTGGTCGCCTACTGGGTGCGCGACGGCGAGACGTTCACCGTGCGGTACCGACTCCTGTCCGACGACGGCTCGCCGCTCGGCGCGATCGACGTGGACACGATCCCGGAGGACGCGGCGGCCTCTTCCGTCGACGTAGCGATCGACTCCGAAGGAGCGTTCACCATCGCCTGGAGCTGGCGAACCGGGGAGCCGGTCGAGTCGATCATCGCGGCCCGCACCTTCTTGAGCGCCGGAGCGCCGGCCGGCCCGCCGTTCGAGCTCGCGCGCCTCGATGAAGTGACCTTCTTCGCGCAGCACGACATCGCGGCGGTAGGGGCCGGCGAGCTGTTGGCGATCTGGGTGGAGCGGCAGGCCAGCGGCTCCGGAATCGTCTGGACCCGTCACTTCCACCCCGATGGCTCGGTGGCGCCCGCGCTCCGCATCGACGTCGAGACCGATCCGGAGTGGCACCAAGTGGCGAGCCCGGTGCTGACGGCGACGCCCGACGGTCTTGCCGCCGCGGCGTGGAGCCAGGCCACGACCACCGAGACGCGCGTCGTCGGGCGGCTGCTCGAGGCCGACGCCAGCCCACGCGGCATGCCGTTCGAGATCGCGGCGTTGCCGGACGACGTCGAGTTCTTCAACGCCATCGACGCGGACCGCGACGAGACCGGGCGGCTGGCGTTCGCCTGGGGCGCCGGCTTCGATCCCGGAGTGCTTCCGACCGGCTTCGACATCTTCTACACGGCCTACGCCCGGCGGCTCCTGGAGACCGAGACGGGCTGCGGTCCGATCCTCACGCTCGATCTCCGCACCGAGCCGGCGGCACCGACCGAGGACGACGACGTGCGGCTGGTCTTCGAGGGTCTCGCCGACTGCGCCGAGATCACGGTCGCCGACTGGAGCTTCGATCCGACGCTCGGCGGCTTCCGCGTCGTCGCCGGCGCCACCGCGAACGAGTGCGACGGCTCCACGGCGATCCCGTTCTCGCTGCCGGTCGACGTGGGCTCGCTCGCCGCCGGCGAGTATCCGGCGGTGTTCGAGCTGCTGCTCGCCAATGACGGAGTCTGCGAGCTCCCCTTCGACTTCACGGTCGCCCCCGGCGAGCCGACGGGGCCGCCGCCGGTTCCGGACTCCCCGCCCCTCGTCTCGGACGAGCTCGCGGGCTTCCGGACCTGGGTCGTGATCACCGCCGGCGGGGAGCCGGTGCTCGGGCAGAAGGAGAGCGCCTGCATTCCGGAGACGCTCTGCGTCAGCGGCCGCGTGCCGGGCCGGAGCGAGGTCTTCGTCCGCGTGGTCGGCCCGAAGCCGAACGGCCGCCTCTGGCCGACGCTCGTCAAGTTCTCGACCTCGACGGTCGAGGTCTGGCTCGAGCAGGTGTCGAGCGGCGAGGTCGAGTACTACCGGCTCGAAGGCGCCACCCCCGGCGTCGACGAGCTCCCGGGCCTGTTCGACCG
>CAZLLV010000004.1:0-5034 GCA_964560325.1 uncultured Thermoanaerobaculia bacterium | reverse complement strand
CCGTCTCGGTCGGCGCCGCGGACCGCGAGCTCGATTTCCTCGCCGGGCTCTGCGGCGCCTTCGCGGTCGTCACGGCCGAGCCGGACCGAAGCCGCCTGAGCGTCGCCCGCGACCACCTCGGCTCGCAGAAGCTCTACTTCTTCCTCGACCGGCGCTTCCTGGTCGCCGCCAGCGAGCCGGCCGCCGTGCTCGCCCATCCGGCCGTCTCCGACGCGCTCGACGAGGCCGAGGCCGCCCGCTTCCTCGGCTTCCGCTTCGGCTGGACCGGACGAAGCTTCTTCCGGGAGGTGAGAGAGCTTCCGCCCGGCCACCGGCTCCTCGTGACCGCGGACGACGAGCGGATCGAGCCCTACTGGCGCTTCCGCCGGCTCCCTTCTACGGCCCGCAGCCCGCTGGCGGAGGTCGCCGGGGAGCTCCGCGGCCGGCTCCGGCGCGCCGTCGAGCGCGAGACGGCGGGGCTCGACCCGGAGCGCGTCGCGCTGTCGCTGAGCGGCGGGCTCGACTCGACCGCGCTCGCGGCCTCGGCACCGCCCGGCGTCCGCGCCTTCTCCTGGACCTTCGACGAGGTGACGGAGGGGGACGAACGGGAGCGTGTCCGGGCCGTCTCCCGCCACCTCGGCCTGCCGGTCCACGAGGTCCGCGGCGACGGCGCCTACGCTCTCTCCCCCGGCTTCGACCGCTTCGTCCACGCCGGTTCCCCCTACGTGAACCCGTTTGCGGCGCTCAAGCACCGGCTCTACGAGGCTGCCCGCGCGGAGGGGTGCGTCCGGGTGCTGGTGGGCGACGGCGCCGACGCCCTGTACACGGCGCGCGGGCACTGGCTGCGCGCCGCGCTCCGCCACCGTCTACGGCGCCCGCCGCGCTGGCTCACTCCCGAGGGCCGCGAGCTCCTGCCCGAGGCCGCACCTTCGCCGATCCTGCCGGCCGGCAGAGGACCGGGGGCGCTCGCCCGAAGGCACCGGTTCGAGATCGCCGCCGGCACGAGGAACAGCGAGCTCGAGAGCGAGGAGCGACGCCTCTTCGCCCTCTGCGGGGTCGAGCGCGGCAACCCGTTCTGGTCCTGGCCGCTCCTCGAGTGGGCGGTGCAGCTCCCCCCCGCCCGGCTCCACGGCGGCGGGAGGGACAAGGTGCTGACCCGCGAGGCGTTCCGGGGGATCCTCCCGGAGGAGGTGCTGGAGGGCGGGCGGTCCGGGCTCCTCGGAGCGTTCTTCCTGCGCGGCATCGAGCAGGCGCGCGAGGAGATCCGCGAGATGGTGTTCCGCCGCCCGCGCTCGGACTGGCGGCGCTTCGTGCGGCCGGAGTGGGTAGAGGCGTACCTGCCCGGCCCCGGCACGGCCCCACGCTCGATCGCCTTCGGGCACACGATCCTCTGGCGGGTGATCTGCTACGAGCTCTGGCAGCGCAGGCTGCTCGCACCGGGGCGGGGGGATTAGGAGATGGCCGAGAAGGCCGAGATGGCCGGCGGGCGGAAGATCTCGGGCGCCGCGTTCGGCGTGCGGGTTCACGGCCGGCTGCCGCGGTCGTTCGAGCCGTACCTGCTCCCCGCGGGCGACGGCGCCGAGCCGGGACCGGCGCGCGAGCTTCGGGTCGCCTACCGGTGCGTCGAAGAGCTCCGCCGTCCGGCGCCCGGCGACGAAGAGATCTGGTCGTCGGCGACCGAGACCGGCGGGCGGTTCGCGCTATTCCACCGGTCCGGCGGCTTTCGCCTCGACGTGGCGGACCTCGGCCGTGGCCGCTTCGAGGTCTCGCCGGGGGCGCTCGAGATCGAGTGGACGGCGGAGGGCACCGGGGCGCCGCACTACCTGTTCACCTACGCTCTGCCGCTCTGGCTCGAGACCGAGGGAGTGCCGGTGCTCCACGCGAGCGCCGTCTCGACCGGCGAGCTGGCGGTCGCCTTCGTCGGACCGAGCGGCGCCGGAAAGTCGGTCCTGTGCGCCGAGCTGCTGCGCCACGGGTGCGGCTTCGTGGCGGACGACGGGCTGGCGTTGCGCCGGCGTGCCGGCGGCGACTGGTGGTGCAGCCCCGGGCCGCGGCTCCTCCGGCTCTGGCCGAGCGGGCTCGCGCGGCGCTCGCTCGAGGCGGGGGTCGCGATCGAGGGGCTGCCCCGCGTCCACGAGTCGATCGAGAAGCGGGCGGTCTCTCCGGCGGGCCTGGAGCGAGGCGACGGGTCGGCGCCCGCGGCCGACCGGCCGCTCGCCGCCGTCTACGTCCTGCGCCGCCGGCCGGAGGCCTCCGGCGGGGTCGCGATCTCGGACCTCGCCCCGCGCGACGCTCTGGTCGAGCTCCTCGGGCACGGCGTGGCCGGCGCGCCGGCGGCGGCGCTCGGGCGCTCCGCCCGACGCCTCGACCTCCTGACCGACCTCGCCCGAAAGGTCCCCGTCCGCCGCCTCGACTACCCGAGCGGCACCGACAGCGCCGCCCGGCTCCTGGAGGCGATCACACCAGCTTGAGCAAATGCCCGAGCTTGTCGCGCTTGGTCCGCAGGTAGGCGTGGCTCGCGTCGGTCGGCGGCACCTCGAGCGGGACCCGCTCGACGATCTCCAGCCCGTAGCCGGCGAGGCCCACGTACTTGCTCGGGTTGTTGGTCATCAGGCGCATCCGCCGCACCCCGAGATCGCGGAGGATCTGCGCGCCGATCCCGTAGTCGCGCTGATCGGGCCGGAAGCCGAGCTTCTCGTTCGCCTCGACCGTGTCGTGCCCCGCCTCCTGGAGCTCGTAGGCGAGGAGCTTGTTGATCAGGCCGATGCCGCGCCCCTCCTGGAGCAGGTAGAGGAGCACGCCCTTGCCCTCGCTCTGGATCTGCTCCAGGGCTCCGTGGAGCTGGTGGCCGCAGTCGCAGCGCTCGGAGCCGAAGACGTCCCCGGTCAGGCACTGGCTGTGGACGCGTACCAGGACCGGCATCTCGGGATCGATCGGTCCGCCCTGGACGAAGGCCAGGTGCTCCTCGCCGGTCACCCGCGAGCGGTAGGCGTGGAGCTGAAACTCACCGTAGATCGACGGCAGCCGGGGCGACGCGACCCGCTCGACCAGCGTCTCGTGCTGGAGCCGGTAGCGGATCAGCTCCGCGACCGTGATCATCGACACGTCGTGCTCGGCCGCGAAGCGGGCGAGATCGGGCACGCGCGCCATCGTGCCGTCGTCGTTCATGATCTCGCAGATCACGCCGGCGGGCACGAGGCCGGAGAGCACCGCCAGGTCGACCGACGCTTCGGTCTGCCCCGCGCGCTTGAGGACGCCTCCCTTGGCCGCCCGCAACGGAAAGACGTGGCCGGGCCGCAGCAGGTCCTCCGGCCGGGTCGCCGGGTCGACCGCCGTGCGGATGGTCGCCGCCCGGTCCGCCGCCGAGATGCCGGTGGTGATCTTGCCGCGCGCCTCGATCGAGACGGTGAATGCGGTCGCGTAGGGCGAGGTGTTGTCGGAGACCATCAACGGCAGGTCGAGCTCGTCGCAGCGCTCCGAGGTCATCGCCAGGCAGATCAGTCCGCGGCCGTGCTTGGCCATGAAATTGATCGCCTCGGGCGTCACCTTCTCGGCGGCGATCGCCAGGTCGCCCTCGTTCTCGCGCTCCTCGTCGTCGACCAGGATGACGAAGCGCCCGGCGCGGAAATCCTGGATCGCCGTCTCGACGGAGGCGAAGGGGGAGGTTTCGCTCATGGAGGGTCTTTCGGTCGGTGCGCGGCGGCGAGAGGGAACGCCTGAGATGGGAACGGCCGCCGCCCGGCTGCCATTGTACACGGGCGGCGGCTGCGCACCACGGCTCCCGACCGTGCCCGCCAGGGAGCGCGGGCGCCGGTTCGGGAGCCGGTTCGGAAAGCCGGTCGGGCCGGTGGTCAGAGGATCTCGATGTCGCTCTCGTCGACCACCAGGACCACCTCCTCGTCCTGGGCGATCCGGCGCGTGTCTTCGTCGAGTGGCGTACCGGGGACGCCGCCCTCCTCGAGCGCCGCGTCCGCCCGGTACACCGTGGCGTCGGTCAGATCGAGGGTCTGGCCGGTCTGGATGTGGAGCGGGACCTCGGCCGGGCCGTCGATGATCAGCGCGAACAGACGCTCACCGTCCTGCTCGAGCCAGAAGCCGCGGTCGGTCGGCACGTCGGTGACCTCGGCCTCGCCGCTCACCGTGCGGTCGAACCAGGCGTCAGGGTCGGCGAGGATCTGCGCCACCGGCAGTCCGGTACCGGCGATCGCCTCCTCCTCCATCGGCACGGGCACCGGCGCGACCGGCTCCTCGACCGCTTCGTACTCGTCGTCGACGGCGTAGTCCGGCTCGTCGTCCGACGCTCCCCAGAACCACCAGAGCAGCAGTACGAGCGCCAACAAGAGGAGCAGCGCCCAAAGCCATCCCATGCCACCGGTCTTCTTCTTCTCCAGATCGATCTTCGCCATGTCGTCCGTCCCTTCTCTCGTTCAGCGCCCGGTCCGGGCAGTGGTCTGCGACGACGTGCCGTAGAGTCCGGTGGGCAGATAGCCGGGGTGTTCGTAGCGCCGCTCGCGCGGATAGCCGGCGTGGAAGTGCTCGTGCGCTCGCGCGTCGTGATCCGGCTCGATCCTGCCGCCGCCGTAGATCGGGAGGTCGAGCACCCGTTCGGCGTCGAGCGCGTTCACGATCACCCGCTCGTCGTCGCGGTCGAGATCGACGTGGCCGATCGGCACCAGGACCTGGCGCTCCTCGTCCCGCAGCAGGCTCCGGTCGACCGTGACCGTCAGGTAGCGCACCTGCATCTGACCCGTGTCGCCGATCAGGTGCTCGACCTTTCCGATCTCGCGTCCGTCGGAGCCGACGACCGGCCAGCCACGCGGATCGGGATCGTGCGAGGCGACCTCGTAGTCCTTCAGCTCGTCGAGACGGCCGAGCTCCCCGGTCGGCTCCCGCTCGGCCGACCCGGCGCCCCAGCCCCGGCCCCGGTAGTCGGGGCGGCTGTACATGTGGCTCTCTTCGTACGCCTTCTCGTAGCCCTCGTAGTGCTCCTGCTCGCGATCGGGCGTGAGGCCGCCGTTGCCGTGCTCGTAGCGCGGCGCGCGGTCGAGGCCGGCG
>CAZLLV010000003.1:0-7595 GCA_964560325.1 uncultured Thermoanaerobaculia bacterium | reverse complement strand
GGCACCCTGTCCGAGGACGGCGCCACGATGACCGGCGAGTTCGTCGAGGGCGGCGTGAACCACCACCGCTTCGAGCTCGAGCGCATCGGCGAGCCCGGCGACGAGCGGCCGGCGCCGGTGACCTCCGAGCTTCACCCCCTGTCCGCGGAGCCCGAGGAGCTGCGCGACGCGTTCAACCGCCACGAAGATGCGGTGCGCGTCGTCATGCTCCTCTCCCCCACCTGAGCGATCTGCCTCAGGAGCGCCCGTGTGGTGCACCGGTATCTGATGCAGAAGACGGATGACGACAACCTGAAGCTCTACGTGGTCTGGGGGCCGATGCTCGGCCGCGAGACCGAGGAGGACGCGAAGACGGCGACAGCGCTCGTGCCCGACGAGCGGGCGATGCATTTCTGGACCGATTCGAACCGGGTGGCCGACCTCTACCAGGGTGCCCTGGGGTTCACCGACGAGGAGGAGAGCGGCTGGGACACCTTCAGCCTCTACGCCCCCGGCACCCGGTGGGAGAGCGGGCCGCCGCCCGAGCCCCACCTCTTCATGCACGTCAACAAACCCCTGCCGGAGGAGAAGCGGCTGAACGCCATCGACCTGGCCGCCGAGGCGGCGAAGCTGCTGGACGGCGGCGAGACCCCCGGCGGGGACGGCGGCGAAGCGGAGGACGCCGGGGACGCCGAGGAGAGCGCCGCGCTCGCGCCCGGCTTCTCGCCCTGCGAGCTCCCCGGCCTCGAGGCACCGGCCCACTGCGGCACGGTCTCGGTTCCGGAGAATCGACAGGAGGGGGCCGCGCCGGAGGGCCGGCGGATCGACCTCCGGGTGGCGGTGATCCCCGCCCGACTCGGGTCGGATTCCGGGGCCGACGATTCCGGGGGTAAACCCGCCCCGATCTTCGCCCTGGTCGGCGGTCCCGGGCAGAGCGCGGTGGCGGGGGCCACCGCCTTCGCCCGCCTCTTCGAGCCGATCCGCGACCGGCACGACCTGGTGCTGGTCGACCAGCGGGGCACCGGCGGCTCCGGGCTCCTGCGCTGCCCCCTCACCGGCGGTGAGAGCCCCGGCGAGCCGACCGCCGACCCCCACGCCGTGCTCGGCGATCAGTTCCCGCCGGCGGCGGTCGAAGCCTGCCTCGAGCGCCTGGAGGCGGAGGGGATCGACCCCCGCCACTACACCACCCCGGACGCGGCGGACGACCTGGACGCGGTGCGGGCGGCCCTGGGCTACGAACGGGTCCACCTGTTCGGGCTCTCCTACGGCTCCCGGGTCGCCCTGGTCTACCTGCGCCGCCACCCGCAGCGGGTGGCGAGCGCCGTCCTGTCCGGCGCCGTGCCCACCGGCATGGCGATTCCCACCCACCACGCGCCCGACGCCCAGCGCGCCCTCGACCTGCTGTTCGAGTCGTGCGCCGCCGACCCGGTGTGCGCCGAGAGCTACCCGGACCTGGAGGAGAGGTTCTGGGCCACCTGGCGGCGCCTCGACGAAGAGCCGGCGGAGGTGGCGATCGAGGACCCCTCGGTCGGTGAGGGCGGGGAACCGGTCACGATCACCCTCGACCGCCACCTGTTCGACGAGGAGATCCGCTGGCGCCTCTACGACCAGGAGGCGATCCTCATCCCCCGCCTCATCGCCGACTCCCACGCCGGCGACTACCGGCAGCTCACCGAGCTGGTCCTGCGGCTCCGGCAGGCCCTGGCGGGCAGCCAGGTGCTGTCGGTGGGCGCGTACCTGTCCGTCGTCTGCTCCGAGGACGACCCGCTGATCGACGGAGCCGAAGCCCGGCGCCTGGCCGAGGGCACCTTCCTCGGCACCTACCGGGTCGACCAGCAGCGCCGGGCCTGCGCCCTGTGGCCCCGGGGCGAGCTGCCGGAGGGCTACGCCGAGCCGGTGCGCTCGGACGCGCCGGTGCTCATCCTCTCCGGCCACCGCGACCCGGTATCGCCCCCCCACTGGGGCGAGCGAGTCGCCTCCCACCTGCCCAACGGCCGCCATGTGGTCCTCGCCGAGGGGTTCCACGTCGACGCCGGCACCTGCACGGAGGAGCTGGTGACCCGGTTCCTCGCGACCGGCTCGGCGGCCGGCCTCGACACCTCCTGCGCCGACCGCGACGCGGCGATGCGGTTCGTGCTCCCGGACGAGGAGACCGCGGTTGACTGATTCCCCCGCAGTCTCCGCTCCGAGCGCCGGGGCGACCCTCTGCTCCCTGTTTCTCGGCCAGGTCTTCGGTCAGGTCTTCGGCCGAGCAGGAGGCGACGCCGGACGCACCGCGGTCACGCTCGGCGGCGAGTGCTGGAGCTACGGCGACCTGGAGCGCCGCTCGGCGGCGGTCGCCCGCCGGCTGCGGGCCCTCGGGATCGAGCGGGGCGAGCCGGTCGGCCTGGCCGTCGACCGCTCCTTCGAGATGGTCGCCGGCCTGCTCGGCGCGCTCCGGGCCGGCGGCGCCTACGTGCCCCTCGACCCGGGCTACCCGGAGGAGCGGCTGGCCTTCATGTGGCGGGACTGCGGCGCCCGGGTGCTCCTCACGCGGACGGGCCTGGCGGGCGAGCTGCCGGCGGGCCTGACCTCGGGCGCCTCGGTGCTGCTGCTGGACGACGTGGAGGAGGCGGCGGACGGCGCGGCTCCGGACGCCGAGATCGGACCGGACGACCTGGCCTACGTGATCTACACCTCCGGCTCCACCGGCCGCCCGAAGGGGGTCATGGTGGAGCACCGGGGCGCGGTGCGGGTGGTCGAGGAGAACGCGCGCCTGCTGGCGGTGACCCCGGAGAGCCGGGTGATCCAGCTCGCCTCGCTGTCGTTCGACGCCTCGGTGCTGGAGATCTTCACGGCGCTGGCCACCGGCGCCGAGCTGGCGCTCACCCCGCGGGAGACCCTGCTCTCCGGCGAGGCGCTGGGCGAGGAGCTGCGGACGCGGCGCATCACCACCCTGGCGATCCCGCCGTCGCTCCTGGACAAGGTGCCGGAGGGGGTCGAGCTGCCGGATCTCGAATCGATCGTGGTGGGCGGCGAGACCTGCTCGGCGGCCACCGCCGCGCGCTGGGCGCCGGGGCGGCGCTTCTACAACGCCTACGCCCCCACCGAGGCGACCATCTACATCACCGCCCACCGCTACGAGGCGCCCTTCGACGGCACGGCTGGCGGACCGCCCATCGGCCGGCCGATCTCCGGCGGGATCGTGCGCGTCCTCGGCCCGGACCTGCGCCCGGTGGCGGCGGACGAGAGCGGCGAGCTCTGCCTGGGCGGCGTCGGCCTGACCCGGGGCTACCTGGGGCGCCCGGCGCTCACCGCCGAGCGCTACGTCCCCGACCCGGAGGCGACGGAGGAGGACCCGGGCGCCCGGCTCTACCGGAGCGGCGACCTGGGCCGCCGACTGCCGGGCGGGGCCCTCACCTTCCACGGCCGCGCCGACCACCAGGTGAAGGTCCGGGGCGTGCGGATCGAGCTCGGGGAGATCGAGGCGGTGCTCACCGAGCACCCCGACGTACGGAGCGCGGTGGTCGACCTGCGGAGCGGCGAGGGTGGCGGCGACGCCCGCGGAGGCGACGACGACCGGTTGATCGCCTACGTGGTGCCCCGGGACGGCGCCGGACCGACCGCCGGGGCGCTGCGCCGCTTCCTGGCCGACCGCTTGCCGGAGGCGATGCTGCCCCAGGCGTTCGTCACCCTCGACGCCCTGCCGATGGCACCCACCGGCAAGGTCGACCGCCGGGCCCTCCCCGACCCGGGGGGCGACCGGCCCGAGCTCGACACCGAGTACGCGGCGCCCCGGGGGGAGACCGAGGAGGCGCTGGCCGCGATCTGGGGCGAGCTCCTGGGCGTCGACCGGGTGGGGCGCCACGACGACCTCTTCGCCCTCGGCGGCCACTCCCTGGTCGTCACCCAGATCGCCGGCCGGGTGCGTGAGGATCTGGAGCGGGAGGTGCCGCTGCTGGTGATCTTCGAGCACCCGACGGTGGCGGGGCTCGCCGCCTGGCTGGAGGCGCCGGAAGCGACGGCGGGCGAAGCGGTGGAGGGGGTCGAGCCCGACGAGCTGCCGCCGATCCGGCCGGTGCCCAGAGACGGACGACCGCTGCCGGTCTCCTTCCCCCAGGAGCGGGTCTGGTTCCTGATCCAGCTCGCCCCCCACGCCATCGCCTACAACTTCCAGTTCTCGATCCGCTTCCGGGGGGGCTTGGAGATCGAGCGCCTGCGCCGGGCGCTCACCGGCGTGGTCGAGCGCCACGAGGTGCTGCGCACCACCTTCCCGGCGGTCGACGGCCGGCCGGTCCAGGAGATCCACCCGCCGTACGAGGTCGACCTGCCCCGCATCGACCTCACCGCCCTGCCGCCCGAGCGCCGCCAGCCGGAGGCGGAGCGCTGGGTGCGCCGGGAGATCCGGCGCGGCTTCGACGTGCTCACCCTGCCCCTCTTCCGCACCCGGGTCTTCGAGCTCGCCGCCGACGACCACCTCTTCCTCCAGGTGGAGCACCACTTCATCCACGACGGCTGGTCGCTGGCGGTCTACCTGCGCGACCTCCAGGCCCTCTACCGGGGCGAGATCCTGCCGCCGCTCCCCGTCCAGTACGCCGACTTCGCCGCCTGGCAGCACGACTGGATGGAGGGTCCGGCCTTCGAGCGCCAGCTCGCGTACTGGCGCCGCGCCCTGGCGCCCGACGAGAGCGGCGGGCTGCCGGAGCTGCCGGTCCTGGCGCTCCCCACCGACCGCCCCCGGCCCCGCGCCCACGAGTTCCGGGGCGAGGCCCTGCGGGTCGACATGCCGGGGGAGCTCTACGCCGGCATCCGGCGCTTCGGCCGGGAGCAGGGGATGACCCTGTTCATGACCATGCTCTCCGCCTTCTACACCCTGATGCACCGCTACACCGGCCAGGAGGACGTCCTGCTCGGCAGCGGCCTCGCCAACCGCCGCCTGCGGGAGACCGAGGCCCTGGTCGGCATGGTGGTCAACACGGTGGTGCTGCGCGAGCGGCCGGAGGCGGGGATCAGCTTCCGGCAGCTCCTGGAGCGGGTGCGCTCCACCACCCTGGAGGCGCACCTCCACCAGGACACGCCGTTCGAGCGCCTGGTGCAGGAGATCCAGCCGGAGCGCGACCTCTCCGGCAACCCGATCTTCCAGGTGCTGTTCAGCTTCCACGACGCGGCGGTGCCCGACCTGGAGATGCCCGAGCTCGGCCTCACCGGCGACCTCTGGGAGTGGCACAACGGCTCGGCCAAGTCGGACCTCAACGTGGTGGTGAAGCCGATGGCGGAGCAGCGGGTCGGCCGCAAGGCCCGCGGCGACGAGCTCCTGACCATGGTCTGGGAGCTCTCGACCGCGATCCTCGACCGCGGCACGGTGGAGC
Source organism: uncultured Thermoanaerobaculia bacterium (assembly GCA_964560325.1). Classification (GTDB taxonomy): domain Bacteria; phylum Acidobacteriota; class Thermoanaerobaculia; order Multivoradales; family DATKCC01; genus CAZLLV01. The sequence goes on along the minus strand of CAZLLV010000003.1, from coordinate 2,268 downwards.
GGATGTGGGGGCACTATCAGGTGATCCTGCGGGGCGCCATCGAGGACCCGTCCCGCCCCCTCGCCGCCCTGCCGCTCCTGACCGAGGCCGAACGGGTGCAGATCCGGGCCTGGGGGGACGGGCCGGCGCCGGCGCGGGAGACGGTCGAGCCGGTGCCCCTCCGGGTGCTCCGCCGGGCCCGGGAGAACCCCGGCGTGCCGGCGGTGGTCACCGCCGAGTCCACCCTGACCTACGGCGAGCTGGCGGCCCGGGCCGGCGCCCTCGCCCGGAAGCTCACCGATCTCCCCGGCTGGCGCCTCGGCCGGGAAGGCGGCCAGGAGAGCGAGCCGGTGGTCGCCACCCTCACCGGCCGCTCGCCGGAGACCGCGATCGCCGCCCTCGCCGTGACCGCCGCCGGGGGCGCCTACCTGCCGATCGATCCCGACTACCCGGCGGAACGGATCGCCCACCTGCTGGCGGACTCGGGGGCCGTCGCCGTGGTCGCCCGGGAGGACCTCGCGGACCGGCTGCCGGAGAGCACGCCGCCGGTGCTCGACGCGAGCGCCGCGGAGGGAGAGGCCCTCGTCCCCGACCGCCTCGCCGCGCTTCACCCGGACCTGGATGGGGAGCGCCTGGCCTACGTCATCTACACCTCCGGCTCCACCGGCCGCCCGAAGGGAGTGGAGCTCACCCATCGGGGCCTCGCCAACCTGGTCGCCTGGCACCTGGACGCCTATCGGTGGGACCCGGGCGGAGAGGAGCGGGCGACGCTCCTGGCCGGTCCCGGCTTCGACGCCGCGGTCTGGGAGCTCTGGCCGGCGCTGTCCGCCGGGGCGGCGCTCCACGTGCCGCCGGCGGCGCTGCGCTCCGATCCGGAGAAGCTCCTCGCGTGGCTGGCGGACGAGGGGATCACCCTCACCTTCCTCGCCACCCCGCTCGCCGAGGCGGTGCTCGACTCGATCCGCGCGCGGGGCGTGCCGGAGGGCCTGCGCCTGCGAGCGCTCCTGACCGGCGGCGACCGCCTCCACCGGCCGCCGCCGGAGGGCCTGCCGTTCGCGCTGGTCAACCACTACGGCCCCACCGAGTCGACGGTGGTGGCCACCGCCGGCGCGGTGTCGCCCGGCGAGCGCACGCCGCCCCCGATCGGCCGCCCGATCGCCGGCCTGGGCGCCCGCGTCCTGGACCGGAACGGGCGGGAGGTGCCGGCCGGCGTGCCCGGGCAGTTGTACGTCGCCGACCTCGGTGCCCGGTCGAGCCTGGCCCGCGGCTACCGGGGGCGCCCGGCCTGGACCGCCGAGGCGTTCCTGCCCGATCCGGACGCGGCGGTACCCGGTGCCCGGATCTATCGGACCGGTGACCTGGCCCGGTGGCTGGCGGACGGCCGGATCGAGTTCCTGGGGCGGATCGACCACCAGGTGCAGGTGCGCGGCTTCCGGGTGGAGCTGGGGGAGATCGAGTCGGTGCTGGCCGAGCACCCCGGCGTGGGCGAGGCGGTGGTGGTCGCTGTCACCGGCAACGGCCGGACGAGCGAGAGCGACACCCGGCTGGTCGCCTACGTCACTCCGGCCGGCCCAGGAGGCCAGGGTGAGGACGCTCCCACCGCCGACGCGCTGGCCGGCTGGGCCGGCGAGCGACTGGCCGACTACATGGTGCCCTGGCGCTTCGTGGCGATCCCGGAGATCCCCCTGACGCCGAACGGCAAGGTCGATCGCCGGGCGCTGCCCGCGCCGGAGGTCTCCGACCCGAACCGCGGCGAGCGCGTCGCCCCCCGGGACCCGGCGGAGGAGCTGGTGGCGGGCATCTGGGCCGGGGTGCTGGGGATCGACACCCCCGGCGTCCACGACGACTTCTTCCACCTGGGCGGCCACTCCCTGCTGGCGACCCGGGTGCTCTCCCGGCTGCGCGACGCCACCGGCGTCGACGTGCCGCTGGCCGAGCTCTTCGGCGGGCCGACGGTGGCCGAGCTGGCGGCCCGCATGGCGGGCGGTGAGGCGGGCGACGACCGCGGGGGGATCGAGCCGGTGGATCGGGACGGGCCGCTCCCCCTCTCCTTCACCCAGGAGCGGCTCTGGTTCCTCGACCGCCTGGCCCCGGGCACCGCGGCGTACGTGATCGGCCGCGGCTACCGGATCGACGGCCCCCTCGACCCGGCGGCCCTGGCCGGCGCGCTCTCCGACGTGGTCGAGCGCCACGAGGCGCTCCGCACCCGGTTCGTCACCTCCGACGACGGGTCAGGGGACGAAGCCCCGGTCCAGGTGGTCGACGCCCCGGAGCCGGTACCGGTGCCGG
>CAZLLV010000002.1:0-3299 GCA_964560325.1 uncultured Thermoanaerobaculia bacterium | reverse complement strand
AAACGCGATCTCGCCTCGAATGATCGACAGCAGGGCCGCATGCCGCTCGTCCTTCGAGAGGCCCGCCAGACGGTGCACCAGGCCTCCGGCGTCGCTGGTGACGTCGGCGCCGGAGCGAGGGGCGAGGTCTTCGCGCGGTTTCGGGAGCTGCTTGCGGTCGAGCTTGCCGTTGGGCAACCGGGGCAGCTCCTCGAGGTGCATCACGACCTGAGGCAGCATGTACTTGGGCAGCCGCTCCGCCAGGTACGCTCGCACCGCCTCACTGGTCACCGCCTCGTCCCGGCTCACCACATACACCACGAGCATCTTCTGGCCGCCGCCCCCGTCCACGACCGCCGCCGCTGCGCCGTCCACGCCTTGCATCGACTCCAGCGTCGACTCGATCTCTTCGAGCTCTACCCGGAAGCCTCGGATTTTCACCTGCTGGTCGACCCGGCCCAGGAACTCGATCTCGCCGTCTTCCCTCCACCGGCACAAATCTCCTGTTTTGTACAGCCGCTCCTCCGCGATCGGCCCGGTCGGATCCACCTCGATAAACCGCTCCTTCGTAAGCTCCTCGTCGTGCAGGTATCCGCGCGCCAGCTGGTCTCCCGCCAGGTACAGCTCTCCTGGTACCTCAACAGGAACCGGCTGCATGGAATCGTTCAGGATGTATGACCGAGAGTTCGACACCGGCTTGCCGATCGTGATCGTCTCCACACCTGCAGAAACCTCGGTAGCCGTGGAAAAGACCGTGTCCTCGGTCGGCCCATATATGTTTACGATCCGCGGCCCTGGCTCCAGCGCGTGAAGCTGGTCCACCAGCGACCGTTTGAGCACTTCGCCCCCAAGAGCGAGACAACGGATTCCCTCGGGCGGCCGTCCGGCCGCGAGCAACGCCTGCATCGCCGAGGGGACCATGATGCACGTCCTCACCCGGTCCGCCGCCGGCAGCTCCAGCAGCGCCAGCACGTTCTCCGCCAGCACCACCGTCCCGCCAAGTGACAATGTACCCAGGATTTCGAAGACCGAGGCGTCGAAACAGACAGAGGCAGCCGCCAGCACACCTGCCAGCTCCTGGTCATCCAGCAAGTTGCGCATCGACCGGCTCATCGCTACAACGCTTCGATGTTCGACGGCGACCCCCTTCGGTCGCCCTGTCGAACCCGATGTGTAGATGACATACGCCAAGTCCCTCGCCGACGGCCCCCTCCCCGACATCACAGCCACGCCGTCCGCCGTCCACTCCCCGACCTCATCGAGCCGTACGAGCTCGAGCACCCCCTCGCAGAGCTCTGCCCTATTCTCGTGGTCGACGATGGCGCTTACTGCACGAGCGTGCTCCAGCATGTAGCGCACCCGCTCCCGCGGGTACGCCGGATCCAACGGCACGTACGCACACCCCGCGCGCAATACCCCCACCAGGGTCGCCACGAGCTCCCACGTGCGACTCATGCACACCCCGACCAACGACCCCGGCTCCACGCCCCGAACCACGAGCTCACCCGCAATCGCGTTCGCCCGCTCCGTCAGACGCTCGTAGTCGATCTCCGCCTCGCCATCGATGATCGCCGTCTGCTCCGGATGCGCCTGAGCCTGCTTCTCGATCAGTCCCCAGACCGTCTCCGTCCGGTCGTACGCCTCCTGCGTCCCAGTCCACTCGACGAGAATACGGTGCGCTTGCTTCTCGTCCAGCAAGGAGACTTTCTCTATAGGCATCCGTCAAGCTCCAACCTAAAGGTGCGGAGTCGACCCGGCATCGCGCCGCTCCGACCCGGTCCGGGCCGGGAGCGCGCTCGCCAGGAAGCGGTCGGCGAGGCTCCGGGAGAGCAGGCCCCGATCCCGGAGCGCCTCCAGGGCGCCGGCCACGCACGAGCGGTAGTTCCGGTCCAGCGACGGGCGGCCCAGCGACGGGTCCCGGGGGTCGCACGGGATCTCGGGGAAGACGATCCGCTCGCCGGCCCTGACGTCGTGGAGGCGGTTGACGGTGCCCCCGGGCCACAGGATCTCCACCGTGGCGGTCTGGGCCCGGCCGAGCCCGAAGAGCTGCGCCAGGGCGTCCTGGGAGGCGAAGCTCGATCCGCCGAGGACGGGGCGCAGCGTGGTCCGGCCCCCCTCGGGGGTCACCCGGATCACGGCGCCGACGCCGTCCCGGTTGACCCGCCCGTCCGGCAGCAGACCCACGGTCCCCAGCGTGCGGACCTCGACCCAGCCGTTGTCGTTGCCGTCGTTGATCTCCACGGCCAGGCGCCCGTCCGGGAACTCGAAGCCGTTCCAGGTGAAGGCGCCGTCTCCGGTCGGGGAGAAAGTCTCGACGTACCAGGCGGTGGCATCGAAGGGGCTGCCGTGCTCGACGGGGTAGGGCTTCAGGGGAACCTCTTCCGGGATCAGGAATGCGGAGACGGTCACCAGGTCCGGAAAGCCGTCCCGGTTCAGGTCGCCGGTGGCGCCGCCATGGACGTTGCGCCGGGTGTGGTCCACGGCGAGGGCGTCCAGGTCGGCCTCGAAGAGGGCGGAGCAGTCCGGGTTGAGGAGGACGGCCCCGGGGTTGTCGGCGGTGATGGTGTGGATGGTGCCGTCCAGGCTGCCGAAGAAGACCACGTCCGGGTCGCCGTCGTTGTCCAGGTCCGGCGCCATCACCGACCAGCCGAAGGGGGTGGCCCGGAGCGGCCCGGGCCCGGCATCCACGAAGCCGCCCTCGGAGGTTCCGAGGAAGGCCCGGGAGGAGAGGAGCCCGCGGGTGAAGGGCAGGTCCAGAGCCGAGAAAGCGTAGTCGCCCATGTTCGTGGCGAAGAAGTCCATGTGGCCGTCGCAGTCGAAGTCGGCGAACGCGAAGCCCATCCAGGACGTGCCGGGCAGGTCCGTGCCCACCCGATGGGTCACGGAGGTGAACCGGCCGGTGCCGTCGTTGTTCAGGACCTGGATCAGCCCGCGGCTCGGCTCCTCCGGGGGGAGGAGGCCCCCCTGATCGTCGGCCTGGAGCAGGTCCAGGTCCCCGTCCTGGTCGTAGTCCACCAGGGCCAGGGCCCAGGTGATGGTGGCGGCGCCGTCCCGCGGCGGCCGGAAGCCGTTGAGGTTCCGGATGCCGGAGCTCAGGCTCGCGTCCCGGAAGCGCAGGCCACCAACGTTTACGAAGAGCTGGTTCGGGTGGTTGTCCTTCCAGGGCTCCACCAGGGTGGCTTCCCGGCGGCTCCAGTCGTAGGAGTTGGCCACCGCCAGGTCCAGCAGGCCGTCGCCGTCCACGTCGCCCACGGAGCAGTCGGTGTGGCCCAGGTCGCTCTCGCCCAGGCCGCTCTCGGCGGTGGCGTCCCGGAAGGTGC
>CAZLLV010000001.1:0-4772 GCA_964560325.1 uncultured Thermoanaerobaculia bacterium | reverse complement strand
CGACGCCGGCCGAGCGCAGCCGGTGGGCCAGCCGGTTCGACCGGGTCTCCAGCTCCCCGTACGTCGTCTCCCCCCATCGGTCGACCGCGGCCGGCCGCTCCGGGGCCGCCTCCGCGCTGCGGGTCAGAGCGTCGTGGATCGGGCCGTGCCACTCGGTCCCGAGCGGCGCCCTCGGATCGGGCAGCACGGCGCGGGTGCGCGGCGTGACGAGCGACAGCTCCGCGACCTTCGCCTCCGGCCGCTCGGCGACCTGCCGGAGCAGGTGCTCGAAAGCGTCGAGCATCGCCTCCATCCGCGGCGCGTCGAAGAGATCGACGCTGTAGAGCAGGTCGAGGTGGACCCGTTCTCCGCGGGTCTCCGCGTAGAGCGTGAAGTCGAACTTCGCCGGGTTGAAGCAGCTGTCGACCATCTCGACGTCGAGGCCGGGGAGCGACGGCTGCTCCGCGCCCAGGTCGACCATGTTGAACATCACCTGGAAGAGCGGCGCGCGGCTCACCGAGCGCTCCGGCTGGAGCTCTTCGAGGAGCTTCTCGAGCGGCACGTCCTGGTGCGCCGTCGCCCCGAGGACCTCCCGGCGGGTGGCGTCGAAGAGATCGGCGAAGCTCTCCGCCTCGCCCACCTTCGCGCGCACCGTCAGGGCGTTGACGAAGAAGCCGACCACGTCCTCCAGCTCGGTCCGCGTGCGGCCGGCGTCGGGCACGCCGATCAGCAGGTCGTCCTGGCCGGCGAGCCGCGCGAGCAGCACCTGCATGGCGGTGAGAAGCGCCATGAACAGGCTGCCGCCGCGCTCGCGGGCGAGGGTCCTGAGGTCGGCGACGAGGTCGGCCGGCAGGTCGAGCGCGGCGATCGCGCCCCGATCGCTCGGCCGGCCCGGCCGCGGGCGGTCGGTCGGCAGCTCGAGGGCGGCCGGCGGATCGGCCAGCCGCTCGCGCCAGTAGGCGAGATGGCGCTCGAGCTCCGGCCCTTCCATGCGCTCGCGCTGCCAGAGAGCGAAGTCGGCGTACTGGAGCTTCGGCTCCGGCAGCGGCGACGGCCGCCCCTCGGTACGCTCCGCGTAGGGCGCCGCGTAGAGCTCCGCCAGCTCGCGCCAGAGCACGCCGAGCGACCAGCCGTCGAAGATGACGTGGTGGAAGTGGAGGAAGAGCAGGTGGTCGTCGTCCGCCAGCGCGAAGAGCACCGCACGGGCGAGCGGCCCCGCGGCCAGATCGAAGGGGCGGGCGGACTCCGCGCCGAGGCGCTCGGCCAGCGTCGCCTCGCGCTCGGGCGTTGGAACCGCGCGCAGATCTTCGAGGGCCAGCTCGAATCGAGCCTCCTCCGGCGGCGCGATCCGCTGCACGGGCTGGCCGTCCTCCTCGCCGAAGGTGGTACGGAGCGACTCGTGCCGGCGCGCCAGCTCGGCGAGCGAGCCCGCGAGCGCCGCCCGATCGAGCCGGCCGCGCAGCCGGTAGGAGAACGGCATCACGTAGGCGGCCGAGCCGGGCTGGAGCCGGTCGAGCAGCCAGAGCCGCTGCTGGGCGAACGACGCGGCCACCGGGCCGTCGCCCGGCGCACGGCGTGGAATCGCCTGCCGCTTCGGGGTGGATTCCTCCGCGCTGCGCCGCTTGCGGCGCGCCATCGCGAGGCGCGACAGCTCTTCGGGCGTCAGGGCTTGGGCTTTCGTCTCTTGGCTCACGATACGTCCTCGATCTCTTCCAGGTCTTCCATGTCATCCAGCATCAGCGTGCCGAGGGCGGTCGCGAGACCGGCCACGGTGGGCGCTTCGAACAGGTCGGCGAGGGGCACCTCCACGCCGAAGTCGTCGGCCAGGCGGGCCAGGATCCGGGTCGCCAGTAGCGAGTGCCCGCCCAGCGCGAAGAAGTCGTCGTGGATCCCCACCCGGTCGATCTTCAACACCTCGCTCCAGAGGGCCGCGATCTCCTCCTCGAGGGGCGTTCGCGGTGTCGCGTACTCGGTGCCCGTGGCCTCCGACGAGCGGTCGGGCTCCGGCAGGGCGGCGCGGTCGATCTTGCCCTGGGCGTTGACCGGGAACGCCTCCATCTCGACCAGCGCCGCCGGGACCATGAAGGGCGGCAGCCGCCAGCGGAGGTTCTCGCGCACCGCGTCGGGCGGGGCTCCGGCGCCCGACCCGTCCCCGGACCCGGAGACGTAGTAGCCGACCAGGGCCGGCTCGCCGGCCACCGGCCGGACCACCACCAGGGCCTTCTCCACCCCCGGCACCTCCCCCAGCGCCTTCTCCACTTCGCCGGGCTCGATGCGGAAGCCGCGGATCTTGACCTGAAAGTCGTTCCGGCCCCGGAAGTCGAGGTCGCCGCCCGGAAGCCAGCGCACCAGATCGCCGGTCCGGTAGAGGCGCTCGCCGGGACGGGCGGCGAAGGGGTGAGGCACGAAGCGTTCGGCGGTGAGGGCCGGCCGCCCCAGGTAGCCCTGGGCCAGACCGTCGCCGCCCACCAGGAGCTCGCCCTCGACGCCGGTCGGAACCGGGCGGAGCGCCCGATCGAGGACCCAGCAGGTCGAGCCGGCGATCGCCCGGCCGATGGGGGGCGGCGCCTTGATCGCGTCCAGGATCGACCCAGGGCCGTCCTCCGCTCCAGGCACCGGGCGGTGGGTGCTGAAGGTGGTGTTCTCGGTCGGACCGTAGACGTTCGACAGCGCCAGGCCGGGGCGGGCGGCGAGCACCGCCCGGAAGGCCGCCGGGCTCGCCTGCTCGCCGCCGGTCATGAGGTGCAGCAGGCTGTCCGGGATCGCCTCCGGCTCCTCGGCGAGCTGGTTGAAGAGCGCGGTGGTCAGGAACAACCGGGTCGCCCGGTGGCGGGCGAGGGCGGCCCGAACCGCCGCCGGCGACGGAGTCTCCGCCGGGAAGAGGGCGACCCGGCCGCCGGTGAGGAGCGGCCCCCAGACCTCCAGGGTCGCGGCGTCGAAGGAGATCGACGCCAGGTGGAGGAACGTTTCGTCCGGGCCGAGCGCGACGAAGTCGGCGCCCAGCGCCAGCCGGGCGACGCCGCGGTGGCTCGCCACCACGCCCTTTGGCGTACCCGTGGAGCCGGAGGTGTAGATCACGTAGGCCGGGTCGTCGGGGCCGGCGGCGGCGGCCGGGGCGGGGTCGCCGGCCGGAGCGGCGTCCTCCGCTGCACCGATCCGCAGCACCTCGACGCCGCCGAGGTCGCCCAGGCTGTCGGCCAGCGCCTCCGTGGTGAGCAGCAGGCGGGCGCCGGCGTCCTCGATCATCAGGCGCCGGCGCTCCTCCGGGTACGAGCGGTCGAGGGGCACGTAGACGCCGCCGGCCCGGAGCACCGCCAGGAGCGCCACGACCAGCTCCGGCGAGCGGTCGAGGACCAGGGCCACCGGCATGCCGCGCCGGACTCCGGCGGCGGCCAGCCGGGCCGCGAGCGCCGCCGAGCGCCGATCGAGCCCGCCGTAGGTCAGGGAGGCGCCCCCCCTCCTCCCGTCGAGCCCGCCGTGCCCCTCCACCGCCACCGCGTCCGGGGTCTCGGCGGCGCGCTCGGCGAAGGCGGCGGGCAGGCCGGTCTCCCACCGCGCGGCCGCGGCGGCCGGGCGGGGCGCGTCGGCGGGGTCGAGGGGGAGCGGCCACGCCTCGAGGAGGAGGCGCCGCTCCTCTTCCGCCGTCAGCGGCAGCTCCGAGAGCGGTCGATCGGGGTCGGCGAGGGCGCCTTCGGCCAGCCGGCCGACGTAGGCCAGCCAGCGTTCGGCGGTCTCCCGGCCGAAGAGGTCGGTGGCGTGCTCCAGCACCAGCCGCGCGCCGGTGGGCGCCGGCCGGACGAAGAGAGTGAGGTCGACCTTCGCGGTGCGGACCACCGACGGCCGGGCCTCGGCGGTGAGACCGGGCGCCAGCTCGCGCGCCTCCAGGTTGAAGCGCTCGACCGCCATCGCGACCTGGGCCAGCGGGCTGAAGCTCGGGTGGCGCTCCGGGTCGAGCGCCTCGACGATCTGCTCGAACATCAGCTCCTCGTGGGCGGCGGCCGCCACGGTACGGTCCCGCACCCGTCCCAGGAGCTTCCGGAAGGTCGGGTCGCCGGACAGGTCGGCGCCGACGGGCAGGGTGTTGACGAAATTGCCGATCAGCCCCTCGGCGTCCGGGTGGGAGCGGCCGGAGCTCGGCGTGCCGACCACCAGCCGGTCGACGCCGGAGAGGCGGTGGAGCACGGTCATCCAGACCGCCAGGAAGACCATGAACGGCGTCGCACCCTCCTCGGCGGCCAGGGCTTCGGCGCGGCTCCAGGCGCCGGCGGTGAGCGCCGCGGCGACCGTGGCCCCCCGGAAGCTCTGGCGCGCCGGCCGGGGGGCGTCGGTGGGCAGGCGCAGGACCGTCGGGTAGCCGTCGAGCTCCCGGCTCCAGAAGCCGACGAGCCGCTCCAGGCGCTCGCCCGAGAGCTCCTCCTCCTGCCAGGCGGCGAAGTCGGCGTACTGGATCGGCAGCTCCGGCAGCGCCTCCACGGCGGGGTCGTACAGGCGGCCGAGCTCGTCGAGCAGGACCTCCTGCGACCAGCCATCGAAGACCACGTGGTGGAAGGTCAGGAACCAGACGTGCTCGTCGTCCGCCAGGCGCGCCAGGCGGCTCCGGAGAAGCGGTCCCCGGATCAGGTCGAACGGCCGGGTCGCCTCCTCGTCCTCGATCGCGGCGATCGCCCGCCGACGCTCGTCCTCGGGGAGGCCCGCGAGGTCGATCGCCTCCCACGGCACCTCGACCGCGGGATGGAAGACCTGGACCGGCTCGCCGGCGACCGTCTCGAAGGTCGTGCGGAGCGCCTCGTGGC